>CAZBDE010000111.1:0-8705 GCA_964490415.1 uncultured Pseudoxanthomonas sp. | reverse complement strand
GGTAAATCTTGCCTTCGGGCGTGCGGCTGAACGGGACGCCATAATGCTCGAGCTCGATGATCGCGCCGATGCCGTCGCGGCACATGTACTCGATCGCGTCCTGGTCGCCCAGCCAGTCCGAGCCCTTGATGGTGTCGAAGAAGTGGTAGCGCCAGTCGTCCTCGCCCATGTTGCCCAGCGCGGCGGAGATGCCGCCCTGCGCGGCGACCGTGTGCGAGCGGGTCGGGAAGACCTTGGTCAGGCACACCGTCTGCAGGCCCTTCTGGGCCAGGCCGAAGGTGGCGCGCAGGCCGGCGCCGCCGGCGCCGACGACGACCATGTCGTACTTGTGTTCGGTGATCTTGTAGGCGGACATGCGGGTATCGGTTCCTTTGCGCGGCGGCTCAGCCGGCCAGCGCGATGCGGGCCACGGCGAAGATGCTGACGATCGCGCCGAGCACCGCGATGAACTTCACGCCGGTCTGCAGGACCAGCGCGAGCAGCGAATGGTGGATGTAGTCCTCCAGCACGACCTGCAGGCCGAGCTGGGCGTGCCAGAACATGGCGGCGAGGAAGCCGACCAGCAGGATCGCGTTCCACGGCCTGGACACCGCGTCGGTGGCGGTCAGGTAGTCGCTGCCGATCAGGCCGATCACGAACCAGACGAACCACAGGCCGAGGAGGACCAGCGCGGTGGCGGTGAGGCGCTGGTGGATGAAGTGCTCGGTGCCGGTCTTGGCCGAGCCCCAGCCGCGCACGTTCTTCAGCGGCGTGCGGTACTTGTTGCCAGTGCTCATGCGGCACCCCCGTTCAGCGCGCAGGCCCAGATCAGGGCGGTGACGACCAGGCTGCCGGCCACCGACAGCCAGCTGCTGCGGATGAAGGCCGGGATGCTGTAGCCGATGGCGAAGTCCTGCACCACGTGGCGGATGCCGTTGCACAGGTGGTAGGCGAAGGCCCAGCTCCAGCCGAACAGGAACACCTGGCCGTACCAGGCGCCGGCCACGCCGGTGAAGCAGGCCCAGGCGCCGGGGCCGAGCATCAGGGACAGCAGGCCCGCGGCGATGACCAGTGCGCCGGCCGCCAGGACGATGCCCGTGGCGCGGTGCAGGATCGAGGTCATCATCTGGATCTGCCAGCGGTACACCTGCAGGTGAGGTGACAGTGGGCGTTGGCGACTGCTCATTCGCTGGATTGTCTCGGCTGTGCGGCCCGCGGGGGCCGCGTGGCTGGAGGCGCGGCGTCAGAAATCGACGCAGCGTCCGTTCTTTTCCCAATCCCCGTAGCGGGTCGGCTCCGGACCCTCGCGCCCGCCGATCTCGCGCGGCGGCGCCCCGCCGGCATCGCCGGCGGACGGCTGCGCTCGACCATCGCGACCGCGATCCCGCGCGGCGGCAGGTTCGGGGGCGTCGGGGCTTTGACCTATCATGGGACTCCTTGCAATGCACAAAATTTTAATCCCCGGTGAACGCACCTGACAACCGGCCCGAGGATCAGCCTTTGGTATCCCCCTTGATTCCAGCGGGTTTTTTCGCACTCGAAGACCATGACGTGCTCGCGCTGGACGGGCCGGATGCGGTCGCGTTCGCGCAGGCCCAGTTCGCCAACGACGTAGCCGCCCTGTCCGCCGGACGCTGGCAATGGAGTGCGTGGCTGACGCCGAAGGGGCGCGTGCAGGCGGTATTCGCGTTGCTGCGCACCGGTGAGGCCTCGCTGCGCCTGCTGCTGCCGGACTTCGATGCCACGGAACTGGGCGATGCGCTGCGCCGCTTCGTGTTCCGGCGCAAGCTGGCGATCGCCGCGCGTGCGGACCTGCACGTGTCCGGCGCCTTCGCCGGGCCTGCCGCAGCCGCGGGCGCCCAGCTCGCCGGCGATGAATCCACCGCCCTGGAGCTGGACTACGGCGCGCCCGCCCTGCCCCGCACGTTGCGCCTGTCGCCCACGGCCGGCAGAGCCGATGCCGCCGGACAGTCCGCCTGGGCCGTCGCCGACCTGCGCCTGGGCCTGCCACGACTGCCGGTCGCGCAGCGCGCGCAGTGGACGCCACAGCAGCTGGCACTGGACCGGCTGCACGCCTTCAGCGTGAAGAAAGGCTGCTATCCAGGCCAGGAAATCGTGGCCCGCACCCACTTCCTCGGCAAGGCCAAGCGCGAACCGCTGCTGCTGCGCGTGGCCGACGGGGTGGAGGCCGGCGCGGAGGTGGCGCAAGCCGGACGTGCGATCGGCAGCGTGGCCAGCACGGCCGGAGACTCGCCGCGCCTGGCGCTGGCGGTGCTGCCGCTGGAACGGGGGGAGGCGGCGCTGGAGGTGGCCGGTGGCGAGGCAGTGGTGGAGCCATTCGTGGAAGGCTTCGCACGCTGAGCGGCAAAACCGGGCAAAGCCGGGGCAAAAACTGGGTCAAAAACTGGGGTCAGAGTGCACTTTCGCTAGCGAAAGTGCACTCTGACCCCAGTTTTTGACCCAGTTTTTCCTACAGGCGCGTGCCGTCGGCCGGGTCGAAGAAATGCAGGTGGGCCGGGTCGGCGCGCAGGTGCAGCTCGGTGCCCGGCGCCGGCAGCGCTTGCGGCGGCAGCCGCGAGACCAGGGCGCGGCCGCCGGAATCCAGGTGCAGGAATGCCTCGCTGCCCACCGGCTCGACCACCTCCACCCGTGCCTGCAGGCCCTCGCCGGCCGGCAGCAGGTGCTCCGGGCGCACGCCCAGCGCCACCCGCCGGCCCAGCCACGAGGCCGGCACCTCGGCCCCGGGCAGTGGCACCTGGCCGTGCCCGTCCAGCACCAGGCGCAGGCCGTCGGCCGCTTGCAGCTCCCCTTCCAGCACGTTCATCGCCGGCGACCCCAGGAACCCGGCCACGAACAGGTTCGCCGGCCGCTCGTACAGCGCCATCGGCGTGTCGATCTGCTGGATCTTCCCCGCGTCGAGCACCACGATCCGCTGGCCCAGGGTCATCGCCTCGACCTGGTCGTGGGTGACGTAGACCATCGTCGCCCCCAGCCGCTGGTGCAGCCGCGCGATCTCGGTGCGGGTGGTGTGGCGCAGCTTGGCGTCCAGGTTGGACAGCGGCTCGTCGAGCAGGAACACCGCCGGCTCGCGCACCAGCGCCCGGCCCAGCGCCACGCGCTGGCGCTGGCCGCCGGACATCTCGCGCGGGCGCTTGCCCAGCATGCCCTCCAGGCCGAGCATCGCGGCCGCATCGGCGACCCGCCGCTGCACCTGCCCGCGCGGCATCCCGCGCAGTTTCAGGCCGAAGGCCAGGTTCTCGGCCACGGTCATGTGCGGGTACAGCGCATAGCTCTGGAAGACCATGGCGATGTCGCGGTCCTTCGGCGCCACGTCGTTGACGATGCGCTCGCCGATCCTCAGGGTGCCGGAGGTGATCTCCTCCAGGCCGGCGATCATGCGCAGCAGGGTCGACTTGCCGCAGCCGGAGGGGCCGACCAGCACCATCAGCTCGCCGTCGGCGATGTCGAAGGTGGCGCCATGCACGGCGACCTGGCCGTTGCCGTAGACCTTGCGCACCCGGTCCAGCTGCAAGCCCGCCATCCGCCCTCCGCAGGAATACGTATGCGGCCGCTGGGCGCCTGGCGCCGGCAACGGCCTCGATGGCCGGAATCATGTCACGCACCCCGGGTAAAGGGGACGGAGGGAATTAAGCGTGCTTAATTCCCTCCGTCCCCTTTACCCGGCAGGCTCCGGACCGACCGTGCGCCCGGGCATGGTCGAAACCGTTTCCGCGGAGACCGTCCTGACCACTGGACAAGATACGCGCCGGACAGCGATATTTCGATGCTTTGCACGCGACCGTACGATCGCCGCGTACCCGCCCCCGCGCGTCCGCCCCGGACGCTTCAAGCCTTCAGAGAACACACGGACCGATGTCGAACGCCACGGAAGCCCACCGGATGCATGACACCCTGCTGCTGTTCGGCGCCACAGGCGACCTCGCGCAGCGCTACCTGTTCCCCTCGCTGCTGCGCCTGCAGGGCGACGGCCTGCTGCCGGAGGACTTCCGCGTGCGCGCCCTGGCCCTGTCGCCGCACGACACCGACAAGTTCCGCCAGATCCTGCGCGAGCGCTTCGCCGGCCTGGGCCACTACACGCCCACCGCCGCGCAGGTCGAGGCGTTCCTGGCACGGGTCGACTACCGCTCGGTGGACATGCGCACCCCGGCCTCGGTGGCCGAAGCGGTGGCCGACCTGGTCGACCGCCCCTGCGTCAGCTACCTGTCGATCCCGCCGGGCCTGTACATCAGCACCTGCGAGGGCCTGGCCCTGGGCGGCGCGTTCAGGGCGCCGAACCGGCTGATGCTGGAGAAGCCCATCGGCGCGGACCTGGACTCGGCGCGCGAGATCAACAGCACGATCGGCAAGCTGATCGACGAGGACCGGATCTTCCGCATCGACCATTACCTGGGCAAGGCGGCGGTGCAGAACCTGATCGCCCTGCGCTTCGGCAACACCCTGCTCGAGGCGGTGTGGAACCGCAACTACATCGATTCGGTCAACATCCTGGTCTCCGAGACCGAGGGCGTGGACGGGCGCAACTCCTACTACGCCCGTTCCGGCGCGCTGCGCGACATGGTCCAGAGCCACATCCTGCAGCTGCTGTGCCTGGTCGCGATGGAGCCGCCGGCCTCGCTGGGCGCCGACCGGATCCGCGACGAGAAGGTCAAGGTCCTGCGCGCGCTGCGCCCGTTCACCGCCACCGAGGCCGAGCGCCACAGCGTGCGCGGCCGCTACATCGCGGGGACGATCGATGGCGCCCCGGTGCAGGCCTACGCGCCGCCGGATGACAGCGATGTCGAAACCTTCGTCGGCGTCACCGCGCACATCGACAACTGGCGCTGGGCCGGGGTGCCGTTCCACCTGGTCACCGGCAAGCGTATGGCCGAGCGCTCCACCGTGGTCACGGTGACGCTCAAGCCGGTCACCCACTGGCTGTTCGAGCGCCCCGACGGCGCCCATGCCGCCCCCAACCGCCTCACCTTCCGCCTGCAGCCGCAGGAGGACATCGAACTGGGCCTGATGAGCAGCCTGGCCGGTCCGGAATGGGGCACGCTGGAACTGCAGCCGCTGGAACTGGAGCTGTCCTCGGAAACGGGACAGAACCGGCGCATCGCCTACGAGCGCCTGTTCCTGGACGCGCTGCACGGCAGCCACGCGCTGTTCGTGCGCAACGACGAGGTCGAAGCGGCCTGGGCCTGGATCGACAGCGTGGTCGACGGCTGGAAGCAGGGCGACGTGCCGCTGGAGTACTACCCGGCCGGCACCTGGGGCCCGCGCGAAGCCAACCCCTACCTGCCGGCGCAGTTCGACGCGGTCGGCCGGCCGTCGCGCGGAGCCTGAGCATGGCCGGCGCGATCCTGATCGCAGACATCGGCGGGACCAACGCCCGCTTCGCCCTGGCCGACCCGCAGGCCGAACTGCCGCTGCTCGACGAGAGCGTGTGCGAGTTCGCCGTGGCCGACTTCCCGTCGCTGGCCGATGCCGCGCGCCACTACCTGGAACAGGCCGGCGCGCAGGCGCATCGCGGCGTGTTCGCGGTGGCCGGGCGCGTGGACGGCGACGAGGCGCGGATCACCAACCATCCGTGGGTGATCTCGCGCAGCCGCACCCGCGACATGCTCGGCTTCGACGACGTGCACCTGCTCAACGACTTCGCCGCGCAGGCGATGGCGATCAGCCTGTACCGCCACGAGGACGTGGTCCAGATCGGCGGCGCCGGCTGGACCCCCGCGCCGCCGCGCGAGCCGCGCACCTACGCCGTGCTCGGCCCGGGCACCGGCCTGGGCGTGGGCGGTCTGGTGGTGCGCGACGGCCGCTGCTATCCGCTGGAGACCGAGGGCGGCCACGTCAGCTTCCCGCCGGGCACGCCGGAGGAGATCCGGATCCTGGAGATCCTCTCGGCACAGTTCGGCCGCGTCTCCAACGAGCGGCTGATCTGCGGGCCCGGGCTGGTCAACATCCATCGCGCCCTGTGCGAGATCGCCGGGGTCGATCCAGGCCTGCTCGAACCCAAGGACATCACCGCCCGTGCCGCCCAGGGCGACGCGCTGGGCATGCGCGCGGTGGACGTGTTCTGCGCCGTGTTCGGCGCCATCGCCGGCGACCTGGTGCTGACCCTGGGCGCCTGGGACGGGGTGTTCCTCACTGGCGGGGTGGTGCCGAAGATGCTCGATTCGCTGCGCCATTCCGGCTTCCGCCAACGCTTCGAGTACAAGGGCCGGTTCTCGCCGAACATGGCCAAGGTGCCGTCGCTGGCGGTGATGAATCCGCGCGCAGGCCTGCTCGGCGCGGCCGCCTACGCGGTGGACCTGCTGCGGCGGGAGGCCACATGAAGTCGAACCCGCGGGTGGAATGGCACGAGCACCGCGACCCTGAGTCCTGGGTGCACGCGGCCGCCGCGGACCTGGAACGGATCCTCGCCGTCGAGCTGGCGATCCGCGGCCAGGCGCGCATGCTGGTCTCCGGCGGCACCACGCCGGCGCCCGTGTACGCGCAGCTGGCGGTGGCGCCGCTGGACTGGCGGAAGATCACCGTCGGCCTGGTCGACGAACGCTGGCTTTCCCCGCTGGACCGGGCCAGCAACACCCGGCTGGTGCGCGAGAGCCTGCTCGACCGCGCCGAGGTCGGCCATTTCGAACCGCTGGTGCGCGAGGGCCTGAGCCTGGCCGAATCGGTGCACGCGGCCAACCTGGAGGCCGAGCACGCGCCGGAAGCCTGCGTGGCCGTGCTGGGCATGGGCAACGACGGCCACACCGCCTCGCTGTTCCCCGGCTCGGCCGACCTGGACCGCGCCCTGGCCAGCGCACTGCCCTACGCCGCGCTCGACGCCAGCGGCTGCCCGGTCGCCGGCGACTGGCCGCTGCGCATCACCCTGACCCCCGCCGGCCTGGCCCGCACCCGCCACCGCCTGCTGCTGCTGCGCGGGGCAGCCAAGCGCGAGGTGCTCGCGCGCGCGCTCGACGGCGACGACGTGCGCGAGCTGCCGATCCGCACCGCGCTGGACATCGGCATCGAGCCTTTGCGCGTGCACTGGTGTGCATAGGTGCGATTCCCTCGCAAGAGCCCGCACATCCATGTGCGGGGATTCAACGAAAAGCCCGGCGTTGGATGATCCTGCAGGGCAACCCCCTCCGACTCACGTAGCCCCACGCCAATGAGCCTGCATCCGAAGATCGAAGAAGTCACCGCACGCATCCGCAGGCGCAGCGCCGCCTCGCGTGCCGCCTACCTGGCGGGGATCGAGGAGGCCGTGCGCAACGGGCCCAACCGCAAGCCGCTGAGCTGCGCCAACCTGGCGCACGTGTTCGCCGCCTGCGGCGACACCGACAAGGCGCGCCTGCGCACCGGGGCCACGCCGAACCTGGGCATCATCACCGCCTACAACGACATGCTCTCGGCGCACCAGCCGTACGAGCACTACCCGGAGCGGATCCGCGCCCTCGCCCGCAGCCTGGGCGCCACCGCGCAGGTCGCCGGCGGCGTGCCGGCGATGTGCGACGGCGTCACCCAGGGCCGCGGCGGCATGGAGCTGTCGCTGTTCTCGCGCGACGTGATCGCCCAGGCCACCGCGGTGGGCCTGAGCCACGACGCCTTCGACGCGGCGCTGTACCTGGGCATCTGCGACAAGATCGTGCCGGGCCTGCTGATCGGCGCGCTGGCGTTCGGCCACCTGCCGGCGCTGTTCGTGCCGGCCGGGCCGATGCCGGCCGGGATCCCCAACAAGAAGAAGGCCGAAGTGCGCGAGCGCTACGCCGCCGGCGAGGCGACCCGCGAGGAACTGCTCGAGGTCGAGGCACTGTCCTACCACGCACCGGGCACCTGCACCTTCTACGGCACCGCCAATTCCAACCAGGTGCTGCTCGAGGCGATGGGCGTGCAACTGCCGGGCAGCTCCTTCATCAACCCCGGCACGCCGCTGCGCGCCGCACTCGATGACCAGGCCGTGCGCCGCGTGCTGGGCATGACCGCGCTGGGCGACGACTACCGGCCGCTGGGCCGGCTGATCGACGAGCGCGCCATCGTCAACGCGGTCGCCGCACTGATGGCCACCGGCGGTTCGACCAACCACACCATCCACTGGATCGCGGTGGCGCGCGCGGCCGGAATCGCCCTGACCTGGGACGACATGGACCAGATCTCGCAGGTGGTGCCGCTGCTGGCCCGCGTGTATCCCAACGGCGAGGCCGACGTGAACCGCTTCCAGGCCGCCGGCGGCGTGCCGTTCGTGTTCCGCGAACTGCTCGATGCCGGGATGATGCACGACCTGGTCACCGTGGTGCCCGAAGGCATGCGCGCCTTCGCCCGCGAACCGCGCCTGGACGGCGGCGCGCTGTCCTCGGTACCGGCGACGGCGGTCTCGGCCGACGAATCGGTGGTGCGCACGGTCGCCGTGCCGTTCGAAGCCCAGGGCGGCCTGCGCCTGCTGCGCGGCAATATCGGCCGCGGCCTGATCAAGCTGTCGGCGGTCAAGCCGGAATACCGCTGCATCGAGGCGCAGGCCGTGGTGGTCGACGCGCCGCAGAAGCTCAACAAGCTGCACGCCGCCGGCGTGCTGCCGCACGACTTCGTCGCGGTGGTGACGTACCAGGGGCCACGCGCCAACGGCATGCCGGAACTGCACTCGCTGGCGCCGCTGCTGGGCATGCTGCAGAACCAGGGCCGCAAGGTCGCGCTGGTCACCGACGGCCGCCTGTCCGGCGCCTCGGGCAAGATCCCCGCGGCGA
>CAZBDE010000110.1:3211-8834 GCA_964490415.1 uncultured Pseudoxanthomonas sp. | reverse complement strand
GTGCGCATCGACGAGCTGGAGGCCGCCACGCGCGCGGTGTGCGAGCCGTACTTCACCCGGCCGCTGAGCGAGGTGCCGCTGGCCGAGGTGCTGGCCAAGCTGTTCCGCACCGCGCAGCGCTACGAGCTCACCCTGCAGCCGCAGCTGATCCTGCTGCAGAAGACCCTGCTCAACATCGAGGGCGTGGGCCGCCTGCTCGACCCGCGGCTGGACATCTGGGCGGTGGCGCATCCGGTGCTGGAGAAGATCCTGCGCGAGCGCTACAGCCCGCGCCGGCTGCTGCGCGAGTTCGGCAAGCGCGCGCCGGAGCTGATCACCCGCGCGCCGGAGATGCCGCGGTTGCTGCACGCCTGGCTGGAGCAGCAGGTGGAAGGCCGCCACGAGATGGCGATCCGCTCGCAGGAGCTGGCCGAACTGGCGCGCACGCTGCAGACCCTGCAGCGGCGTTCGGTGGCCGCGATCCTGGGCAGCGGGCTGCTGCTGGTGGCCGCGGTGCTGTATGCGCTGGAAGCCGGCGGGCCGCGCCTGTTCGGCGTGCCGCTGTCGGCGTGGATCGCCGGCCTGGGCGGCCTCTGGGCGATCCTGGCGGCGCTGCCCCGCCGCTGAGCGGCTCCGCCAACCGCCCCTGCCGACGGTTGCCGTTGTAGGAGCTCCCTTCAGGGGCGACCCGAGGGCGTCCAGGCGTGGCGGCGGTCAACGCGGCCTGTCCGGAAAAGTCGCGTTGAACGCGGCACCTCGCAGGGGCCTCGGGTCGCCCCTGAAGGGAGCTCCTACAAGGGCGGCAAATCGCCGGGCGGGAGCCCGCCCGGCGTATGCAAGGGGTCAGTGCCCGGCCGCTTCGTCCGCGGCCGGGGCCGCCTTCGCCGCCGCGGCGAAATCGCCGGCGGCGACCACGCTCAGCTTCGCCGGATCCAGGTGCTTGCGGATCGCGGCGTTGACCTGCTCCAGGGTAAGCGCCGCGTACTTCGCATCCAGGTCGGCGGTGAACTGCATGGTGCGACCGAAGAACAGCTGGTTCTGCAGCATGCCGGCCACCGAGCCGTCGTCGGCGCGGGCCTGCTCGCGTTCGGTCAGCAGGCCGGAAACCGCGTCGCGCAGTTCGTCGGCGCTGACGCCGCCGGCCACCAGCTTCGCCAGTTCCTCGCGCACCGCGGCCTCGACCTTGTCGATGTTCTGCGGCGCGGCGATGGCCTGGATCGAGAAGCTGCCCGCATCGTCCTTGCCGTCGAGGCTGTCGTCGGCATTGATCGCGCTGGCCACGCCGTAGCTGAGGCCTTCCTTCTGCCGGATGCGGTCGCCCAGCCGCGACTTCAGCGCGCCGCCGCCGAAGATGCGGTTGGCCACGACCAGCGCCGGGTAGTCGGCGTCGGTGACGCGCAGGGCGACGTTGTGCCGGGCCATGAACACCGCGTTGGGCTTGTCCGGGGCCGGCAGGCGTTCGTGGATGGGGGCCACGGCGGTGTAGCGGGTGGCGATGGATGCGTAGGGACGCGGGCTCTTCCAGCCGGCGAACAGGCTTTCCAGCTGCGTGCGCACGGCACCGGCGTCGAAGTCGCCGACGATCGCGATCTCGCCCTGCGCGGTGCCGTAGAAGTCGCGGTGGAAGGCGGCCAGCTCGTCGCGCCGGAGCGCGCGCAGCCCCGCCAGCGTTTCGTCCAGCGTCTCCACGTGCAGCGGGTGGCCGACCGGCCAGGGATCGAAGTGCAGGGCCAGCGCCTGCCCGGCGATCGCCCCCGGCTCCTTGCGCGACGCCTCCAGGCCGGTGATCGCCTGCAACCGCAGCTGCTCGAACTCCTCGTCCGGGAATGCCGGGCCGCGCAGCAGGCCGGCCAGCAGGTCCAACGCCTCGGGCAACGTCTCGCGACGGGTGAGCAGGGACAGGTTGGCGCCCTGCAGCCCGCCGCTGACGCCGCCCTTGGCCTGCAGCGCCTCCAGCTTCTGGTCGATCTGCACGCGGCTCAGCTCGCGCGAGCCGCGCATCAGCATCGCCCCGGTCAGGCCGGCGGCGTCGTCGCGGCCGGTCAGCGAGGTCGCGTCGCCGAAGCGGAAACCGGCATCGACCACGACCGTGCCGCCACGGGTGCGCTTGGGCAGCAGTGCCACCTTCAGGCCGTCGCCGAGGGTGAAGCGCTGCGTGCGGGCCTCGATGTTGGCCGGGGTCGGCTCGAAGTGCTCGCCCGCGTCCACCGCCGCGCGGCCGGTGTAGCCGGCGACCACGCTGGCCGCGGTGGGCGCGGCCGGCACTTCCACCCGGTCCGGCGCATCGGTGGGCACGAAGCGGCCGAGGGTGCGGTTGCTCGCGCGCAGGTACTGCGCGGCGACCCGGTTGACGTCGTCGGCGGTGACCCTGGCGACCGCGTCGCGGCTGGTGAGCAGCAGGCGCCAGTCGCCGGCGGCGACGTACTCGGACAGGCCCATGCCGACCGCGTTGACGTCGGTGAAGTACAGGTCGTAGGCATTGGCGATGCGCTGCTGCGCCTGCGCCACTTCGTCGGCGGTGACCGGTTCGGCGGCCAGCTGCTCGACCTGCTGCAGCAGCACCTGTTCCATCTTCGCCGCGTCGCCGCTGCGCGGTTGCACCGCCAGCGCGGTGAACAGGCCCGCGTCGGCCAGGCCCTCGGCGCTGGCGCCGCTGGCGGCGGCGATGCGCGGCTCGACCAGGGCGCGGTGCAGCCGGCCCCCCGGGGTGTAGCCGAGCACGTTGGCCAGCACGGTCAACGCGGCGTTGTCGGCATGGGTGCGCGCGGGCACGTGGTAGGCCGCGGCGACCAGGTTGAGGTCGCCGGTGCGGCGCACGGTGACCTCGCGCTCGCCGTCCTGGGCCGGTTCGAGGGTCGGGAAGCGCGGCAGCGGCGTCTTCGGCTTCGGCACGCTGCCGAACGCGGCCTGCACCTTGCCCAGCGCCTGCGCCGGATCGATGCGCCCGGCGATCACCAGGGTCGCGTTGTCCGGTCGGTACCACTCGCGGTAGAAGTCCTGCAGCTGTTCGATGCGCAGCCCTTCCACGTCCGAGCGCGCACCGATGGTGGAGTGGCCGTAGTTGTGCCAGAGGAAGGCGGTGGAACGCAGGCGCTGCATCAGCACCCCGACCGGGTTGTTCTCGCCGGCCTCCAGCTCGTTGCGGACTACGGTCATCTCGCTGTCCAGGTCGGAACGGGCCACGCGCGAGTTGACCATGCGATCCGCTTCCATCCCCAGCACCCAGGCCAGGGTGTCGTCGTTGGCCGGGAACGAGGCGAAATAATTGGTGCGGTCCAGCGAGGTGGTGGCGTTGAAGGTGATGCCGCGGCGCTTCATCTCGCCGCTGATGTCGTCGTGGGTCGGGGTGCCCTTGAACAGCAGGTGTTCGAGCAGGTGGGCCATGCCGGTCTGGCCGTAGTTCTCGTGCACCGAACCGACGCCGTAGACGAGGTTGACGGTGACGGTGGGCTTGGTCGGGTCGGGGAACAGCAGCACGCGCAGGCCGTTGGCCAGGGTGTATTCGCTGATGCCTTCGATGCTCGGTCCGGCCACGACGCCCTTCGGCAGGGGCGGGGCTTCGGCGGCGGCGGACAGGGGCGCGGTGGGCAACGCCAGGGCCAGGGCCAGGGCGAATGCGAGAATGGGCTTGCTGGGGATCATCCGTGGTCTCCAAGGGGTCGTGCCGGCCACCATGCCGGCCGCGCGAGTGTCGCAGATGCTGCAGTGCGTTGCAGCGGAGGGTCGTGGAATGCAGTTGCCGGTGCTGTACGCGGATCAATGGCTGGCGGTGGTCGACAAGCCGGCCGGGCTGATGGTGCACGACAGCGTGCTGGCCGCCGGCGAGACCGACTTCGCCGCCGACCGCCTGCGCGCGCAGTTCGGCCGGCCGATCCATCTCGTCCATCGCCTGGACCGCGCCACCAGCGGCTGCCTGCTGTTGGCCTTCGACCGCGACACCGCCTCCGCGCTGGGCAAGGCGGTGATGGCGCAGCAGCTGGACAAGCGCTACCTGGCGATCTGCCGCGGCTGGCCGGAGGAGGAATTCGCCATCGACCATGCGCTGGACGGCGGCCCCGGCAAGCCGCTGAAGAAGCCGGCGCAGACCCGCTTCCGCCGCCTGGCCATCGGCGAACTGCCGGTGCCGTCGGGCGGCTTCCCGACCTCGCGCTATGCGCTGCTGGAATGCGCGCCGCTGACCGGGCGCTTCCGCCAGATCCGCCGCCATCTCAAGCACGCCTCGCACCACATGATCGGCGACACCAGCCATGGCGACGGCCGCCACAACCGCGAGTTCCGCATGCGCGGCGTGCACCGGATGCTGCTGCACGCCTGGCGGCTGGGGTTCCCGCATCCGCAGCGGGACGCGCACGTGCAGGTCGAAGCGCCGCCCGAAGGCGAATTCGCCAAGGCGATGGCCCTGTTCGGCTGGACCCTGCCCCCGGACGACGCCCCCTTGTAGGAGCTCCCTTCAGGGGCGACCCGATCCCGCAGGAAGGTGCGAGGTTCAACGCGGCGTCTCCGGAGGGGGCGCGTTGAACGCCACAGCATCCAGGCGCAGTCGGGTCGCCCCTGAAGGGAGCTCCTACAAAAGCGGGCGCAGGAAGACCGGGGTCTCCGTACAATCCCCCCATGCCTGCCGACGCCATCGACATCAGCCCCGGGCTGGCGATCCCCGAAGCGGAGATCGTCGAGCGCTTCGTGCGCGCCAGCGGCGCCGGCGGGCAGAACGTCAACAAGGTTTCCACCGCGGTGGAACTGCGCTTCGACATCGCCGGTTCGCCTTCGCTGCCCGAGCCGTTGCGCGCGCGCCTGCTGGCCCGCCGCGACCGTCGCCTCACCGACGCCGGCGTGCTGGTGATCGATGCGCAGCGCTTCCGCACCCAGGACCGCAACCGCCAGGACGCGCGCGAACGGCTGGCCGCGTTCATCGCCGCCGGCCTGTCGGTGCCCAAGCGCCGGATCGAGACCAAGCCCACCCGCGCCTCCAAGCAGCGCCGCCTGCAGGGCAAGCGCGAGCGTAGCGAGATCAAGCGCGGCCGCACCCCGCGCAGCTGGGACTGAAATGGCCGACGCCACCCCGTTGCTGCCGGCGATCCCGCCGAACATGCCGCAGCGGCCGGCCCGGCACCGCTTCTCGCGCTGGCTCGGCCGCAGCATCCTGCGCCTGGGCGGCTGGCGCGTGACCGGCACGCTGCCCGACATCCCGAAGCTGGTCCTGATCGCCGCGCCGCATTCGTCCAACTGGGACGGCATCTGGGGCATGGCGGCGAAGATGGCGCTGGGCTTCGACGCGCGCGTGCTGGGCAAGGACGCGCTGTTCTGGTGGCCGCTGTCGATCGTGCTGCGCCGGCTCGGCGTGATCCCGCTGGACCGCAGCCGCCCGCAGGGCGTGGTCGAGCAGGCGGTGGAGCTGATCCGCACCTCGCCGCAGATGTGGTTCGCACTGGCGCCGGAGGGCACGCGCAAGCCGGTGGAGAAGTGGAAGAGCGGCTTCCTCAAGATCGCGCACGGCGCCGGCGTGCCGGTGCTGATGGCCTACTTCCACTATCCGCAGCGGACCCTCGGCATCGGCCCGCTGTTCCACACCAGCGGCGACCTGGAGGCCGACATGGCCGCGGTGCGCACCTGGTACCGGCCCTGGCAGGGCAGGAACCGCGGCACG
>CAZBDE010000110.1:0-3111 GCA_964490415.1 uncultured Pseudoxanthomonas sp. | reverse complement strand
GGCGCGCTTCGCCGAACCCTGGGCGATGACCTTCCTCCCCGACGGCCGCCTGCTGGTCACCGAGCGCGGCGGCAAGCTGTGGATCCAGGACCTGGCGAAAAATACGCGCGCCGAAGTGCGCGGCGTGCCGGCGCTGGTCCACGCCGGCCAGGGCGGCCTGGGCGACGTGGTCCTGCATCCGCGCTTCGCCGAGAACGGCTGGATCTACCTCAGCTATGCCGAGGCCGGCGACGGCGACACCGCCGGCGGCGCGGTGGCGCGGGCGAAGCTGGCCACCGGCGCCGATGGCGGCGGCACGCTCGAAGGCCTGCAGGTGATCTGGCGCCAGCAGCCGAAGGTGACCGGCCGTGGCCACTACGGCCACCGCCTGGCCTTCGATCGCGACGGCCTGCTCTGGATCGCCTCCAGCGAGCGGCAGAAGTTCGACCCGGCGCAGGACATGTCCGGCAACCTCGGCAAGGTCGTGCGCCTGCGCGACGACGGCAGCGTGCCGGAGGGCAATCCCTTCGCCGACCAGGGCGGCGTGGCCGCGCAGGTGTGGTCGCTGGGCCACCGCAACATGCTCGGCATCGCCTTCGACCGCGACGGCCGGCTGTGGGTGCACGAGATGGGACCGAAGGGCGGCGACGAGCTCAACCTGATCCGGAAGGGCGCCAACTACGGCTACCCGATCGTCTCCAACGGCGACCACTACGACGGCAAGCCGATCCCCGACCACGACACCCGTCCGGAATTCAACGCACCGGTCATCTCGTGGACGCCGGTGATCTCGCCGGCCGGCTTCGTCATCTACAGCGGCGACCGCTACCCGGGCTGGACCGGCAGCGGCCTGATCGGCGGCCTGTCCTCGCAGAGCCTGGTGCGCGTGGCCTTCGACGGCGACCGCGCGCGCGAGGCCGAGCGCTACGACATGGGCACGCGGATCCGCGAGGTCGAACAGGGGCCGGACGGCACGATCTGGCTGCTGGAGGATGGCGGCCGCGGCGCGCAGGGACGGTTGCTGCGGCTCGATCCGGATCGCTCCTAGCGCCCGGGGGCGCGCAGCGTCGCGCCACGCGTCGATTTTCGCGCGGGCAGTCCCTACCATGGGCGCCTTCAACCGAGCGCACGCCAAGGTCCGCGGTCCGCGGGCAGGCGACCGCACCTACCGGCCAAGGAGCCCGTTGCATGTTCGAAGCCGTCTTCTCGCTGCCGCTGTGGGCCGTGGTCCTGGTGCTGAACGTCTGGCTGGTGGGCTTCGCGCTGACGGGGGCCTGGGCGTTCAGGCGCTGGGTGCTGCCGCGCCTGGACATCGGCGAAGAGGCCGACCTGTTCTACGGCGCCGCGGTGCTGCAGTCGGCGATGATGCTGTACGCCCTGGTCGCCGCGCTGACCGCGGTCAGCGTGTGGAACCGGTATTCGGAAGCGGGCCGGACGGTTTCCGGCGAGGCGACGGCCATCGCCCTGCTGTGGCGCGACCTGAGCGGCTATCCGCAGCCGCAGCGCCAGGCGCTGCAGGAGACCCTGCGCGTCTACACGGTGCAGGTGATCGACGAGGCGTGGCCGCTGCAGCGGCAAGGGCAGACGCCGCACGAAGGCGTCGAGATCATGGACCGGCTGCAGGAGCAGCTGTATGCGTTCGAGCCGGAGGGTGGCAAGCAGGAGATCCTCCATGCCGAGGCGCTGTCCGCCTACAACGGCCTGATCGAGGCCAGGCGGCTGCGCCTGGACGCGGTGGACGACGCGCTCCCGGGAGTGATGTGGTTCGTGCTGCTGCCGGGGGCGATGGGCTGCATCGCCCTGTCGTTCTTCTTCAGGATCCGCGATGCGCGCTTCCAGTACATCCTGGTCGGCGGCCTGTCCAGTTTCCTGGCGATGGTGCTGTTCGTGATCGTCGCCCTCGACCATCCGTTCCGGGGCGTGATGTCCATCAGCCCGGAATCCTACGAACTGATCCGCGACCAGTTCATGCAGCCGTGACCCGCGCGCGGTCCGGGGGCGGACCGGCCGGCCGCGACCCCGATCCCGCCGCGGTTCGCGCGCCGATCGCGGTTCCGGGAATCCCCGGCCGCGGTTGACGGTGCCGGGCAGGACTCAGGGGTTGCCAGGCGATGACGCGTCCAGCGCCTCGTCCGCGACGCCGCTGCGGCCCAGGTGCATGCCGGCACCCGCGCCCATGCCCGCGCCGGCGGCCATTCCGCCGCCCATTCCGCCGCTTGCGCCACCGCCCCCGGCCTTGCCGCCACCGTCGCCGTCGCGCTTGCCGCCCCCGCCGCCGGCCACCACGCGCAGTGGGCCCTGGTTCGGGATGGCGAGCCCGGGCGGGATCGGCTCCAGGTCCAGCGCCTGGCGGATGAAATCACGCAGCGAGGCGACCAGCGCGGCCGTTTCCACGTTGCGCCCGGCGACCATGTCGTTGGCGACCTGGGTGGCCATCAGCACCTGCTCCTCGGTACCGAGCAGGATCACGTCCGACAGCGCCGCCTCCACCGCGTCGCGGGTGCGGCGGCGGCGCTCGGCCGTACTCGAATCCGGATCGACCGCGTCGGGCACGGTCGCCGCACGGCGGCGCTGCTCGCCCAGGTGCAGCGGGTCCACGGTGAGGTCGCCGGTGAACGAACCGCCGAGGGTCTTGTAGGCGGCGATCAGCGTCTTCAGCCGCTCGTTGATCTGCCGGTTCTCGCGTTCGCGCCGGCGCTGCAGGGTCTGCATGAACAGCAGGCGGATGCCGACCGCCACGAGCGACACCACCACCAGCCCGAGCAGGGTGGTGAGCAGGCCGGACCAGGAGCTGAAGTCGAGGAGGCTGCGCATGGCGGGGGCGTGGCGTGGGGACCGGCACAACATAGCGTGGCCGTGGGTGGAGCGGGCGTCGATCTGCGCCATCGGTCATATGGGTCGGCGAATTCGAAGCGGCGCCCGCCCGGGAAATGGTGCCGATTATCACGGCCTGCTTGCCGCCATAAGAGATATCGGGGCCTGCCTGCCGCATTATTCGGATCGGAGCCGGCTCCGTGGCCGCCCGGCCCTTGCCAAATCATTGATTGTACGGAGCCCTCAGATTGACGCCGATTGAGCGGGCGCCGCAGACTCGGCACTACACCCCCGCTGGGGGTCTACTGGTAGTTAGGC
>CAZBDE010000109.1:0-8881 GCA_964490415.1 uncultured Pseudoxanthomonas sp. | reverse complement strand
GCCGACGATCCGCGCCGCGGCCGCGCCTACAACGTCTACTACGTCGGCCTGAACATCGGCGGGTTCATGGCGCCGCTGGTGTGCGGCACGCTCGGCGAGCTGTACGGCTGGCACTACGGCTTCGGCGCCGCCGGCATCGGCATGTTCATCGGCCTGGTGATCTATATCGCAGGCAAGCGCTACCTGCCGCCGGAGCCGCCGCGGCGGGTGCCGGCGACGGAGGCGGTGGCCGATGCGCCTGGCCGCCACCGCAAGGTCTGGCTGCTGCTGCTCGGCGTCGGCATCGCCGCGACGATCTTCCGCGGCGCCTACGAACAGATCGGTAACACCCTGCCGCTGTGGATCGACACCGGGGTGGACCGGGCCTGGGGCGCGGCCACCATCCCGATGACCTGGTTCCAGTCGCTGAACCCGTTGCTGGTGATCGCGATGACGCCGCTGCTGCTCATGGTCTGGCGCCACCGCGCCGCGGCCGGCCGCGAGACCTCGCCGGCCATGCGCATGGCGATCGGCGCGCTGATCGTGGCCGCGGCGTACGCGCTGCTGGCGGTCGTGGCCGCGGTCGCCGGCGACGCGCGGGTGGGCTGGGGCTGGCTGCTGGCGTTCTTCATGGTCCTTACCCTGGGCGAGCTGTACATCCTGCCGACCGGCCTGGGCCTGTTCGCCAGGCTGGCGCCGCCGCGCCTGGGCGCGACCACGGTGGCGTCGTGGTTCCTGGCCATCTTCAGCGGCAGCCTGCTGGCCGGCGCGGTCGGCATGCTCTGGTCAAGGACCAGCCACGCCGGCTTCTTCCTGTTGCTGTCGGGCCTGGCCGTGCTGGCCGCGCTGCTGCTGTGGCGCCTGGACAGGCCGATCCGTGCGTTGAATCCCGCCGCCTGACGGAGTGCCGCCATGACACGCCTGCCGTTCGCCCTGCTCGCCTGCCTCTTCGCCGCCGGCACGATGCCGGTGGCCTGGGCAGCCACGCCGCACTTCGACCTGCTGATTCGCGACGGCGTGGTCTACGACGGCAGCGGAGCGCCGTCGCAGCGGGTGGACGTGGCGGTACGCGGCGACCGCGTCGCCGCGCTGCTTCCCGCGGGAAGCGACGCATCCGCCGACAGGGTGATCGACGCGGGCGGCCAGGCCGTGGCGCCCGGCTTCATCAACGTCCTCAGCTGGGCCAACGAATCGCTGATCGTCGATGGCCGCGGCCTGAGCGACACCCGCCAGGGCGTGACCCTGGAGATCTTCGGCGAAGGCTGGTCGATGGGCCCGTTCAACGCGCGCATGAAGGAGGATGCGCTGAAGATGCAGGGCGACCTGCGCTACCCGATCGAGTGGACGAGCCTGGGCGAGTACCTCGAGCATCTCGAGCGGCGTGGCGTCACCCCGAACGTGGCCTCGTTCGTCGGCGCCACCACCGTGCGCATCCACGAGCTGGGCGAGGACGACGTCGACCCCGATCCCGCGCAGCTGGAGCGGATGCGCGGCCTGGTGCGCGCGGCGATGGCCGAGGGCGCGCTCGGCGTGGGCAGCTCGCTGATCTATCCGCCGGCGGCATTCGCCGAAAGCGCGGAGATCGTGGCCCTGGCTCAAGCGGCCGCCGAATCCGGCGGCGGCTACATCTCGCACATGCGCAGCGAGGCGGATCGTTTCCTCGAGGCGCTGGACGAGACGATCGCGATCGCGCGCGCGACCGGGCAGCGCGCCGAGGCCTACCACCTGAAGGCCGCCGGCGAGAAGAACTGGCCGAAGATGGCCCAGGCGATCGCGCGGATCGACGCCGCGCGCGCCGAAGGTCTGCAGGTCAGCGCCGACATGTACGCCTACACCGCCGGCGCGACCATGCTCACCGCCACGCTGCCGCCCTGGGTGCAGGCCGGCGGTTACGCGGCGATGGTCGAGCGGCTGCGCGATCCGCAGGTGCGCGCGCGGGTGCTGGCGGAAATGCGCGACCCGGACGCGGACTGGGAGAACCTGCGCCTGCTCGCCGGCTCGGACGAGCGCGTGATCCTGATCGATTTCCACAACGGCGAACTCAAGCCGCTGACCGGCCGGACCCTGGCCGAGGTGGCGCGCGAACGCGGCGCCACGCCGGAAGACACGGCGATCGACCTGGTCATCGAGGACGGCTCGCCGGTCGGGGCGGCGTTCTTCCTGATGAGCGAGGAGAACGTCGAACTGGGCCTGCGCCAGCCGTGGGTGAGCCTGGGTTCGGATGCGGAGTCCTCGGCCGCCGAAGGCGTGTTCCTGGAGTCGAGCACGCACCCGCGCGCCTACGGCAACGTGGCCCGCTTCCTCGGCCACTACGTGCGCGAGCGCGGACTCATGTCGCTGGAGGAGGGCATCCATCGCCTGACCGGCCTGCCGGCGGCGAACTGGAAGCTGCGCGACCGCGGCTGCCTGCAACCGGGCTGCTTCGCCGACATCGTGGTGTTCGACCCGGCCACGATCGCCGACCATGCCACCTACGCCAGGCCGCAGCAGTACGCCAGCGGCGTCGCCCATGTCTTCGTCAACGGCGTGCAGGTGCTGCGCGACGGCGGGCACACCGGCGCGACGCCCGGGCGGGTGGTGCGTGGCCCGGGCTGGCGCGGCGCGCCGGCGGCGCCGGCCGGAGCGGTCCGGGAGTCCTTGGGCGCGTCCAGAGAATGATTTTCCAAATGTGTTGACAATTCTCCAATTAGGATCAATATCCCTGACCAGGGGAGCCGGAGGCAGCCCGGTGGGCAGCACTCCGGACATGCGGCGGTTCTTGGCCGCGTCACTGCAGATCCGAAGCTCGCTTCCGGGAGACCCGAGATGAATCCGTTCCAGCCTGCACGCACCGGGCACCGCTCGCCCCTGTTCCTCGCGATCGCCGGCGCGCTGGCATGGGGCGCCGCCATGCCGGCGCTGGCCCAGGACGCCGCTGCGGCCGCGAACCAGGCCGACAGCGCCATCACGCTGGACACGGTGGTGGTCACCGCCAACAAGCGCGTGGAGAACATCCGCGAGGTCGGTGCCTCGATCAGCGTGGTCGGCGAGCGGCAGATGGAGAACCTGGGCGTCAGCTCGCTGTCCGACTACGCGGCGCTGATCCCCGGCATGCAGGTGCAGAGCGGCGGCACGCCGGGCCTGACCTCGATCTCGCTGCGCGGCATCGCCGCGATGTCGTCCGGTGCCACCGTGGCGACCTACATCGACGAGGTGCCGGTCGGTTCCAGCGGCATCTACCAGGGCGCCAACAGCCTGATGCTGGACCTGCTGCCCTACGACATCAGCCGGGTGGAGGTGCTGCGCGGGCCACAGGGCACGCTGTATGGCGCCGGCGCGATCGGCGGCCTGCTCAAGTACGTGACCCGCGAACCGGACCTGTCGACCGACGAGCTGCGGATCGGGCTCGGCCTGCGCTCGGTGCAGGACGGCGGCAACGAATGGAACGGCCGCGTGGGCGCCAGCGTGCCGATCCAGGACGATCGCCTGGCCCTGCGCGTGAGCTTCGCCCGCAACGGCCTGCCCGGCTACACGGACAACGCGGTCGACGGCCGCAAGGACATCGATTCGGTCGAACAGATCGGTACCCGCGCGGCCCTGCTCTGGGACGGCGAGAGCACCGACATGAACCTGTCGCTGCTGCACCAGCGCATCCATGCCGACGATCGCACCAGCGTGGCCCTGGACCCCGACACGCAGGCGCCGCTGGACGGCGACTACACCACCCGCACCTGGCAGCCGCAGCCGTTCGAAAAGATCCTGACGCTGGCCGCTCTCAGCTTCGACTGGGACCTCGGCTGGGCCGATTTCGTCTCGGCCACCGGCTGGTCGGAGACCCGGACCAGGAACCAGATCGACTCCACCATCCAGTTCGGCGAGGTCGCCGACATGCTGCTCGGGCTGCCCGAGCCGGGAAGCTCCTACCTGGACTACCGCTTCGACCTGGACAAGGTCACCCAGGAGTTCCGCTTCAGCTCCAAGACCGGCGGCAGCTTCGAGTGGATGGCCGGCGTGTTCTACACCAAGGAGGACGCGCTGCAGACCCAGTTCGTCTGGCTCGGCCAGCGCGACGGCTCGCCGCTGCCGGCGCCGTACGACGCCATGTTCGGCACCCTGGCGCAGCTGGAGCTGCCCAGCACCTACGAGGAGACGGCGCTGTTCGCCAATGGCTCGTGGCGCATCGGCGAGCACTTCAAGATCGACGGCGGCGTGCGCCAGGCGCGCAACGAGCAGTGGTTCAGCCAGGACACGACCGCGGGCATCCTGGTGCCGATCGGCAGTTTCCCCGGCGAGTCCAGCGAGGACGTCTTCACCTGGAGCCTGAGCCCGCAGTGGAAGATCAACGAAGACGTGATGGTCTATGCGCGGGCGGCCACCGGCTACCAGCCCGGCGGCCCGAACGTGGCCCTGCCCGGCATGCCGCCCAGCGTCGATTCCTCGATGCTGGACAGCTTCGAGCTGGGCCTGAAATCGCAGTTCGCCGACCGCCGCGTGTCGCTGGACGTGGCCGCGTTCCGGATCGACTGGGACGACATCCAGGTGGCGTCCTCGTTCAACGGCGTCGGCGGCCTGGTCAACGGCGGCCAGGCCACCAGCGAGGGCGTCGAACTGGCCGCGATGTTCCGTGCCACCGAAGCGCTGCAGCTGGGCTTCAACGGCGCCTACACCAAGGCTGCGGTCAAGAACGATTTCGCGCCGACGGTGATCCCGCAGGACGGCTACGACGTGATCCTCACCACCGGCCTGGCCGGCGACCGCCTGCCTTACGTGCCCGAATGGTCGTGGTCGGCGGTGGCCGAATACGCGTTTTCCCTGTCCGGCGGCTACAACGGCCAGGTCGGCGGCGCGCTGCGCTGGGTCGGCGACCGGGTCAACGAAACCACCGAGCGCCAGCTCGTGACCGCGCCGGGCGACCCGTCGACGGTGCTGATGGAGACCATCACCCCGCCGGTGGAGGTCGAATCCTACGGCGCGCTCGACCTGTACGCGGGCATCGGCCGGAACAACTGGGAGCTGCGTGCGTACGTCAGCAACGTCACCGGCGAGATGGGCTGGTCGTCGATCAATCCGGCCGACAGCCAGGTCACCGGCGAGAGGGTGCAGCTGGCCGCCGTCCCGATCCAGCCGCGCACCTTCGGCCTCGAACTCGATTTCCGCTTCTGATCCGCGTGCCGCCCGCGGATGCGGGCGGCTCCATCCCGATCGGCCATGAGCGCCCACCGAATGCCGACTGCCGTACCCGCGTTGCGCCACGCCGAAGCGCTGCCGCAACCCTACCTGCTGTTCCTCGGCGACACGACCGAGCCGGGCTACGCGAAGACCGCGTTCGGCCTGCGCGACTGGGCCGGCGAGCGCTGCGTCGGCGAGTTCGCCTGCGCAGGCGCCTCGGTGAGCACCGGGTTGCCGTTCCTGTCGCCGGCGCAGGCGCGCCTGGCCGGCGCACGCGCGATGGTGATCGGGGTGGCCAATCCCGGTGGGCGGATCCCGTCCGCATGGCTGCCGTTGCTGACCGAAGCGCTGCAGGCCGGCCTGGACCTGATCGGCGGCATGCACGCGCGCCTGGCCGGGATCGAATCGCTGCGCAACGTCGCGCTCGCGCACGGCCGGCGCCTGATCGACGTGCGCGAGCCGCCGCCGGGCATCCCGGTCGCCAGCGGCCGCAAGCGCACGGGTCGCCGCCTGCTCACCGTCGGCACCGATTGCGCGCTGGGCAAGAAATATACGGCGCTGACGCTGGCCCGCATGTTCCGCGCGCGCGGCCTCGCCGCCGATTTCCGCGCCAGCGGACAGACCGGCATCCTCATCGCCGGCGAGGGCGTCCCGCTGGACGCGGTGGTCGCCGACTTCGCAGCCGGGGCGGCCGAGACGCTGTCGCCCGATGCCGATCCGGACCACTGGGACGTGATCGAGGGCCAGGGCTCGCTGTCGCATCCGGCCTATGCCGGCGTGTCGCTGGCGCTGCTGCACGGCAGCCAGCCGGACGTGGTGGTGGTATGCCACGAGCACGGGCGCGAACGCATGCTGGGCCATCCGCACTACCTGCTGCCGTCGCTGGAGGAGACCATCGACCTGGTCCTGCGGCTCGGCGCGCGCACCAACCCGGCGATCCGCTGCGCCGGGGTGAGCCTGAACACGGCAAGGCTGGAGGAGGCCGAGGCGCAGCGGGCGATGGGGGAGATCGCCGCGCGCCTCGGCCTGCCGGTCGCCGACCCGGTCCGCGGCGGCGAGGCGTTCGCGCGGCTGGTCGATTCCTGCCTGGCATGAAGCAGACCTCCAGCTGGTTCCAGCGCTACCTGCTGCCTGGCTTCGTGTTCCAGGCGGCGGTGATCGCCGGCGGCTACGCCACCGGGCGCGAGCTGGTGGAGTTCTTCCTGCCGGCCGGTCCCTGGGGCGGGCTGCTGGGCATGGCGGTGAGCATGCTGGTGTGGAGTGCGGTGCTGATGGTGAGCTTCGAGCTGGCCCGGATCGCGCGCGCCTACGACTACCGGACATTCTTCAGGCTGCTGCTCGGCCGCGGCTGGTTCGCGTTCGAGATCGGCTATGTCCTGCTGATGCTGGTGATCATGGCGGTGATGGGCGCGGCGGCCGGGGAGATCGCCTTCAGCCTGTTCGGCCTGCCGAGGCTGGCGGGCTCGATGGCCATGATCGCCGCCACCGGCGCCCTGCTGTTCTGCGACACGGCTGCGATCGAGAAGTTCCTGGTCGCGTCGGTCGGCTACCTGTACCTGGTCTATTTCGTGTTCGTGGTCTGGTGCGTGCTGGCGTTCGGCGACCGCATCGAGGCCAACTTCGCCTCGGGGCCGGTCGACGGGGGCTGGTTCAAGGCCGGCGTGACCTACGCCGGCTACAACGTCGCCACCATTCCCGCGGTCCTGTTCTGCGTGCGCCACTTCGGCCGCCGCCGCGAGGCCCTGGCCGCCGGTGCGCTGGCCGGGCCGCTGGGCATGCTGCCGGGCGTGGTGTTCTACATCGCGATGATGGGCTACTACCACGAGATCGCCGACCAGGCACTGCCCTCGGCCTTCCTGCTGGCGAAGCTGCAGGCGCCGTGGTTCGAGTGGGCCTTCCAGATCGCGGTGATGCTGACCCTGGTGGATACCGGCGTGGCCCTGCTGCACGCGATCAACGAGCGGGTCGCCAACGCCTGGGAGGAAAAGCGGCGGCCGATGCCGCGCTCGCTGCGCCCGGCGCTGGCGGTCGGGGTGATGCTGGCGGCGGTGTACGCGGCCACCGCGGTCGGCCTGGTCGACCTGATCGCCAAGGGCTACGGTACGCTCACCTGGTATTTCCTGGCGATCTACGTGCTGCCGCTGATGACCTGGGGCCTGTGGCTGCTGTGGCGCCATCACGCGCGCGGCGAGGCACCGCCCGCGTCGCACTCCCCCGCATCGCATTCCTGAGAGGAGACCGGACATGACCATCGGGTCGTTGGCCCTGCGCGCCGTCGCTGTCGGCGCATTGCTGTTCGCGGCGACGGCTGCGGCCGCCACGCTGCCAGCCGGCTTCGACCGGCGGGTCGAGGAGGCGATGCGCTCGCGCGACGTGCCGGGCATGGCCATCGCCGTGGTCAAGGGCGGGGAGATCGTGCATGCGCGCGGCTACGGCGTGCGCCGGCTAGGCGCGCACGATCCGGTGGACGCCGCCACGATCTTCCCCACCGGCTCGACCGGCAAGGCGGTCACTGCGGCGGCGCTGGCGGTCCTGATCGACGACGGCAAGCTGGGCTGGGACGACAAGGTGATCGACCACCTGCCGGATTTCCGCATGTACGACCCGTGGGTCACCCGCGAGATGACCGTGCGCGACCTGCTCCTGCACCGCAGCGGCCTGGGCCTGGGCGCCGGCGACCTGCTGATGATCCCCCGCACCTCGCGCAGCCGTGCCGACATCGTCCGCGCGCTGCGCCACATCGAGCCGGCGACCAGCTTCCGCAGCGGCTACGCCTACGACAACATCCTGTACGTCGTGGCCGGCGAGCTGGTCACCCAGGTCAGCGGGCAGCCGTGGGAAGAGTTCGTGCGCGAGCGGATCTTCAAGCCCCTGGGCATGAAGACTGCGGTCAGCGACGAGAAGGACCGCTTCGCCACCGCCAACCGGGTCCAGCCGCACGCGCGCCTGGACCCGCGCCTGCGCGGCCTGGGCGCGCAGCAGGTGCTGCCCGAGCGCGAGGGCCTGGGCCAGGTCGGCGCGCCGGCCGGCGGGCTGTCGTGGAGTGCCGACGATTTCGCGCGCTGGATGCAGGCGCAGCTCGCGCTCGGTGCGATCCCGGGCGGCGGGGGCAAGCGTTTGTGGAGCGAGGCGAACGCGCGCGAGATGTGGAATCCGCAGGTGCCGACGCCGATCCGCCCGTTCCCGGCGCCGATCGCCGACATCACCCCGCAGTTCTCAGGCTACGGGCTGGGCTGGAGCGTGCAGGACTACCGCGGCGTGAAGGTGATCCAGCATGGCGGCGCGGTGTTCGGCGTGCTGGCCTTCGTGGTGCTGGTGCCGGAGCACGACCTGGGCATCGCGCTGATGATCAATTCCGAGGACGTGGACGTCATGCGCGGGCTGGGCTACGAACTGCTCGACCATTACCTGGGCTTCGAACCACGCGACTGGGTGGCGGCGTTCGGGGAGTGGAACCGGGCGCGCCTGGCCGGCGGCCTGGCCGCGCTGGAGGGCGCGGGCAAGCAGGCGCGCAAGGCCTCGCGTCCGTCGCTGCCGGCGGCCGGCTACGCCGGCGACTATGCGGACGCGTGGTACGGGCCGATCGCCGTCACCGAGCAGGGCGGCAAGCTGCGCATCGATTTCCGGCAGACGCCGGACATGGCCGGCACGCTGAGCCACTGGCAGTACGACACCTTCCGCGCCGACTGGGACGACGCCTCGATCGAGCCGGCCTACGTCACCTTCGCCCTGGATGCCGACGGCAAGGTCGCGC
>CAZBDE010000108.1:6347-8902 GCA_964490415.1 uncultured Pseudoxanthomonas sp. | reverse complement strand
CGGCCGCCCCGCCGTTGTAGGAGCTCCCTTCAGGGGCGACCCGGGGCCGCCGGAACACAGCCGCGTTCAACGCCGATGCTCCGGAGGAGCCGGGTGGTACGAAGCTGCGCCTTCCGACGGCCTCGGGTCGCCCCTGAAGGGAGCTCCTACAAAGAAGAGCCATGCCGCTGCGGGGCGGACCGGCGATAATGGCGCATGAGCACCCGCCACCAGCCCAAGAAGTCCCTGGGCCAGAACTTCCTGCACGAGCGCGCCTACATCGAGCGCATCGTCCAGGCCGTCGACCCTCGCCCCGGCGACCGGCTGGTCGAGATCGGCCCCGGCCAGGGCGCGATCACCCTGCCGCTGTTGCGCCGCCATGGCGCGCTGACCGTGATCGAGTTCGACCGCGACCTGGTCGGCCCGCTGGCGGCGATGGCCGAGGGCGTCGGCGAACTGGCCATCATCCACCGCGACGTGCTGCAGGTGGACTTCACCGCGCTGGCCGCCGGCACGCCGGTCAAG
Source organism: uncultured Pseudoxanthomonas sp. (assembly GCA_964490415.1). Classification (GTDB taxonomy): domain Bacteria; phylum Pseudomonadota; class Gammaproteobacteria; order Xanthomonadales; family Xanthomonadaceae; genus Pseudoxanthomonas. The sequence goes on along the minus strand of CAZBDE010000108.1, from coordinate 8,398 downwards.
CTGTGCGGCAACCTGCCCTACAACATCTCCTCGCCGATCCTGTTCCACGCGCTGGACCACGCGGCGTCGATCCGCGACATGGTCTTCATGCTGCAGAAGGAAGTGGTCGACCGGATGGGCGCGGCGCCCGGCAGCAAGGTCTACGGGCGGCTGAGCGTGATGCTGCAGGCCTACTGCCAGGTGCAGCCGCTGTTCGTGGTCCCGCCCGGCGCGTTCCGGCCGCCGCCGAAGGTGCACTCGGCGGTGGTGCGGCTGGTGCCGCGCGATCCGGCCACGGTCGGCATCGACGACCGGGCGCGCTTCGCCGACGTGGTCCGCGCCGCCTTCGGCCAGCGCCGCAAGACCCTGCGCAATGCGCTCAACGGAGTTTGCGATGCCGCGCAGTTCGCCGCCGCCGGGGTCAGCCCCGATGCCCGCGCCGAACAGATCGACGTTCCCTCCTTCGTCCGCCTGGCGAACGCGAAGCCGGTCGAAGCCTCCTTGTAGGAGCACCCTTCAGGGGCGACCCGAGGCGGTCGGACGCAGCCTCGTTCAAGGCGACCGATCCGGAGGCCGCGCGTTGAATGTGGCGCCTTCCAACGGGATCGGGTCGCCCCTGAAGGGTGCTCCTACAAAAGAGCGCACATGCCGACGGCCGAACGACACGCCTGGAAGTCGCCCCCGCCCGGCGATCTCGCCTCGGCCCTCACGCGCTTTTTGCTTAAACTGTCGCCATGCAGCAGAAAACGACGCCCTACGCGATCGACGTGGAAGTCAGTCCCCGCTTCCTCGAGGACCAGTCCGAGCCCGAGGCCGGGCGCTACGTCTTCGCCTATACGATCCGCATCCACAACCGCGGCAGCGTCGCCGCGCGCCTGGTCGCCCGCCACTGGCGCATCACCGACGGCAACGGCCGCACCGAGGAAGTGCACGGCGACGGCGTGGTCGGCGAACAGCCCTGGCTCGACCCGGGCGACGACTACGAATACACCTCCGGCATCGTGCTGGAGACCGGCGACGGCGCCATGCAGGGACGCTACGACATGCTGGCTGCCGACGGCACCCGCTTCGACGCCCCGATCGCCCCGTTCCTGCTGACCGTGCCACGGACCCTGCACTGAGGCCGCCGCGATGAGCATCTGGGCCATCGGCGACCTGCAGGGCTGCTACGACGCCACCCAACGGCTGCTGGAGCGGATCCGCTTCGACCCCGCCGCCGACACGCTCTGGTTCTGCGGCGACCTGGTCAACCGCGGCGGCCAGTCGCTGGAGACCCTGCGCCTGGTCCACTCGCTGCGCGAACGCAGCATCGTGGTGCTGGGCAACCACGACCTGTCCCTGCTCGCCGTCGGCGAACGCGCGCCGGCCGAGAAGCGCAAGGTCAACCCCGACCTGCAGCGCGTGGTCTTCGCCGACGACAGCGCCGAACTGCTCGACTGGCTGCGCCGGCAGAAGCTGGTGCACGCCGACCGCGAGCTGGGCTGGATGATGGTCCACGCCGGCCTGGCCCCGCAGTGGACCACCCGGGACGCCGAGCAGTACGCCGCCGAAGTGGAGCAGCAGCTGCGCGGCGACGGCTATCGCGGCCTGCTGCGCAACATGTACGGCGACAAGCCGAACTGGTCGACCGGGCTGCGCGGCCACGAGCGCTGGCGCGCGATCATCAACTGGTTCACCCGCGCCCGTTACTGCACGCCGCGCGGGCGCATCGCGATCGAGGAGAAGGGCCCGCCCGGCACCCAGGCCGCCGGCCTGTACCCGTGGTACGAGGCGCCCGGCCGGGTGGAGCGCGACCTGAAGATCGTGTGCGGGCACTGGTCCACGCTCGGCCTGACCATCGCCCAGGGCGTGCATGCCATCGACACCGGCGCGGTGTGGGGCGGCCGACTCACCGCCCTGCAGCTGGACAGCGAGGAACTGCGCGTGCTGCAGGTACCCGGCCGCGACGTGGCCGCGCTGCCACCGCGCCCGCGCAAGGAGTGATGCCGGCTGCGGGCCGGCCTGGCACGTGGCTGGCCTTGGCGGGTTGTCGACAGGGGTTGGGGCGACCTGTCCGGGCATCGGGTCGCCCC
>CAZBDE010000108.1:3258-6247 GCA_964490415.1 uncultured Pseudoxanthomonas sp. | reverse complement strand
CGCCCCCTGCTACCGCATCATTCAACGCCATCCCGACCGAAGCCCCCCCCGCCGCGACCCCGGCGCCAATCGACGGCGACCGCCGGCACCGCAAGCGGCCTACAGGCGCGCGTACTCGGCGAACTCGAAGGCGTGCACGTGCTTCGCATCGGCCGCATGCGGTTCGCGCGCCACCGCCCGCCACTGCGCCGGGTTCCATGCGGGGAAGAACGCATCGGCGTCCGCCACCACGGTATCGACATGGGTCAGGTACAGCACATCCGCGCGCGGCAGCGCCAGCGCGTAGACCTCGCCGCCGCCGATCACGCACAGCTCGTCCGCTCCCTGCGCCGCGGCCAGGGCGACCGCCGCATCCAGCGACACCACCGCCCGCATGCCTTCGAACGGCAACCGGCCGCCGCGGGTCAGCACCAGGTTCGACCGCCCCAGCAGCGCACGGCCCAGCGATTCGGCCGTCTTCCGGCCCATCAGCACCGGCTTGCCCAGGGTCAGCGCCTTGAAGCGCCTGAGGTCGTCGGGCAGCCGCCACGGCAGCGCGTTGCCGCGGCCGATCGCACCGTTCCGGTCCAGCGCCGCGACCAGCGAAACCTTCATCGCCCCGCGCCCTCCGCGCTCAGACCGCCACCGGCGCCTTGATCGCCGGCAGCGGATCGTAGCCTTCGATGGCGATGTCGTCGTAGGCGAAGGCGAACAGGTCGGTGACGCCCGGAGCCAGGCGCAGCACCGGCAGCGCGCGCGGCGTGCGCGCCAGCTGCTCGCGCGCCTGTGCGTAGTGGTTCGAGTACAGGTGCGCGTCGCCCAGCGTGTGCACGAAGTCGCCCACCTGCAGCCCGGTCACCTGCGCCACCATGTGGGTGAGCAGCGCGTAGCTGGCGATGTTGAACGGCACGCCGAGGAAGATGTCGCCGCTGCGCTGGTACAGCTGGCAGCTCAGCTTCCCGCCGACGACGTAGAACTGGAACATCGTGTGGCACGGCATCAGCGCCATCTTCGGCAGGTCGGCCACGTTCCAGGCCGAGACGATCAGCCGGCGCGAATCCGGATTGCGCCGGATCTCGTCCACCACCCAGCGGATCTGGTCGATCTCGCTGCCGTCGCTGCCGGTCCAGCGCCGCCACTGCTTGCCGTAGACAGGGCCCAGTTCGCCATCGGCGTCGGCCCACTCGTCCCAGATGCCGACCTTGTTGGCGGTCAGGTAGCCGATGTTGGTCTCGCCCCGCAGGAACCACAGCAGCTCGTGGATGATCGAGCGCAGGTGCAGCTTCTTGGTGGTGACCAGCGGGAAGCCTTCGGCCAGGTCGAAGCGCATCTGCCAGCCGAACACGCTGCGCGTGCCGGTGCCGGTACGGTCGGCCTTCTCGGTGCCGTGCTCCAGCACGTGGCCGAGCAGGTCCAGGTATTGCCTCATGCCGATTTCCCCTTCGCTGCGGCGGCCGCCGGCTGCGGCTGCAGCACCGGCGCGGTGTGCGAGCGCCACAGCAGGAACAGGCCCAGCGCGACCAGCGGCAGGCTCAGCACCTGGCCCATGGTCAGCCAGCCGAAGGCCAGGTAGCCCAGCTGCGCGTCGGGCACGCGCACGAACTCGACCAGGAAGCGGAACGCGCCGTACAGCAGCGCGAACAGGCCCGCCACCGCATAGCGCGGCCGCGGCTTCGAGGAGAACCACCACAGCATGCAGAACATCACCAGCCCCTCGAGCACGGCCTGGTACAGCTGCGAGGGATGGCGGGCGAACGCGTCCAGCGCGCCGGCGTCGAACTGCGCCTTCAGCGCGGCCGGATCGAGCCCGCGGTACGGGTCCGGCACGCCGCTCGGGAAAACCACGCCCCAGGCCGCCCCGGTGTACTTGCCCCAGAGTTCGCCGCCGATGTAGTTGCCGAGCCGGCCGAAGCCCAGCCCCGGCGGCACCAGCGGCGCGACGAAATCCATCGTGTCGAAGAAGTGCAGCCCGTGCCGGCGCGACCACAGCCAGGCCGCGACCAGCACCCCGATCAGGCCGCCGTGGAAACTCATGCCGCCGTCCCAGACCCGCACCAGCATCAGCGGGTCGCGCACGAACTCGCCCAGGCCGTAGAACAGCACGTAGCCCAGGCGCCCGCCCAGGATCACGCCGAGCATCCCGTAGAACAGCAGGTCGGCGAAGCCGTCGGCGTTCACGCCCGGCAGCCGCCCTTCGCGGATGCGGCGCCGTCCCAGCCACCAGGCCACCAGGAAGCCGAGCAGGTACATCAGCCCGTACCAGTGCACCCGCAGCGGGCCCAGCGAGATGGCGATCGGGTCGATCTGGTGCAGGACGATCATTGCGCAGCCCCGGGAATGACCGCCCTATTGTGCCCGACAGCAACGACGCCTTTGTAGGAGCGCCCTTCAGGGGCGACCCGAGGCGGCGGGAAGGTGCCGCATTCGACGCGCAGCCTCCGGATCGGTCGCCTTGAACGCGGCGGTGTTCCGGCTCCCTCGGGTCGCCCCTGAAGGGGCTCCTACAGGAGGGCCGGGGGGTCGGGGAGTTCGTCGCGGCCGATGCCGGTGGCGGGGTAATGCCGGGCCAGCAGGCCCGAGATCCGTTCGATCCCGGCGATCACCGCCGTTTCCAACAGCTCGCCGGCGCCAATCGCCGCCTCCACCGCGCGGCACACCTCTTCCCACTCCGCATCCGTCACCCGCCCGTGCAGGCCGCGGTCGGCGACGATCTCGATCGCGTGGTCGGCCAGCAGCAGGTACAGCAGCACGCCGTTGTTGGCCTGCGTGTCCCAGGCCCGCAAACGGGCGAAGACCTCGTGCGCCCGCGCGCGTGGCCCGACGCCGCCGACCAGCGCGCGCCACGGCAACCCCGACTCGACCGCGAACACCACTTCGCCATTGTGCAGGGTTTCGCCGGCGGCGATGGCCGCGGTGATCCGCTGCAGCCGCCCGGCCGGGAAGCGGCCCGCAGCCGAAGGCGCGAAAACATGGCGCAGCCAGCGCATCACCACCGCCCCGAGGCGCCACC
>CAZBDE010000108.1:0-3158 GCA_964490415.1 uncultured Pseudoxanthomonas sp. | reverse complement strand
GAAGGCGCGAAAACATGGCGCAGCCAGCGCATCACCACCGCCCCGAGGCGCCACCGCCTCCGGACCTGCCGCCGCCACCGCCCCAGCCTCCCCCGCCCCCGAAGCCGCCGCCGCGCCCGCCGACGCGGCCGCCCCCGGGCCTTCCCCGCCCCGCGCCACCGCCCCCAAGCCCCCCGCCGCCGAGGCCGCCGCCGCCGAAACCACCGCCCCCCCAGCCACCGCGGTTGGCGAAGCGCCCGCCCCCCACGCTGGCCAGGCCGACGAGCAGGCCGATCAACGCACCGGACAGGCCGGCGAACACGGTCGCCGCGACGAACCACGCAGTGCCGCCCGCGGCGATGGCCACCAGCGGCGCGCGCACCGGGGCGGGCAGCCGGCCGAAGAGGCCGCGCGCCACCTGGGCGACGATGAAGGCGATGAACAGCGCCGGCAGCCAGCGGCCACCCCCGGATGGCGAAGGCGGGTTCCGGCTCACCGGCGCCGGCAGCGGTTCGCCATCGATCACCTTCACCAGCACCGCGGTGGCGTCCTCGATGCCGCCACCGTAGTCGCCGGCGCGGAACTTCGGCACCAGGTATTCCTGGATCACGCGGTTGGCCACCGCATCGGGGATCGCACCCTCCAGGCCGTAGCCGGTCTCGATCCGCACCGCGCGGTCGTCCTTGGCCACCAGCAGCAGCACGCCATCGTCCACGCCCTTGCGACCCGGTTTCCAGGCCTCGAACACGCGCACCGCGTACTGCCCGATCGATTCGGGCTGCGTGCTCGGCACCACCAGCACCTGCAACTGGCTGCCCTTGCGCTGCCGCAGCGCGCGCGCCTGCGCGTCGAGCCGCTGCACCGTGGCCGCGTCGAGGGTGCCGGTGGTGTCGACGACCGGCGAGTCGAGCGCGGGAATGGCCGCATCCGGCGCCGGCTGCGCCCATGCCGGCGCAAGCAGCGACACCGCGCAGGCCAGCAGCAGCCGGGCCAGCAGCGGCCCGGCATCGCACCGGCGCAGCCTCGTCGCGCGCATCGGCGCCGGCCGGCGTCAGTTGGCCGGCGCGGGCGCGGGCGGCGGCGCCGTGGCGGCGGCTCAGAACTCGCCGGCGCCCTGCACGTGCCTGCGCAGCGCGTGGCGGCGCATCACCAGGTTGAGCGTTTCGACCAGCACCGAGAAGGCCATGGCGAAGTAGATGTACGGCTTGGGCACGTGCAGGTCGACGCCGTCCAGGATCAGGACCACGCCGATCAGCAGGATGAAGGCCAGCGCCAGCATCTTGATCGTCGGGTTGGCGTCGATGAAGCGGCCCAGCGGGTTGGCCGCCAGCAGCATCACCGCCACCGCCAGCAGGATCGCGAAGATCATCACCGGGATGTGCTCGGCGATGCCCACCGCGGTGATCACCGAGTCCAGCGAGAACACGATGTCGATGATCGCGATCTGCGCGATCACCATCCAGAACACCTGCGAGCTCTTGGTCGTGCGCGGGTCGTCGTCGTGGCCGCCGGTGATCAGCTCGCGGATCTCCATCGTGCCCTTCACCAGCAGGAACAGGCCGCCCAGGATCAGGATCAGGTCGCGCACCGAGATGCCCATGCCGGCGACCGTGAACAGGTCGTACTGCATCCGCGCCAGGAAGGCCAGCGAGACCAGCAGCGCGATCCGGGTGATGCAGGCCACCGCGATGCCGAACTTGCGCGCGAACGCGCGCTGCTCGAGCGGCAGCCGGCTGACCGCGATCGAGATGAACACCAGGTTGTCGATGCCCAGCACGATCTCCAGCGCGCTCAGGGTCACCAGGGTCAGCCAGACGTTCGGGTCGGCCAGGAATTCGAAGCTCATCGGATCAATCCTTCAACAACGGGTTTTTTCAAAGCAGTCGCGGGCCCAGGACCAGGCCCCAGACCAGCAGCACGTTCATCATCAGCACGAACACCGCGGCCGAACCCATGTCCTTGGCCCGGCCGGCCAGTTCGTGGTGCTCGGCGCCGTAGCGTTCGATCACCGCCTCCACCGCCGAGTTCAGCAGCTCGGCCGACAGCACCAGCAGCATCGAGCCGAGCAACAGCGCCCGCTCGATCCCGTCCTGGCCCAGCCACAGCGCCAGTGGCGCCAGGACCACGAACAGGTAGACCTCCAGGCGGAACGAGGACTCATGCAGCCAGGCCGCGCGCAGGCCTTGCAGCGACCACTGGGTGGCCTTGAGGATCCGGCTCGGGCGCCGTGGCAGGTGCCCGGTCTCGTCGGCCATGACTCAGGCGCCCGCGGTGGCGTGGGCGCGACGGAAGCCGGCGCGGCGCGGCGCGGGCGGAACGGACGGTGACGGCATCGGCACGGAGCAGGCGATGGAAGGGGGCGATTTTGCCACATCGGGGAGACGGGGCCTTCGGAGGGGCCCGACGGCTGCGTTATTTCGCCGCGCGCAGCGCCTGCTGCTCGGCCAGGGTGAGGGCGACGTTGTCGCGCAGGTAGGCCGGTTCGACCCGCTCCGGGGCCAGCGCCTCGCCGCGGGCGAACGCGGCGGCGGCCAGCCGCGCCAGGTCGGCCGCGCGTGGCAGCGCCGCCGGATCCACCCGCGCCAGCACCGGCTGCAGGCGCTGCGCCAGCACCCCGCCGGCCGCGGCGAAGCCAGTGCCCACGCCCTGCCAGTCGCCATCGTGTCCATCGGGCAGCGCGACCGCGTCCGGCGGCAGCACCCGTTCGACGTCCAGCGGCCGCAGCAAGCCGTCGCCTTCGCGGGCGAACGCGGCGGCATAGACCTCGCCCATGCGCGCGTCGATCGCGGCCAGGATCCGCGCCGGCCCGTCCGCCGGCGCGCCGGCGGCCAGCACCGCCAGGGTCGAGACCGGCAGCACCGGCCGTTCCAGCGCCAGGGCGATGCCCTGGGCCAGGGCGATCGCCAGGCGCACGCCGGTGAACGCGCCCGGGCCACGCCCCACCGCGATCGCATCCAGCTGGGCGCGGGCCACGCCGGCCTCGGCCAGCAGCGCGTCGGCCCAGGGCAGGGCCAGTTCGGCGTGCCGGCGCGGCGCCAGTTCGAAGCGCTCGCGCACCTCCCCGTCCAGGTACAGCGCGACCGAACAGGCTTCGGTAGCGGTTTCGAAGGCGAGCAGCTTCATGGGCGTAGGGCGGCCGGACGGACAAGAGGCCGGCAAGCGTAAACGATGGCCCCGGC
>CAZBDE010000107.1:0-8902 GCA_964490415.1 uncultured Pseudoxanthomonas sp. | reverse complement strand
GCGTTGAGCTCGCCGTCGGCGAACCAGCGGATGCGGAAGTCGGCCAGGTCGTAGCTGACGTCCTTGATCACGGTCGGCTTGCGGAACCAGTCGAGCCGCTCGGCGGCCTTGCGCCAGAAGCCCTCGGGATCCTCCACCGACTCGCGGTAGAGGCGCTGGTAGTCGTCCTTGCCTATGCGCGCGTGCGCGGCGAACTCGGGCTTGACCGGATACAGGTCGGACATGGCTCTCCCTCCTCAACGTGACCTGGTGATCGGACCGTCGACCGGCGGCGACCGGCGCGGTGCGTGGAGCGGCAGTTTGACGCATGCAGCGTGATGCATTGCAGCAGCCGGGCTAAGACCTTGGTCGAAGCCGGGGACCGGCCGGTGCCCGGCGATGCCGGACGGACCGCGCAACGGCGGGCGCTCCCCCCACGGGTCCCACGCGGCTTCGACTAATTGCGAATAGGCGCCCCCACGGGCGGTGCGCAGTCTGCGACGACCGGCCGCTCGCGCAATGCGCGCCGCATGTCGTACGCAACAGGCTCGCCACTTACAACGAGAGGGAGAGAGGGGTAATGAACAAGCATCCATCAAGACTGCGGCGCCGGCCTCTGGCCGCCGCGTTGCTGGTCGCGCTGGTGGCGCCGGGCGTCGCATTCGGCCAGACCGCGCGCGAGAAGGCGCTCGAGTCGCGGGTGGCCGAACTGGAGCGGCAGGTGCAGTTGCTGCTGTCCACGCAACAGACCCAGCAGGCCCAGATCAGCGACACCCAGACCCAGGTCACCGAGGTCAAGACCGCCACCGCGGCCGCGCCGGCCGACGGCAAGCCCAGGATCCAGACGGCGCCGATCATGCCCGCCGGAAACCCGGGCAGCGTGTTCAGCTACGGCGGCTTCATCAAGCTCGACGCGATGGTCACCGACACCAGCGACGGCCGCATCGCCGACGGCTCCTCCGGCCGCATGTTCTACGTGCCCAGCACCATCCCGGTGGGCGGGCCAGGCGCCGACGGCGGCGACCCCTACACCGACTTCCACGCCAATTTCTCCCGCTTCTGGTTCGGTGCCGACCACACCACCGACGGCGGCGACAAGCTCAAGGCCTACGTGGAGATGGACTTCTTCGGCGGCGGCAGCAACGCGCTGGCCGGCAACGAGGTCGCCACCAACACCTACGCGGTCACCCTGCGCCAGGCCTACGTGAGCTGGAACAAGTGGCTGGCCGGCCAGACCTGGTCCAACTTCCAGGACACCGCCGCCCTGCCCGACGCGGTCGACTTCGTCGGCGTGACCGACGGCACCACCTTCGTCCGCCAGGCCCAGGTCCGCTACACCAGCGGCCCGTGGTCGGTCGCGCTGGAGAACCCGAACACCACGGTGCAGGCCTACGCGCCGTTCGCCGCGGCCGCCGGCGCGCGCACCACCACCGGCGACAACAACCTGCCCGACCTGACCGCCCGCTACAACACGAAGGGCGACTGGGGCCACTTCTCGGTGGCCGGCATGCTGCGCCAGTTCAAGTCCGGCGACAGCACCGATTCCGGCGGCGCGGTCAGCGTCTCGGGCAAGTTCAACCTCGGGGCCAGCGACGACATCCGCTACATGGCCAACGCCGGCGCCGGCATCGGCCGCTACATGGCCTTCGGCCTGGGCAGCGACGTCGTCCAGACCAGCGCAGCCGGCGACATCGACGCGCTCACCGGCTTTGGCGGCTTCGTCGCCTGGCGCCACGCCTTCAACAAGAGCCTGCGCGGCAACCTGATGTATTCGGCCTCCCACTTCGACAACGACGCGGCGCTGGTCGGTTGGGGTGTCACCGAGCGCTCGCAGTCGTTCCACGCCAACCTGATCTATTCGCCGCTGCCCAAGCTGGACATCGGCGCGGAGATCGGCTGGGGCCAGCGTTCCCTCGAGGATGACCGCGAGGGCGACCTGAAGCGCTTCCAAACGCACGTCAAATACAGCTTCTGAGGAAGGGGAACCCAATGAGCGCAACCACGCACCAAACCACGCCGCAAGGCGCGCTTTCCCAGGGCCACAAGAAGGTCATCTTCGCGTCGAGCCTGGGCACGGTCTTCGAGTGGTACGACTTCTACCTGTACGGGTCGCTGGCGGCGATCATCGCCAAGCAGTTCTTCAGCGGCGTCAACGAGACCACCGGCTTCATCTTCGCGCTGATGGCCTTCGCCGCCGGCTTCGCGGTGCGTCCGTTCGGCGCGGCGTTCTTCGGCAGCCTCGGCGACCGCATCGGCCGCAAGTACACGTTCCTCGTCACCATCGTGCTGATGGGCCTGTCGACCTTCCTGGTCGGTGTCCTGCCCTCCTACGCGACCATCGGCATCGCCGCACCCGTCATCCTGATCGTGCTCCGCCTCGCGCAGGGCCTGGCCCTGGGCGGCGAGTACGGCGGCGCGGCCACCTACGTGGCCGAGCACGCGCCCGACGGCAAGCGCGGCCTGTACACCAGCTTCATCCAGACCACGGCCACGCTCGGCCTGTTCCTGTCGCTGCTGGTGATCCTGGCCTGCCGCCTGACCCTGGGCACCGAGGCGTTCGAGGCCTGGGGCTGGCGCATCCCGTTCCTGGTGTCCATCGTGCTGCTGGGCATCTCGGTGTGGATCCGGCTGCAGCTGTCCGAGTCGCCGCTGTTCCAGCAGATGAAGTCGGAAGGCAAGGGCTCCAAGCAGCCGTTCCGCGATTCGATCAAGGGCGGCAACCTGAAGCTGATGCTGCTGGTCCTGCTCGGCGCCACCGCGGGCCAGGCCGTGGTCTGGTACGGCGGCCAGTTCTACTCGCTGTTCTTCCTGACCCAGTCGCTCAAGGTCGACGGCACCACCGCCAACCTGCTCATCGCCGCGGCACTGGTGCTGGGCACGCCGTTCTTCATCGTGTTCGGCTGGCTGTCCGACAAGATCGGCCGCAAGAAGATCATCCTGACCGGCTGCCTGCTGGCCGCGGTGACCTACTTCCCGATCTTCAAGGGCCTGACCCACTTCGCCAACCCGGCGGTCGAAGAGGCCCGCCAGAGCGCACCTGCTGTCGTGCATGCCGACCCGAACACCTGCTCGTTCCAGTTCGACCCGATCGGCAAGAAGGTGTTCACCAACTCGTGCGACATCGCCGCGGCCGCCCTGGCCAAGGCCGGCATTCCGTACGAGATCGTGCCCGCTCCGGCCGGTTCGGCGGCCAGGATCAGCATCGGCGGCAACGACGTCGAGGCCTACGACGGTGCCGGCCTGTCCAAGGAAGAGACCAAGAGCCGGGCCGACGCCTTCACCAAGCTGCTGAAGAGCACGCTGGGCGCGGCCGGCTATCCGGAGAAGGCCGACCCGGCGCGCATCAACATCCCGGCGACGCTGTTCCTGCTGTGGGTGCTGGTGATCTACGTGACCATGGTCTACGGCCCGATCGCGGCGTACCTGGTGGAGCTGTTCCCGACCCGGATCCGCTACACCTCGATGTCGCTGCCGTACCACATCGGCAACGGCTGGTTCGGCGGCTTCCTGCCGACCATCTCCTTCGCCCTGGTCGCAGCCACCGGCAACATGTACTTCGGCCTGTGGTACCCGATCGCGATCGCGGTGATGACCGTGGTGATCGGCGGCCTGTTCCTGCACGAAACCAAGGACGTGGATATCTCCAAGTAAGCGTCCCCCCGCCGGCGGCGACGCCGGCCTCCCCCGGCGCCGGTCCCCTCAGGGGGCCGGCGCTTTCTTTTGGTTCTTCGCCCAGGTCCGGGAAGCGCGGCACGTCTTCCAGCGTCGTCGGGTCGCCCCTGAAGGGAGCTCCTACGAGGCGGCCCCACGGCCACGCCAGCCGGCCTCGCGCAGCGCCAGGCCCAGCAGGATCCCGCCGAAGGCGGCATACACGCTGGTGGTGGTCTGGTGGGCGAACATCGACTGGGTCAGCCCGGCCAGCAGGAACATGACCACGATCATCGCCCCGGCCGCGGCCGAGCCGCGCAGCGGGCGCTGGCCGGCCGCCCGCCACAGGCGCAGGAACAGCCACAGCGGGATGCCGTAGAGCATGACCAGCGCCAGCACGCCGGGCAGGCCCATGGTCGCCGCCCATTCGGCCAGGTCGTTGTGCGCATGGCCGAGATGGCAACGTTCGACCTGGCCCGCCTGCGCGCCCTGGCAGGCGGGCAGGCGCTGCATCGCCCGGTCGAACTCGCCGAAACCCACGCCGGTCCAGGGCGCACCGGCGAACGCCGCCGCCGCCACCTGCAACCGCTCCAGGCGCGCGCCGGCCGAGGAATTGTGGTCGCCATGGTCCAGCCGCTCGATGTCCTGGCGCAACTCGACCAGCCGCACCTGCTGGGTCAGCGCCGGGACCGACGCCAGCAGCACCACGCCGCTGGCGACCAGCGCGCCCAGCAGCAGGCCGCGGCTGCGGACGCTGCGCCAGCCGCTGCCCAGCACCAGCACCAGCAACAGCAGCAGTAGTCCCGGCCAGGCACCGCGGGTGCCGCTGAGCAGGATCGCCAGCACGCCCAGGGCCAGGCCGAAACCGCTCAGGTACCAGCTGCGCCGCGGCCGGCAGAACACCACCAGCACCATCAGCACCAGCACCACGTCGGCGAAGACGATCGCATTGAGCCAGCCCTCGGCGCGATCGGCGCCGGCCAGCACCTGCGCCAGCGCCAGCGCGGCAGCCGCCAGCAGCCCGGCCAGCGCGCCGCGCCAGAGCATCTGGCGCGGCGGGTTCAGCGCCCAGGCCCACGCCATCGTCCAGGGCAGGACCAGCAGGCGGTCGTGGCCGTCGATGCCCTCGCTCGAATCCGTCAGCTGGATCGAAGCCAGCGCCACCAGCAACGGCACCGCCGCCGCCGCCGCCACCAGCAGCCACGGCCAGCCGATCTGGCGCGTGGCACGGCCCACGCGCAACGGCACCAGCAGGGTCGAGGCCAGCAGCAGCAGTCCGAACGGCAGCAGTCCCTTGGGCAGGGTCAGGGTCAGCGCCGGCAGGGACCACAGGCCCAAGGCCGCGCAGGACGCGGCCCAGCGCAGGCGCAGGTTGTTCTCGGTGTCTTGGCCCAAAGCATCCATCATGTGTTCCGTGCCGGTGGCGCATCTTCCGGCCGGTTACCGGAACACGCGCTGAGCCGGCGCACCGTCCCTAGTCGTCTTCCTGGTCCTGCTCGGCGGTCGCGCGGACACGCTCCTCCCGCGTGGGTTCGCAAGGTCCGGTCACCGCGCCGGGCGGCACCAGCCACCAACGCCGGCGGTTGGAAATCCCGGCCAGCTCGAGCCGCTCCCGGTCCAGGCAACCGGCCAGCGCGGACTCCTGCACCAGCAGCCATCGCCCGGGCGCCTGCGCCTGCCAGGCCACGCCGCGGCGCAGCTGCTCGTCCCAGCGCACCTTGAAGCCGAAGTTGGCCGCGGCGCGGTCGGCCATCAGCAGGTTCTGTTCCTTCCAGGCGACCAGGCCCAGCTCCGCATCCGGGCCGATCCGCTTGCCGGCCGCGGTCATCACTCCGCGCGCCGAACTGGCGTCGTTGAGGATCGGGTAGCCGACCAGGCTGAAGGCCACCCAGACCCCGGCCAGGGTCGCGAACAGCGCGGCGGCGGCACGGCGCCGGAACGCCAGCAGGCACCCCGCGCCCCACACTCCGATCGCCAGCAGCATCCACGCCCCGGCATGCAGTCCGTCCGCGGTCAGGCCGCGCTGCCGCTGCAGCCGCTCGGCCAGCGCGCCATCCCCCCCGAACAGCACCGCCCCGGCCCCGAGGAACAGCAGCACCACCAGCCCCGCCAGCGCCAGCAGCAGCGCCTGCGCCCAGCGCTTGCGCAGCAGCCCCGGCAACAGCGGCGCCAGCGCCAGGCACATCATCGGCAACGCCGGCAGGATGTAGACGTCGCGCTTGCCGTCCGGGATCGAGAAGAACACCACCACCATCGCCCACCACGCCAGCGGCAGCAGGTAGCGCGCATCGCGCCGCCGCAGCCGCCGCCACCACGCCGGGACCGCCCACGGCAGCGCCAGCACCGGCGGGATCCACATGCTCAGCATCACGCCCAGGTGGTACCAGGGCGACTGGTGGTGGTCCCAGGACTGGGCGTAGCGCCTGGCGGTCTGCCGGAACAGGATGTCGTCCAGGTAGGCGCGGTATTCGGGCAGGTCCTTGGCCAGCGCCACCGCCACCACCGGCACCAGCCACAGCGACACCGCCACCGCGAACGCCAGCGGCCCGAGCCAGAAGCGCGCATCGCGCACGTGCACGCGCACCCGCGGCCAGCCGCGCAGCGAGGCGACCGCCGCCGGCAGCAGCATCAGCAACGCGATCGCGCCCACGCCCTTGGTGATCGTGCCGAGGCCCGCGGCGAACCAGCCCAGCGTCCACCAGCGCCAGTCCGGGCCGAGCAGCAGGTGGCGCAGCAGGCCGTAGTTGGCCAGGGTGATGAAGAAGGTGACCAGCGGATCGATCTGCGCCTTCTTCGCCTGCCAGGTGAACTGGAACGCGAACAGCAGCGCCCAGGCCGCGTACAGGCCGACCTTGCGGGTCCACAGCCGCCGGCCCAGGTCCTGCACGCACCACAGCGTGCCCAGCGCGGCCAGCAGCGACGGCAACAGGAAGGCCACGCGCCAGTTGCCGGACACGCGGTAGAACGTGGCCTGCAGCCACATCAGCAGCGGCGGCTTGTCCGAGTACAGCTCGATGCCGCGGTGCGGGAACAGCCAGTCGCCGCTTTCCACCATCTGCCGGGCGACCAGGGCGAAGCGCGGCTCGTCGGCCGGCCACGGATCGCGCAGGCCCAGGCCCGCGCCGAGCACGAGCACGGCGACGATCCAGAACAGCCAGGCATCGCGCGCGCGCGCGTCGGGAGTGGGGGCCATCGACGCCGATGATAGCCGGCACTCAGCCCACCCTGGTGAGCCTTGCGTAGAAGAATCCGTCCATGCCGTCCTCGCCGGGCAGGCGCTGGCGGCCGGGACCGGCGGCATGGCCGAAGCTGTCGTCCAGCGCGTCGGCGCGCGCGTCGGGGGTGCGCGCGAGGAAGGCCTCCACCTGCCGCGCGTTCTCTTCCGGCAGCACCGAGCAGGTCGCGTAGAGCAGGGCGCCGCCTGGCCGCAACAGCGGCCAGGTCGCGTCGAGCAGGCGCGCCTGCGCCTGCACCAGCTGGGCGATGTCCTCGGGGCGACGGTGCAGGAGGATGTCGGGCTGGCGCCGGACCACGCCGGTGGCCGAGCACGGCACGTCGAGCAGGATCGCGTCGAAGCTGAAACCGTCCCACCACAGCGCCGGCAGGGTCGCGTCGGCCACGCGTACCTGCGCGCGCTCGCCGCCCTCGCCACCGAGCACGCCCGCGCGGCGCAGGTTGTCCTCGATCCGCGCCACCCGCCGCGGATCCACGTCCAGCGCCAGCAGTTCCAGCCCGGGGTCGCGTTCGAGCAGGTGCGCGGCCTTGCCGCCGGGCGCGGCGCAGGCGTCGAGCACGCGCGCACCGGGTTCGGCGGCGAGCGCGTCGGCGGCCTGCTGCGCCGAACCGTCCTGCACCGCGACCAGGCCTTCGTCGAACCCGGGCAGCGCGGCCACCGGCACCGGCGAATCCAGGCGCAGGCCGTCGGCCAGGCGCGGATCGGTGCCGGCCTCGATTCCCGCCTCCCCGAGCCGGGCGCGGTAGGCCTCGCGCGCGATGCGGCGGCGGTTGACCCGCAGCCACAGCGGCGCCGGCTGCGCACTGCCGGCGAACACCGCCGCGGCCTGCGCCGGCCAGGCCGCTTCGACCCGTTCGCGCAGCCATGCCGGCCAGGCGCCGGCCGGGTCGGCGGCAGGGAAGCCTTCGCGCTGGGCGCGGCGCAGCAGCGCGTTGACCAGGCCGGCCTGGTGCGGGCGGCCCAGCGCGCGCACCGCCTCGACCGTGGCGTCGAGCGCCGCATGCGCCGGCAGCTGCAGCGCGTCGAGCTGGGCGCAGCCGGCCAGCAGCAGCGCCAGCAGCGGGCCGTCGGACGGACCCGGCGGCTTCTGCAGCCAGCCGCGCAGCGCCGGTTCGTAGCGGTAGCGGCCACGCAGCGCGGTGAACACGATCGCTTCCAGCAAGGCGCGGTCGCGCGGGTCGGGCAGGCGCGGCAATGCCGGCGCGAGTTCGGATTTCAGCGAACGGCCGCGGTGGACCACCGCGTCGAGCACCTGCGCGGCGAGCAACCGCGTCTCCACGCCGGGCGCAAGCGCCACCGGGCGCGCGCGTTCGGCGCCACGCGGGGCGCCGCGCCGGGCGTCGCCTTCGGGGCCGCGCCCGGGTGGGCGCGGACGGCGGTCAACGGGTGGACGCGGGTCGGCCATCGCTCAGCCGGCCCGCGCCAGGTCGCGGCGCGCGTTGAGCCAGTCGGCGGCGGTGATCGCGCGGCCGCCTTCGCGCTGGACCACGCGCAGGCGCAGCGCGCCCTGGCCGCAGGCGATGTCGATGCCGTCGCGGCCGGCGGCGAGCAGGGTGCCGGGCGCGGCGTCGGCCGCAGCCTCGACCGCGACCGCACCGTGGATGCGCAGGCGTTCGCCGGCGACCACCGCCTCGGCCACCGGCCACGGAGCGAACGCGCGCACCGTGCGCGCCAGGTCGCCGGCGGGGCGACTCCAGTCGAGGCGGGCCTCGGCCTTGTCCAGCTTGTGCGCGTAGGTCACGCCCTCGGCCGGCTGCGCCTGCGCCACCGGCAGCAGGCCGGCGCGCAGCAGGCCCAGGCCGTCGGCCAGCACCTGCGCGCCCAGTTCGGCCAGGCGGTCGTGCAGCTGGCCGCCGGTGTCGGTTTCCGCGATCGGGGTCTTCTGCGCCAGCAGCACCGGCCCGGTATCCAGCCCGGCCTCCATCTGCATCAGGCATACGCCGGTCTCGGCATCGCCGGCCTCGATCGCGCGCTGGATCGGCGCGGCGCCGCGCCAGCGCGGCAGCAGCGAGGCGTGCACGTTCCAGCAGCCGTGGGTCG
>CAZBDE010000106.1:3352-8981 GCA_964490415.1 uncultured Pseudoxanthomonas sp. | reverse complement strand
CCCGGAGGCCTGCAGCCCACGACGGGGCAGCCGGATCGCCAGCGCCCGTTGTAGGAGCTCCCTTCAGGGGCGACCCGATGTCGTTGGAAGTTGCCACGTTGGACGCGCAGTCTCCGGATCGTTCGTCCTGACCCTTGAAACGTGCGTGCCCGCCCACGCCGCAGCGACGGCGGAGTAGCGGGGCAAGCCCCGCTCTACGTTCCCGCCTGCGCGGGGACGGCGGTCCAGAAGCGCGCCGCGCGGGCGCCTTCGATCCCCCGCGTATCATGCTGGCCATGATCCGAACCCACGATGTCGTCATCGTCGGCGGCGGCCTGGTCGGCGCCAGCCTGGCGATCGCCCTGGACGCGCTGCCGCTGGACGTGGCCCTGGTCGAGGCGACCCCGCCGGCCGAACTGCCGGCGGTGTTCGACCAGCGCAACCTGAGCCTGGCCGCCGCCTCGGTCAACGCACTCACGGCGCTGGGAGTGATGGAGCAACTGCGCGCGCCGACCGGGCCGATCCGCCGCATCCATGTCAGCCGCGCCGGCGATTTCGGCAGCGTGTGCCTGGAGGCGGCCGACTACGGGCGCGACGCGTTCGGCCAGGTGGTGGTGGCGCGCGACTTCGGCGAGGCGCTGGAGGCGCGCCTGGCCCGGCTGCCGCGGCTGACCCGCTACCGGCCGGCGCGCTTCGTCGCCCTGGACGGCGACGACGGCGATGCGCGCGGCCTGCGCCTGGCCACCGCCGACGGCGAACTGCGCTTGCGCGCGCGGCTGCTGGCGGCCGCCGACGGTACCCGCAGCGCATTGCGCGACGCACTGGCCATCCCGGCGCCACGGCACGACTACGGCCAGACCCTGTTCGTGGCCCGCATGCGCGCCGAACGCGCGCCCGACGGCACCGCCTGGGAACGCTTCACCGACAGCGGCCCGACCGCGCTGCTGCCGCGCGGCGACCGCAGTTACGGCGTGGTCCACGGCGTGCCCACCGCGCAGGCCGCGGCGGTGGCCGCGCTGGACGAGGCCGGCTGGCTGGCGCGGATCCAGCACGCCTTCGGCTGGCGCGCCGGACGCTTCCTCGGCGCCGGCGAACGCAGTGCCTATCCGATCGCCTCGGTGGTCGCGGAATCGCTGGTCGCGCCGCGCGCGGTGCTGCTGGGCAATGCCGCGCAGACCCTCCATCCGGTCGGCGCGCAGGGCTTCAACCTCGGCCTGCGCGACGCGCTGACCCTGGCCGAGGCGCTGCGCGCGCAGGCCGGCGACCCGGGCGCGGCGGACCTGCTGGCGCACTACGCGCAGCGCCGCGGCGAGGACCGCGGGCGCACGATCGCCTTCTCCGACGGCCTGGCGCGCGCGACCGGCAATCCTTCGCCGCTGCTGCGCCCGCTGCGCAGCCTCGGGCTGCTGGCTGCCGACCGCGGCGGCTGGCTGCAATCGTGGCTGGTCGGCGGGGCGATGGGTTTCCGCGGCGACGTGCCGGAGCTGTGCCGGTGAGCCGCGCGCGCCTGGACGTGGCGGTCGCTGGTGGCGGCGTGGTCGGTGCGGCCTGCGCGCTGGCGCTGGCCCGCGCCGGGCTCGAGGTCGCCCTGGTCGAACCGCGCCCGGCGCCGCGCTGGCTGGCCGAACGCCCCGATCTGCGCGTGTACGCGCTGGCCCCGGACAATGCCGCCCTGCTCGGACGCCTGGGCGTGTGGCCGCAGGTGCTGGCGGCACGCGCCCAGCCCTACCGGACGATGCGGGTGTGGGACGCCGCCGGCGGCGGGGAACTGGTGTTCGACGCGGCGGCCATGGCCCGCGCCGAACTGGGCTGGATCGTCGAGAACGACCTGCTGGTCGACCGGCTGTGGGCGGCGCTGGCCGCCGCCGGCGTGCAGCTGCATTGCCCGGCGCGGGTCGAGGCGCTGGAACAGGACGCGGCAGGCGCGCGCCTGCGCCTGGACGATGGCAGCCGCCTGGAAGCGCGCATCGCGGTGGCCGCCGACGGAGCCGGCTCGGCGCTGCGCGGCCTGGCCGGCCTGGAGGTGGATGCGCACGATTACGCCCAGCGCGGCGTGGTCGCCTTCATCGACACCGAACGGCCGCACCAGGACACCGCCTGGCAGCGTTTCCTGCCGACCGGCCCGCTGGCGCTGCTGCCGTTCTGCGGTGGGCGCAGTTCGATCGTGTGGACGCTGCCGGAGGCCGAGGCCGTGCGCGTGCTGGCGCTGGACGACGCGGCCTTCGCGGTGGAACTCACCGATGCCTCGGCCGCGCGACTGGGGCGGGCGGTGCCGGTGTCGCCGCGGCTGGCGTTCCCGCTGCGCCGGCAGCTGGTCCGGCAGCAGGTCGCCGGACGGGTGCTGGTGCTGGGCGACGCGGCGCACGTGGTCCATCCGCTGGCCGGGCAGGGCGTGAACCTGGGGCTGCGCGACGTGGCCGCGCTGCTCGCCGAAATCGAGGCCGCGCAGGCGCGCCGCAGCGACTGGAGCGCGGCGCACCGGCTGCAGCGCTGGGCGCGGCGGCGGCACAGCGACAACACGGTGTCGGCCTACGCCTTCGAAGGCATCAACCGGCTGTTCTCCAACGCCAATCCCGCGGCGACCCTGGCCCGCGGCCCGCTGCTCGACCTGGCCGGCAGGCTGCCACCCCTGCAACGCGCGCTGTGGCGCCACGCCGCCGGCCTGTAGGAGCCCCCTTCAGGGGCGACCCGAGGGCGTGGATAGATGCCTGTTTCAACACGCAGTCTCCGGAGAGGTCGCTGTTGAACGATGCAGTGTTCCGACGGAGTCGGGTCGCCCCTGAAGGGGGCTCCTACAGGATCCAGCCGGCCAGTTCTTCCCGGTCCAGGCGCCCGTCGCGGTTCGCGTCGACCCGGTCGAATTCCCACAACAGGTTCCGGTCCGCTGCAGCGGCTTCCTTGCGATCCACGCTGCCGTCGCCGTCGGCATCCAGCACCTCGAAATCCAGGCGGTCGCCGCCGACCAGGCTGCGCGGTTCCAGCGAACGGATGATGGTGCGCTGGCCGTCGGCGCCCTCGATCACCACCATGCCGGTCTGGTGCTGCAGCGGCTGTTCGGCCGGGGTGGCCTCCGGCGGCGGCAGCGGCAGGGTGCTGGCCGGGGTGCCGCGCTCGGCCAGCGCGTCGCCGCCGGCGGCGAGCAGCAGTGCCAGGGACGAAAACGTGAGGGTGGAACGGATCATGGCGATGTGGCGCGCTTGCGGTGACGTGGCGCAATGCTGGGCACGCAAGGATGAAGCGCCGTTGAACCGACGCCCTTTGTAGGAGCTCCCTTCAGGGGCGACCCGAGGACATGGAAAGGCGCCCGTTCCAACGCGGAGTCGCCGGAGGGGTGGCCGTTGAACGATGCGTTGTTCAGGCGGCGTCGGGTCGCCCCTGAAGGGGGCTCCTACAACGTGATGCGGCGGCCGCCTTCGCGCGCCGAGGCGAAGATCGCATCGACCACGCGCATGTCGCGCACGCCTTCCTCGCCGGGTACCCGCGGCGCGGTGCCGTTGATGATCGCCAGCGCATCGCCGTCCATCTGGTGGGCCTGCTGGTGCGGCACCGCGTCGGCGAACACCTGGCCGTCGCTGGCGCTGCCCTTGAGGCCGTCGTAGGTCTGGAACGGCGAAAGTTCGTACCAGCCGCGCTCGCAGTCGGCACGCAGCAGGTTCATGTTCCCGCCGAAGCTGGTCGCGCACTCGGCCACGCTGCCGTCGGCGAATTCCAGGGTGAAGTGCATGGTCTCGTCCACGCCCTCGAACAGGTGCGGGCGGCGGATCTCCTGGCGCGCGCTCACCGCCACCGGTTCCTGGCCGCTGGTGTAGCGGGCCGCGTTGAGCGAATACACGCCCATGTCGTACATCGCCCCGCCGCCGTGCTGCGGCAGCAGGCGCCAGGGCTTGCGCACCGGATCGACGTTGTCGTAGGCGTGGAAGCCGGCCTCGGCGCGCACTCCCAGGATCTTCCCGAACGGGCGTTCGCGCGCCATCGCCATCAGCCGCCGCGTGTTCGGCTCGTGCTGCAGGCGGTAGCCGATGGTCAGCTGGACCTTGTTGGCGCGGCAGGCGTCGACCATGGCCTGGCCTTCGGCCGCGTCCATCGCCATCGGCTTCTCGCACCACACGTGCTTGCCGGCGTTGGCCGCGCGCAGGGTCAGCGGCTTGTGCAGGTCGTTGGGGGTGACGATGTAGACCGCCTGGATCTCGGGGTTGTCGGCGATGCGGTCGAAATCGTCGTAGCTGTACACGTTGCGGTCGGGGATGCCGTGCTGCTGCTGCCACGCCGGGATCTTCTCCGGCGAACCGGTGACGATGCCGGCCAGGTGGCAGTGCCCGGCCAGCTGCAGGCCCGGCGCCAGCTGGTGGGTGGCGTAGCCGCCCAGGCCGACCAGGGCCACGCCGACGGACTCCTTGCGGCGGGGGGTCGGCGTGGGCGTCGAAGCCGGGGCCTGCGCGGTTTTTTCGGCGCACGCCGGCAGGCTGGCGCCGAGGCCGGCGGCGGCCAGCGAGGCCAGCAGGTGGCGGCGGGTCAGTCGCAACGGATCCATGTTCGCTCCGGGGGCGCAGGTGGCGTGGCCTGCCGAACGATAGGCGGCGCGGCCGCCCAATGCCAGCATCGGCACAGTACGCGGGCGCACGCGGGAAACGCTCTGGCACACTGGCCCGCGCATCCACAGGAGGCCGCCGCCATCGCCCGCATCGATCCGCACCGCCCCGCACTCCGTCGCATTGTCCGCGCCATGCTGCTGCCCGTGCTGCTGTGCGCCGGTGCCTGCACGGCCCCCGCGGCGGAGCCGCCCGTGCCGCCGGCCGGCAGCGAAGCCGGCGCCGGGCTGTTCACGGTGCGCGACCTGGTCGGCGACGGCGTCTTCAGCGGCGGCATCGAGGGCCCGGCGACGGGGCCGGGCGGCGTGCTCTACGCGGTGAGCTTCGGTCGCGACGGCACCATCGGCCGGGTCGTGCCGCGCGCCGACGGCAGCGGCGATGCCGGCCTGTTCGTCGAACTGCCCGAGGGCAGCACCGGCAACGGCATCCGCTTCGGCGCCGACGGCACCATGTATGTGGCCGACTACACCGGCCACCAGGTACTGGCGGTCGACATCGGCACCCGCACGGTGCGCGTGTTCGCCCGGCTGGACGGCGCGCACCAGCCCAACGACATCGCCCTGGCGCCCGACGGCACCCTGTACGCGAGCGATCCGGACTGGAAGAACAACAGCGGCCAGCTGTGGCGCATCGGCCGCGACGGCACGGTACGACGCCTGGAAACCGGCATGGGCACGACCAACGGCATCGAGGTCGGCCCGGATGGAAGGCGGCTGTACGTGAACGAGAGCGTGCAGCGCAAGGTGTGGGCCTACGACATCGCCGCCGACGGGACGATCTGGAACAAGCGGCTGCTGATCGAGTTCCCCGACCACGGCCTGGACGGCATGCGCAGCGATGCGGACGGCAACCTGTACATCGCCCGCTACGGTGCCGGTACGGTGGCCGTGGTCTCGCCGCAGGGCCGGCTGCTGCGCGAGGTGAAGCTGCGCGGCGAAAAGCCGACCAACGTCGCCTTCGGTGGCGCCGACGGCCGCGAGGTGTACGTGACCCTGCAGGACCGCGGCGCGATCGAGGCCTTCCGCAGCGACCGGCCGGGGCGCGAGTACGGGCGCTGAGCC
>CAZBDE010000106.1:0-3252 GCA_964490415.1 uncultured Pseudoxanthomonas sp. | reverse complement strand
TGCGACGGGCCTCGCCGAAACTGGCGCACCGGAGGAGAGCGACCCGATGCAACCGCTGGAACTGAACGACCCGGCCGCCTTCGCCGCCGAATTCCTGCGCCAGACCCAGCTGCAGGGTTTCGGCGCGCTGAGTCGGCGCGACATGGAGCTGCTGGTGTTCGTGCTGCTCGAGCGCGACGGCGCGATCGACCGCAACGCGAGCAACCACGCCGCCGCGGCGCAGCTGCGGGTGACCCCGGCGAAACTGCGCGCGCTGCGCCGCGACGGCTACGCGCGCTGGCGCCAGCTGGTGGCCGAACCGGGCGACGCCGCGCTGCGCCGGATCCTCGGCCATGTGCTCACGTCGGCCAACCTGCGCGCCGGCAGCCGCCACGTCAGCGAGCGCAGCCGCAAGGACGGCTTCCTCGCCGTGCGCATCGAGCATCCCGACGACCGCCAGCTGTTCGAGCAGGCGGTCCTCGACGCCGGCGCGCTGCCGGTGTACGAGCGCAACCGCGAGGTGCTGGCGGTGCGCTTCGACACCCTGGTGGCGCTGGCCGAGCGCAGTGGCTTCCTGCAGGCGGACACCGCGGCGGTGGTGGAGGAGCTGCGCAAGCTGGCGCCGGGCAGCGAGGAGCTGGCCGACCTGTTGAAGAAGGACGTGGCCAAGCTGCGCTGGGACGACGCGCGCAACGCGCTCAACAGCCTCGGCGCCAAGGCCGTGGCGGGCAGCGCCGAGGGCGCGGTGAAGGCGCTGCTGAAGCTGGTCTTCCCCTTCCTCCCCTGACCGCCAGCCCTTCCGCTTGTTGTAGGAGCTCCCTTCAGGGGCGACCCGACTCCGTCTGGACACCGCATCGTTCAACGGCCACCCCTCCGGAGCGCCCGCGTTGAAACGGGCATCTTTCCACGCCCTCGGGTCGCCCCTGAAGGGAGCTCCTACAAGCGGGTGGCGAAGACGGTGATTTCTTCGCGGTCGTGGTAGAGCTGCCTGGCGCGCAGCTGCAGCGGGCGGCCCGCCTGCGCGGCGAACAGGTCCAGGCAGCGCCGGGTCTCCTGCCAGCGCTTCTTCATCGGCAGCTTGAGGTTGAACACCGCGTGCCGGCACCAGCCTTCGTCGAACCATTGCGCCATCCGCGAGGCGACCTTGACCGGCTGCTCGACCATGTCGCAGACCATCCAGTCCAGCGGCCTGGCCGGATGCCAGTGGAAGCCGTCGGCGCGCAGGTGCTCGACCAGGCCGGTGTCGAGCACGTGCTGGCGCAGCGGGCCGTTGTCGACCGAGGTCACGCGCAGGTGCTGGCGGGTGAGCACCCAGGTCCAGCCGCCGGGCGCGGCGCCGAGGTCGGCGGCGGTCATGCCCGGGCGCAGCAGGCGCTCGCGTTCGCCGGCATCGAGCAGGACGAGGAAGGCCTCTTCCAGCTTCAGCGCCGAACGCGACGGCGCCTCGGCGTGCAGCTTCAGCCGGGGGATGCCCTGCGGCCAGGGCGAGCTGTCGCGCGGGTCGGCCAGGGCCAGCAGCGCGTGGTCGCCGGCGAGGAAGCAGACGTGCAGCCGCGGCAACCCCGCGTCTTCCTGCATCGAAAGCACGCCGGCCTTGCGCAGCGCCGGGCGCAATGCGTTGCCGAAGCTGCGCGCCAGCGCCGACAGCGGCTTGCCTGCGTCCGAATCCGGATGCTCGACCCGGACATCGCCGAAGCGCAGGCCATCGGGCAGCGCGGCCAGCAGCGGGGTCAGTCGGTCCTTCGGGTCCAGGCCGCGCAATTCGCCCAGCAGGCGCAGCTTCTGCCGCGCGAACACCAGGTCGCGGAAGGGCAGGGCGCGGGCCAGCGCCTGCGCATCGGCCTCGTCGCCGGTGACGAACAGCACGTGGCCGTCGTCGCGGCTGGCGCGGGCGTAGCCGGCGATGCCGGCCGCGGCGGCGCGCTCGCCCAGTTCGGCGGCCAGCTCCGGCTCGAAGCCCTGGCGGCAGTAGCCGAGCAGGCCGTTCATGCCACGACCTGCATGGGCATCAGTAGTTCTCGCCGCCGCTTTCGCCGTAGGCACGGAGCACCGCGCGCGCTTCGGTGCGCAGGAGGTCGCGGGTGACGCCGATGCCGCGCCGCTCCAGTTCGCCGATCCAGTCCGCCGGCAGCGGGCCTTCGTCGAACTCGGTCAGTTCCATCACGTCCCCGGCGCGCGCGCCGATCAGCAGCCGGTCGATGCCGGCCCAGATCGTGGCGCCGTAGCATTGGCAGCACGGCTGCGAGGAGGTGGCCAGGGTGACCGGCGCCAGCACGTCGTTCAGGCGCGGCGTCTGCAGGCGCTGCTGGGCGAGCATGTAGGCCATGTTCTCGGCGTGCGCCAGCGAGGTGGTGTGCGGCACCACCCGGTTCACGCCGGCGGCGATCACCCGGTGGTCGGGGCCGAACACCACCGCGCCGAACGGCCCGCCGCTGCGTGCCTCGACATTGCGCCGCGACAGCTCGATCGCCAGCGCGACCTTGTCCTCGTCGGAGGCGAACGTCGCGGCCTGGTCGAACGCGTCGTGGATCCAGGCGGGCAGGGTCAGGTGGACCTGGGCGTAGAGCATGGCGTCCGCGCTCAGCCCGCGGCCCAGGTGTCGCGCAGGGTGACGCTGCGGTTGAACACCGGCTTGTCCGCGCGGTGGTCGTGGCGGTCGGCGACGAAATAGCCGGTGCGCTCGAACTGGAACGACTGTTCCGGCGCGGCCAGCGCCGCGGCCGGCTCGACCCAGCCCTGCACGGTCTTCTTCGAGTCCGGGTTGAGGTGGTCGCGGTAGGTCCTGCCGTCGGACTCGTCGTCGGGCTTCTCCACCGAGAACAGGCGGTCGTACAGGCGGATCTCGGCGGCCACCGCATGCTTCGCGCTGACCCAGTGGATCGTGCCCTTGACCTTGCGGTTGGCGCCTTCCATGCCCGGGCGCGATTCCGGGTCCAGCCAGCCACGCAGTTCGACGACGTTGCCTGCGTCGTCCTTCACCACCTCGTCGATGCGGACGATGCCGGCGCCGCGCAGGCGCGCCTCGCCGCCCGGGACCAGGCGCTTCCAGCCCTTCGGCGGGACTTCGGCGAAATCCTCGCGCTCGATCCACAGTTCGCGCGAGAACGGCACCTGGCGCTCGCCCTGCGACGGGTCCTTGGGGTGGTTCGGGAAGGTCAGCGATTCCTCGTGGCCGTCGGGCAGGTTGGCCAGCACCAGCTTCAGTGGATCGACCACCGCCATGCGCCGCGGCGCGCTGGCGTCCAGGTCCTCGCGCAGGCAGCCTTCCAGCAC
>CAZBDE010000105.1:0-8987 GCA_964490415.1 uncultured Pseudoxanthomonas sp. | reverse complement strand
CATCATCGTCACCACCCACCAGGTCGAGGAGATCGAGCACATCCTCACCGACGTGCTGTTCATCCGCGACGGCAGGATGGTGCTGTCGGCGCCGATGGACGAGGTGGCCGAGCGCTACACCGAGGCGCTGGTGAACGCCGATTCGCTGGAGGCGGCCCGCGCGCTCAAGCCGATCGACGAGCGCGCCCTGCCCTTCGGCAAGACCGTGCTGCTGTTCGACGCCGTGCCCCGCGCGCAGCTGGCCGCCCTGGGCGAGATCCGCAACCCCGGCCTCGCCGACCTGTTCGTCGCCATCATGAAGGGGACCTACGCATGAACGCCCTGACCACCTCGCCCGCCGCACCGCACGCCACGGCCAAGTTCAAGTGGCTGCTGCGGCGCGAATACTGGGAAAACCGCGGCGGCTTCTTCTGGGCGCCGCTGATCACCGGCGCGATCATCGTCGGCCTCAACCTGATCCTCGCGGTCATCGGCAGCATCGCCGCCCGCCGCGGCGCCGGCGACAGCGGCTTCGTCTTCGGCGACGCCGACCCGCACAAGGTCGGCCAGGCGCTCGGCGCGATGGGCGACGGCATGCTGCTGGGCGGCGTGGTGATCGCCTGCATCGTCCTGGCCTTCGTGGTGTTCTTCTACGCACTGGGCTCGCTGTACGACGACCGCCGCGACCGCAGCGTGCTGTTCTGGAAGTCGCTGCCGCTGTCCGACTCGCAGATGGTGCTGTCCAAGGCCGCCTGGGCGCTGGTGCTGGCGCCGTTGTGGGCGATCGGCGTGGGCCTGCTGATCGGCGTGGCGCTGTGGCTGATCTCGGCGCTGACCATCACTGTCAACGGGCTGCCCGCCGCGCAGGCGGTGTTCACCCAGTCGCATCCGCTGCGGATCATCGGCGGCGTGCTCGCCTCGCTGCCGGTGTACATGGTCTGGGCGCTGCCGACCGTGGGCTGGCTGATGTTCTGCTCGGCCTGGGCG
Source organism: uncultured Pseudoxanthomonas sp. (assembly GCA_964490415.1). Taxonomy (GTDB): domain Bacteria; phylum Pseudomonadota; class Gammaproteobacteria; order Xanthomonadales; family Xanthomonadaceae; genus Pseudoxanthomonas. The sequence goes on along the minus strand of CAZBDE010000105.1, from coordinate 8,021 downwards.
CGCTCCAAGCCGTTCCTGTGGGCGGTGCTGGTGCCGGTGCTGGCCTGCGTGGTGATCAGCATGACCACGATCCTGCCCGGCGTGGACATCGCCCACGACAAGGTCTGGTACACCCTGGCCTACCGCGGCCTGCTGAGCGTGGTGCCCGGCGCCTGGTACCCGGCGGTGAACGGCGTGGTCGACGGCTCCGCCCACATCAACACCCCCGACGACCTGGCCGGCGCCGTCGACCTGGCCCGCAGCTGGCACGCCTTCGCCACCGCCGACCTGTGGATCGGCGCGGTGGTCGGCGTGGCCTTCATCGCCGCCGCCATCCGCCTGCGCCGCTGGCGCGACGAAGCCTGATCCCGCTGCCCCCGACATACCGCGATACAGGAGAGAACCATGCGCATGACCCTGTTCGGCCTGCTGCTCCTCGCCCCCGCCGTGGCACTGGCCGACGACAACTGCACCCATTCGGCCCCGCGCTCGCTGGCGCTGGACCTGGCCGGAGTGAAGACGGTGCGGGTGGAGACGAACCAGCACGACGTGCGCCTGCGCGCCGCGCCGGGCACCAGCCACACCGTGCAGGGCCGCGCCTGCGCCAGCAAGCCGGAGTGGCTGCAGGCCCTGACCCTGACCCAGGAGCGGCACGGCGACACCCTGGTGGTGCGAGCCCGCCGCGAGGGCACGCAGAGCCTGTCCGGCCTGTTCGGCAACAACCACGCCAGGCTGGACCTGTCAGGCACCGTGCCGGACACCGTGCTGGTGCAGCTGGTGGTCGGGTCGGGCGACGGCGAACTGGACGGCGCGGCCTCCGCCAGCGCCGATGTGGGCTCGGGCGACGTGAAGCTGCGCGGCATCCGCGGCCCGCTGACCGCCAAGGTCGGCTCCGGCGACATCGTGATCGACGGCGCCGGCTCGCTGAACGTGCTGTCGATCGGCTCGGGCGACGTCAAGGCCCGCAACATCGGCGGCAACGTCGAGGTCGGCAGTATTGGCTCTGGCGATTTCGAGCTGGACGGTGCGCGCGGCGACGTGCGCATCGGTTCGATCGGCTCCGGCGACGCCGACCTGTCCAACGTGTCCGGCGCGGTCCGGGTCGATTCGGTCGGCTCGGGCGACGTCGACGTCCGCGGCGCAGGCAGCCTGTCGGTCGGTTCGATCGGCAGCGGCGGCGTCGACCACCGCGGCGTGACCGGCAGCATCGACCTGCCGCGCGGCCGCTGAAGCAACCGGGAGAGAGACATGAAGAATCCGCGCAACCGCTACCTGGGACTGCCGCTGCTGCTGGCCGGCCTGCTGCCGCTGGCCGCGCAGGCGGCCGAGCCGCCGAAGGGCGACATCGAGCGGGAGATCAGCACGGAACTGGCCCAGGCGCGCAAGGAAGTAAGCCAGGAACTGGCCGCCGCCCGCGTCGAGCTGGAAACGGAGAACCTGGAAGTGGGCAACAGCCTGCGCTTCGGCAAGTCCGGCAAGCGTGCAGACAATGGCGGCAAGCCGCTGCCGAAGGCGGAAATCACTCCGGGCGGCGACTTCCTGATCGGAGGCGAGGCGGTGGCCATCGACGCCCGCCAGCGCCAGGAACTGCTGACCTACCGTGGACAGGTCATCGACATCGCCAAGGCCGGCATCGACATCGGCGAGCGCAGCGCGCAGATCGCCATCGACGCGGTCGACCGCGGGCTGTTCAGCCTGATGGTCAGCGCCATGACCGGCAACCTGGAGCGCCGCATCGAGAAAACGGTCAAGGAAGCGCTCGAACCGGGCCTGCTGCAGATCTGCGACGGCCTGCCTGCGCTGCTGGAATCGCAGCAGCGCCTCTCCGCCAGCCTGCCGCAGTTCCAGCCCTACGCCACGCTCGAGGCCGATGACGTCAGGGACTGCAAGGACGACATGCGCCGCGAATTCGCCAGCAACTGAAGGAACCGACCATGCGCAAGCTGCATATCCTGGCCCTCGCCGCCCTGCTGCCGCTGGCGGCCTGCGGTCGCGACGACCCGCCTCCGGCGACGCCCGCTTCCGGCGACGCCGCCCATGCCCCGCCGGCCGACACCGCGCTGGGCCGCAAGATCCAGCAGGCGATGGCCGAGGCCAGCGAAAAGCTGGCGAAGGAGAACGTCTCTGTCGGCGGTGGCAACATGAAGGGCATCAGCTTCGGCGGCAAGTCGGCCACCGCGAAACTGCCCAAGGCCGAGATCACCCCGCAGGGCGACCTGCTGATCGCAGGCAAGGCGGTGGCGGTGGACGCACGGCAGCGCGAACTGCTGCTGGCCCACCGTGGCCACCTGGTCGGCGTCGCCCAGGCCGGCATCGCGATCGGCATGCGCGGGGCGGACCTGGGGGTGAAGGCGGCGACCGGGGCGCTGAAGAGCGTGTTCTCCGGCACCACCGATGATTTCGAGAAGCAGATGGAAGCCGAAGGCAAGCGCATCGAGGCCGAGGCGAACAAGCTGTGCGCGCTCATGCCCGCGCTGCTCGCTTCGCAGCAGGCGCTGGCCGCGGCGCTGCCGGAGTTCAAGCCCTACGCGACCATGGACCAGTCCGACATCGACGACTGCGGCAAGGATGGCGATTTCAGCGACGGCGACGACGATGCCGGCACCACCGCCGCCGCTGACGCCCAGGACGCCGCAGCGGAAGCTGCCACGGACACCGGCGACCACACCCTGGACGCCGCCGCCGAGGCCGATGCGGCCGCGCGGGGTTCTTCGACGAAGCCGTAGGCGGGGGCCCGGCGGCGTTGCGGAGGTGCAGCGTCGCGGGGGCGGTGATGCGGTGGGGTGGCGGAGCGGGTTCGCCGCGATGCCCCCTGCCGCTCATGTCCCCCGGCGCCGGCCTGCGGCCGGCACCTCCTCCTTGACTTCCCGTCAGGGGGCATCGCGACGAACCCTCCAGACGTGGCTTTGCGCTTCTTTGTAGGAGCTCCCTTCAGGGGCGACCCGAGGCGGCTGGGTCGCAGGCGCGTTCAACGCCAGGGCTCCGGAGGATCCGGTGGTACAAGCCGGCACCTTCCAGCGTCGTCGGGTCGCCCCTGAAGGGAGCTCCTACAGAAAGACAGGGCGACGCTACGTGCGGGGGATGCCGGTGTCCGTTGCATGGCTCTACGAAGCATCGGCAATCCGGCGGACGTGGACCGGAGCATGCGCCCCCCAATAGCGACGCGGAACCGCCCGCGACCTTGAGCACTGCGATGCGATGCCTGCTGACGGGAAGTCAAGGAGGAGGCATCGGCCGCACGGCCGATGCCGGGGGACATGAGCGGCAGCAGGCATCGCATCGCAGTGGCCCAGCCACGCATGCGCTTTGCTTTCCACACCGGAGGGCCGCAGCCGCGTATCAGGCCGTTTCCTGCAGGCCTCAGCCCGCGCCGCCACCCGGCTTGCCATGGATGCCGCCCTTCGCCAGTACGGCCGGGTCGAGCAGCGGCGCGAGCGTCTTCGCCGGCAGGCCGGTGACTTCGATCGCTACTTCCAGCACCGGCCGGCCTTCCCTGTAGGCCTGCTTGGCAATCGCCGCGCCCTTCTCGTAGCCGATCACCGGGTTCAGCGCGGTGACCAGGATCGGATTGCGGTCCAGCGCTTCCCTGACCCGGTCGCCGCGCACCTTGAGGCCGGCGATGGCCGAGTCGGCGAGCAGGCGCGAGACGTTGGCCAGCAGGCCGATCGAATCGAGCAGGTTGGCCGCGATCAGCGGCAGGGTCACGTTGAGCTGGAAGTTGCCGGTCTGGCCGGCGACGGTGATCGCGGTGTGGTGGCCGATCACCTGCGCGGCGACCATGACCGTGGCTTCCGGAATCACCGGGTTGACCTTGCCGGGCATGATCGAGCTGCCGGGCTGCAGCGCGGGGAGTTCGATCTCGCCCAGGCCGGCCAGCGGGCCGGCGTTCATCCAGCGCAGGTCGTTGGCGATCTTGATCAGCGCCACCGCCAGCGCGTTGAGCTGGCCGGACAGTTCGACCGCGTCGTCCTGCGCGGCCAGGCCCTCGAACTTGTCGGTGGCGCTTTCGAATTTCGTGCCCGCCAGCGTGGAGATGGCCCTGGCGGCCTTCGCGCCGAAGCGCGGGTCGGCATTGATCCCGCTGCCGATGGCGGTGCCACCCAGCGGCAACCGGCGCAGGCGCTTGAGGCTGTCCTCGATGCGGGCTTCGGCCGACTTCAACTGCGAGGCCCAGGCGCCGAACTCCTGCTCGAAGGTCAGCGGCATCGCATCCATCAGGTGGGTGCGGCCGGTCTTGACCACCCGGCGCAGCTCGCGGCCACGCTTCCCGATGGTGCGGCGCAGGTGCTTCAGCGCCGGCAGCAGGTCCTCGACCACCGCCAGCTGCGCCGAAACGCGGATTGCGGTGGGCACCACGTCGTTGGAACTCTGGCCGAGGTTGACGTGGTCGTTGGGGTGGACCTGGCCCTTGCCGGCCTTGCCCGAAGCGTTCGCGAGCGCGGCGATCACCTCGTTGGCATTCATGTTCGAGGAGGTGCCCGACCCGGTCTGGTAGATGTCCACCGGGAAATGGGCGTCGTGGCGGCCCTCGGCCACCTCGAGCGCGGCGGCGCGGACCGCTGCGGCGACGTTCTTCGGCAGCAGGCCCAGGCCGGCGTTGACCTCGGCCGCGGCGGCCTTGACCAGGCCCAGCGCGCGGATGAAACCGCGCGGCATCGGCCGGCCGGAGACCGGGAAGTTCTGCACCGCGCGCTGGGTCTGCGCGCCCCACAGGGCGTCGACGGGGACCTGCAGCTCGCCCATCGAATCGTGCTCGGTGCGGGTACGGGTGCGGGCGGCGGGTGCGGCACCGGCGCGCGGCTTCGTCGCGGGCACCTTGGCGCGGGGACGTGCGGGGGACTTGCTCATGACCGTCTCCAGTGAGGATGGACTACGGCGGGCGGCAGGCATCGCCGGCGGCTGGCTCGGGCTGCGCAGCATACCGCCTCGGTGGCGCTGGCCCGTCGTTGCGCCACCCGCGGCGCGTGGGCCGGGGCACGGCAGGCGCACAGGGCATAAACTATGCGGCTCCGTCCCCCCGCCAGCCTGCCCCATGCCGGATTCCGCCCTGCTCGCCCTGTCCCCGCTCGACGGCCGCTACGCCTCCAAGGTCGACGCGCTGCGCCCGATCTTCTCCGAGTACGGCCTGATCCGCGCGCGGGTGAAGGTCGAGGTCGAATGGCTGCTGGCGCTGGCCGCCGAGCCCGGCATCGCCGAACTGGCGCCGTTTCCGGCCGCGGCCCAGGCGCGGCTGCGCGCGCTGGCCGACGGCTTCTCCGTGGCCGGCGCGGCGCGGGTCAAGGAGATCGAGCGCACCACCAACCACGACGTCAAGGCGGTGGAGTACTTCATCAAGGAACAGCTCAAGGACGATGCCGAACTCGGCCCGGCGCTGGAATTCGTCCACTTCGCCTGCACCAGCGAGGACATCAACAACCTGTCCTACGCGCTGATGCTGCGCGAGGCGCGCGACACGGTGCTGCTGCCGGCGATCGACGGCGTCGCCGCCACCCTGCGCCGGCTGGCGCACGACCAGGCCGCGCAGCCGATGCTCTCGCGCACCCACGGCCAGACCGCCTCGCCGACCACCCTCGGCAAGGAAGTGGCCAATGTCGTGGCGCGCCTGGAACGGCAGCGCCGGCAGATCGCCGCGGTCGAGCTGACCGGCAAGATCAACGGCGCGGTCGGCAACTACAACGCCCATGCGATCAGCTATCCGGACGTGGACTGGCCGGCGTTCGCGCAGCGTTTCGTCGAGGGCCTGGGCCTGCCGTTCAATCCGTACACCACCCAGATCGAGCCGCACGACAACGTCGCCGAACTGGGCGACGCGGTGCGCCGCGCCAACACCGTGCTCGTCGACCTGGCCCGCGACGTGTGGGGCTACATCTCGCTGGGCTATTTCAGGCAGAAGCTCAAGGAAGGCGAGATCGGCTCCTCGACCATGCCGCACAAGGTCAATCCGATCGACTTCGAGAACGCCGAGGGCAACTTCGGCCTGGCCAACGCGCTGTTCGAGCACTTCTCGGCCAAGCTGCCGATCAGCCGCTGGCAACGCGACCTCACCGACTCCACGGTGCTGCGCGCGCTGGGCACCGCCTTCGGCCATACCCTGGTGGCGCTGGACTCGCTGGCCAAGGGCCTGGGCAAGCTGCAGGTGAACCCGCAGCGCCTGGACGCCGACCTGGACGCGGCCTGGGAAGTGCTGGCCGAAGCGGTGCAGACAGTGATGCGCCGGCATGGCCTGCCCAACCCCTACGAGCAGCTCAAGGCCCTGACCCGCGGCCGGGACGGAATCGATGCCGGGGCGATGCGTGCCTTCGTCGCCTCGCTGGACCTGCCCGCCGACGCGCGCGCGCGGCTGGAAGCGCTGACACCCGGCGGCTACATCGGCCTGGCCGAGCGGCTGGCGCGGGACATCTGACCGCGTCCCCGCCCGTCATCCCTGCCGGTTTGCGGCGCCCCCTGCCGACCCGCCCGTAGCGCGGGGCTTGCCCCGCTGCTCCCGGCGCAGGCGCGAAAAGGCAGCTGCATGGGCCCGCGGGCGGCGGGCGGAACGGCGGATGCGGCAAGCCGGCCGCATGCGGCCATCGCTGCTAGAGTTGCCGCCCCACACGCACCGGAACGACCCATGCGATTGCCCGAGACCGTCGGCGCACTGGCGACCGTGCTTGCGATGGCGATGGCCACTGCCGCCGCCGCGCCCGTGCCGATGCCGGCGGCCGCCTGCCCGGCCAACGCCGGCTGGGACACGCCATCCCCGCCCCGCCACGTCCACGGCGACACCTGGTACGTCGGCACCTGCGGCATCACCGCGCTGCTGGTGACCTCGCCGCAGGGCCACGTGCTGCTCGACGGCGGTACCGCCAGGGGCGCGGTGCTCATCGCGGACAACATCCGCGCCGCCGGCTTCAGGATCGAGGACGTGAAATACATCGCCGGCTCGCACGAGCACTTCGACCACGCCGGCGGCATCGCCGCGCTGCAGGCGGCCAGCGGCGCGACCGTGGTCGCGCGCGAACCGGCCGCGGTGGTGCTCGAGCGCGGCCACGCCGACCGCGGCGACCCGCAGCTGGAGGAGCTCGAGGCGATGGCGCCGGTGGCCGGCGTCCGCCGCATCGCCGACGGCGAAGTGCTGGCGCTGGGCCCGCTGCGGCTCACCGCCCACGCCACCCCGGGCCATTCGCCCGGCGGCACCAGCTGGACCTGGCGCTCCTGCGAAGGCGAAGCCTGCCTGGACATCGCCTACGTCGACAGCCTCAGCGCGATCTCCGACGACCATTGGCGATTCTCCGACCCGGCCAATGCCGGCTACGTCGCCGCCTTCCGCCGCACGCTCGACACGGTCGCCGCCCTGCCCTGCGATATCCTGATCACCCCGCACCCGTCCGCCAGCGACCTCTGGTCGCGGCTGGGCCCGGCGGCGAGCCGGCCGCTGGCCGACGCAAGCGCCTGCCGCGCCTACGCCGACGGCGCCCGCACCCGCCTGGACAAGCGGCTGGCGGACGAAGCGGCCGCCCCGCGGCCGGACTGAAGACACCGCACGCGCCGACACGATCCGACATGCAGCTTCCGATCAACATCGACGTCGACGACCTGGACATCGCCCCATGAGCACCCGCAAGAAGAAGACCCCCACCGCCGCGGACAGGACCGCCGGCGCGGCCACGCCGCCGATCGAGATCGACGCCTCCGCGCTGCCGCCGCTGGGCATGGACCCGGCGGTGTTCCTGCGCGACTACTGGCAGAAGCGCCCGCTGCTGATCCGCAACGCCTTCCCCGGCCTGCAGAGTCCGCTGATGCCCGAGGACCTGGCCGGGCTGGCCTGCGAGGAAGGCACGCTGTCCCGCCTGATCCGCTACGACCGCGGCAGCGACGGCTGGAGCGTGCGCCACGGGCCCTTCGCCGAGGAGGACTTCCCCGGCCTGCCCGACCACGACTGGACCCTGCTGGTCCAGGACGTGGACAAGTGGGACCCGGACGTGGCCGCGCTGCTGGACTATTTCCGCTTCCTGCCGCGCTGGCGCATCGACGACATCATGGTCAGCTTCGCCGCCACCGGC
>CAZBDE010000104.1:0-8996 GCA_964490415.1 uncultured Pseudoxanthomonas sp. | reverse complement strand
ATCGAGGTGCGCGGCTACCGCGACGACACCATGCTCCAGAGCTTCGTGCTCAACTCCACCGCCAGCCGCCACGACATGGATTCGCTGGCGCGGCGCTACCTGGGCTACGAGACCGTCAAGTACGAGGACGTGGCCGGCAAGGGCGCCAGGCAGATCCCGTTCTCGCAGGTGGCCATCGACGACGCCACCCGCTACGCCGCCGAGGATGCCGATGTCACCCTGCGCCTGCATCGCGTGCTCGCCCCGCGCCTGGCGGCCGAACCGGTCCTGGAGCGCGTCTACCGCGGGATCGAGATGCCGCTGGTGGCGGTGCTGGAGCGGATCGAGGCCAACGGCGTGAAGATCGACATGGACGAGCTGCGCCGGCAGAGCGCGGACCTGTCCAGGCGCATGCTGGCCGCGCAGCAGAAGGCGACCGAACTGGCCGGCCGCGCCTTCAACCTGGATTCGCCCAAGCAGCTGGGTGCGCTGCTGTTCGAGGAACTGAAGCTGCCGGCGCTGGTGAAGACGCCCAAGGGCCAGCCCTCGACCAACGAGGAAGCGCTGGAAGCGATCGCCGACCAGCACGAACTGCCGCGGGTGATCCTCGAGTACCGCGGCCTGGCCAAGCTGCGCAGCACCTACACCGACAAGCTGCCGGAGATGGTCAACCCCGACACCGGCCGCGTCCATACCAGCTACCACCAGGCCGGCGCGGCGACCGGGCGGCTGTCCTCCTCCGACCCGAACCTGCAGAACATCCCGATCCGTACCGACGACGGCCGCCGCATCCGCCGCGCCTTCGTCGCCCCGCCCGGACGCAAGCTGGTGGCCTGCGACTACTCGCAGATCGAGCTGCGGATCATGGCCCACCTGTCGCAGGACCCGGGCCTGGTGCGCGCGTTCGAGTCCGGCGCCGACATCCACAAGGCCACCGCCGCCGAGGTGTTCGGCCGCCGCCTGGAGGAGGTCACCGGCAACGAGCGGCGCGCGGCCAAGGCGATCAACTTCGGCCTGATGTACGGCATGAGCGCCTTCGGCCTGGCCAGGCAGCTGGGCATCGGCCGCGGCGAGGCGCAGGACTACATCGCCCTGTACTTCAGCCGCTACCCGGGCGTGCGCGACTACATGGAGCGCACCCGCGCGCAGGCCCGCGAACAGGGCTACGTGGAAACCGTGTCCGGCCGCCGCCTGTACCTGGAGTACATCCGTGCCGGCAACCAGGCCCAGCGCGCCGGCGCCGAGCGCGCCGCGATCAACGCGCCGATGCAGGGCACCGCCGCCGACATCATCAAGCGGGCGATGGTCGCGGTGGACGGCTGGCTGGCCGGGCATGCGGCGCAGGCGCGGATGATCCTGCAGGTCCACGACGAACTGGTGTTCGAGGCCGACGCGGCCTTCGTTGCGACTTTGGTCGAAGAAGCCGGCCGGCGGATGGTCGCGGCGGCGGAACTGAGCGTCCCGCTGGTGGTGGAAAGCGGGGTCGGCGACAACTGGGACGAGGCACATTGACGAAGGATCAAGCACTTCCGTGCCGCGCCCGGTTTGTTACACGGCCGTTCCAGCGAAAATCGATGAATCCGTGCTAAATCCAGCGGATTCTTAACCTGTTCCTTCACGATCCATCCATGTTCGGAATGGTGTCATAGCCCTCGACAGGTGCAACGCCTGTCGCGGATCTCTCCCTTCCCCTGGAGCGATCTACATGGAACGGGGCTCCTCCCCAAGCCGCCGTTCCCGGCCCCGCCAACCTCCCCCTGGTTGGTGGGGCTTTTTATTGGTTCTTCACCCAATCCCGATACGGGAAAGCCGGCTTCGGTGAAGGCGGGGAGGCCTGCAGGCCATGGCCGGGCTGCCGGATTGCCGGCGTACGCGGGGCGGACCCACCGCCCGCTGATTCAGTCCAGCCAGTCGCGGGGCACCAGGTAGTCCTGCAACCGCGCCTCGGCGCTGCCGGGTCCGGGCTGGAAGCCGTACTCCCAGCGCACCCGCGGCGGCAGGCTCATCAGGATCGATTCGGCGCGGCCGCCGCTCTGCAGGCCGAACAGGGTGCCGCGGTCGTAGACCAGGTTGAACTCGACGTAGCGGCCGCGCCGGTACATCTGGAACTCGCGCTCGCGCTCGCCGTACGGGGTGTCGCGACGGCGCTCGACGATGGGCAGGTAGGCGTCGAGGAAGCCGTCGCCGACCGCGCGCAGGTAGGCGAAGTCGCGCTCGAAGTCGCCGTGCAGGTCGTCGAAGAACAGTCCGCCCACGCCGCGGGTCTCGTTGCGGTGGCGCAGGAAGAAGTATTCGTCGCACCAGCGCTTGTGCTCGGCGTAGCGCTCCGGGCCGAACGGCAGGCACAGCTCGGCGGCGGTGCGGTGCCAGTGGGCCACGTCCTCGTCGAACGGGTAGAACGGGGTCAGGTCGAAGCCGCCGCCGAACCACCAGGCCACTGTCTCGCCGTCGCGTTCGGCGCGGAAGTGGCGGACGTTGGCGTGGGTGGTGGGCAGGTAGGGGTTGCGCGGGTGGAACACCAGCGAGACGCCGGCGGCGCGCCAGGAGGCGCCGGCCAGCTCCGGGCGGGCGGCGCTGGCCGAGGGCGGCAGGCGGCTGCCACGGACGTCGGAAAATCCGATTCCGGCCTGCTCGAACACCGCGCCCTCGCGCAGCACCCGGGTACGGCCGCCGCCGGCATGGCCGGCGGTGCCATCGGGGGGGCGGGTCCAGGCGTCCTCGACGAAGCGGGCCTGGCCGTCGGCGGCCTCGATGGCGGCGCAGATCCGGTCCTGCAGGCCGGTCAGGTAGTCGCGTACGGCGTCGAAATTCGGGTCCATGGCGTGGATTCTAGCCGGGGCGTCCCGGTCGCCCTTGATCGCGATCAAGCCCGGCCGGGCGGCCCGGAGGTCGATCGAACGAATTCGGCGCGGACCGCGGCGGTGCACAGCTGCCAGGCGATCCAGCCATGCAGGCCGGCGATGGCCAGCGCTCCGGCCACGCTGGTGGCCCAGACCAGCCGCCGGCCGGAGGCCAGCTGCGCGGCGAACGCCAGGCCCTCGGGCCCGTGCGCCATCGAGGCCGGGACCAGGGCCTGCAGGCTGTCGAAGAACGGATCGATCGCCGCCAGGCCGGCGAAGTTGGCGATCGCGCCCACGCCCAGCAGCACCACGAAGGCCCGCCGCGCCCATTCGTGCCGCCGCAGCAGGCCCCAGGCCACGCCCAGCAGCAGCAGCGACAGGGCCAGCAACGCCAGCGACAGCACGTGGCGCCAGTCGAGCAGGCGCGCCAGCAGCGGGGGAATGGTCCCGGCCGCGGCCAGTTCGGCCACCCGCGCGTCCGGCACCAGCAGGCCCAGCAGCAACTGCGGCAGCGCCCAGGCCACGCCCAGGCCGGCCAGCACCAGGGTGACCCGGCCCAGGGCGGTCACGAAGGCGGCGGCGGGCGATGGCGTGGCGGCGTGCATGCGGGACGGGTCCTGGCCGGGCGTGGGCCGCACGGTCATCCGGCCGCCGCCCGGGCGGGGCCGGATGCGCGGTTCACTTCAGCGTGCGCTCGAACAGCCTGAGGATGCGCTTGTATTCGTCCAGCCAGGAATCGGCGCGGGTGAAGCCGTGCCGTTCCAGGGGATAGGGCGCGATCTCCCAGTTGTCCTTGCGCAGCTCGATCAGGCGCTGGGTCAGCACCACCGAATCGCGGAAGAACACGTTGTCGTCGATCATGCCGTGGGCGATCAGCAGGTCGTCCTGCAGGCCTTCGACGTACTCGATCGGCGAGGACTTCTTGTATGCCTCCGGATCGAGCTCGGGCGTGTTGAGGATGTTGGACGTGTACTCGTGGTTGTACTGGGTCCAGTCCACCACCGGGCGCAGCGCGGCGCCGGCCTTGAACGTGCCGGGCGAGCGGAACAGGGCCATGAAGGTCATGAAGCCGCCGTAGCTGCCGCCGTAGATGCCGGCGTGGTCGCGGTCGCCCTGGTGGTGGGCCACCACCCAGTCCAGGCCGTCCAGGTAGTCCTCGAGCTCCGGATGGCCCATCTGCCGGTAGATCGCGGTGCGCCAGTCGCGGCCGTAGCCTTCGCTGCCGCGGTAGTCCAGGTCCAGCACCACGTAGCCGCGCTCGACCAGCAGGTGGTGGAACATCTGCTCGCGGAAGTAGTTCGGGTAGCGCGCGGCCACGTTCTGCAGGTAGCCGGCGCCATGCACGAACATGGCCACCGGGTACGTGCGGCCGGGCTCGTAATCCTTCGGCCCGTAGAACTTGCCCCACACCGTGCCGGCGCCGTGCTTCGAGGGCACCTGCACGTACTCCGGGCGGACCCAGTCGCGCGCCTTGAACGCGGCGCTGCGGGTATCGGTGAGCACGCGCGCCTGGCCGCCTTCGAACGGCACCACCGCCAGCTGCGGCGGCAGGTAGCTGTCGGAGTAGCGCACCAGCAGCTGGCGGCCGTCGGGCGAGAGGCTGAAGTCCTCCACGCCGTCGAGCGCGGTCACCTCGCGCACCTGGTTGCTGGCCAGGTCCAGCGCGCAGACTTCGTAGTCGCCGGGCCACGTGCGGTTGCACAGGAACAGGAAACCGTTGCCGTCGGCGGCGACTTCGGGCGAGGACGCTTCCCACTGCCCGGAGGTGCGCTGGCGCGGACGCTCGGCGCCGGCCTGGGTGTACAGCTGCGACCAGCCCGATTCCTCGGACAGGAACCACAGCGTGCGGTTGTCCGGCAGCCAGCCGAAATCGTTGAAGTTCCAGTTGATCCAGGCCGGGTCGGTGAGGCGGTGGCGCGGCTGCAGCACGGCCTTGTCCAGGTCCACGGCGGCGATCCAGCGGTCCTTGTTGTCGACCGCGCGCAGCATCACCGCCACGCTGCGGCCGTCGTCGCTCCAGCGCACGCTGGGACCGGCGCGCTGGCTGTTGACCTGCACCGGGCGCAGGCCCTTGAGCGGGTCCTTGCCGGCGGCTCTGCGCAGCTGGGCCAGCGGGTCCACGCCGATGCCGGGCAGCGGGTCGGGCCTGAGCTCGCGCACCGAGCCGGTGGCCGCGTCCACCAGCCACAGCGTGTGCGGCAACGGGTCGTTGCGGCCGACGCGGGTGCGGACCTCCTCGAATTCCTCGTGGCCGGACTCGGTGACGTAGGTCGGCATCTTGCCTTCGCGGCCGGCGTCGGCGCCCTTCTCCTTCGTCACCACCAGCAGGTGGCGGCCGTCGGGCGACAGGCTGCTGTCGACGATCTCGACCTTGTCGCCCAGGTAGGCCGGGCCCGGCGCGCGGGTCGGATCGGCCTTGCGCCAGGTTTCCTCCTGCTCGCGCTGCGCATCACGCTGCTCCTTGTCGCGGCGCAGGGTGTCGAGGGTGCGCAGCTGCTGTTCGCGCAGGGCATCGGGCTTCGGCGCGGCGGCCGGGTCCTTCTCGGCCTTGAGCGAGACCACCTGGGCCGCGCCGGTGCCGGCGTTCCACTTGAACCAGTCGTTGCCCGTGCGCCAGATCACCCCGCCGTCGGCGGCGAAGCGCGGCTGCGACTCGGCCGCGGCGGTGCGGGTGAGCTGGACCAGCGCGCCGCTGGACAGGTCGCGCAGGAACACGTCGCCGTTGCGGACGAAGGCCATGCGCCGGCGCTGCGCGTCGTAGACCGGGTCGGCCGCGTCGAGGGCGCCGCGCTCGGCGTCGGCCACCTTGCGCAGGACGCCGCCGGCGACGGGCTGGCGCCAGGTGTCGCGGATGCTGGCGCCTTCGCGCTTGAGCTGCAGCTGCGCCTCGCGGCCGTCCCAGCTCCACCAGGCGCGCTCGACCGGCGGACCGATCCAGTCCGGGTTGGCCATGGCCTGCTCGATGGTCAGCGGCGCGGTCGGTGCGATCAGCGGTGCGCTGGTGGACGTGGCGGAAGCCGGTGCCTGGGCGGCCGCGGGCAGGGCCAGGGCCAGGGCAAGCAGGACCAAGACCAGTAGGGGCAGGGCGTGCGGCAGCGGTCGGGTCATGTGTCGGGAGCGAAGCGGAGTATGGAGCCGGTCAGGGTAGCAGTCCGGTCGCGTCCGGCCACTGTGGAAGGTCATGCCGGGACCAGGGTCGTCGATGTCATCCGGTGGCCGGCGTGCGGCTTGCCTGCCCGCGCCGTCGCCGCCATGCTGGCCGCTTCGCAGGGCAGGCGGTGGGCTTGCCGCAGGGAGCGGGTCAGCCACGATGTCGGCCGTCATCCAATCGCCCAGCCCGGTGCCGGGACGCCTGCCGCTGGTCGTCGGCGACCCCGGCCGGGTGCTGGTGTTCGGCGCTGGCCGGACGCTCGGCCTGGGCGATTTCCTGGGCCAGGCCGGCGCGCTGGCGGCGACCCTGCCGGAGGCGCGCCACGTCGTGCATCTGGCCGAGGACCGGCACCGGTTCCTGCTCGGATTCTGCGCGGCGGCGCTGCGCGGCCAGGTCGCGCTGCTGCCGCCTTCCGGCGCGCCGGGGACCGTGGCCGAGATCCTGCAACGTCACGCCGAAGGCGGGGCCTACCGGCTGGATGGATCGCTGCCGGTGCCGGCGTGCGGTGCGGTGGCGGCCGGCGTGCCGCACGTGGATGCCGACGCGCTGGCCGCGATCGGCTATACCTCCGGCAGTACCGGGCGCCCGCAGGCGCACGCCAAGACCTGGGCCGCGTTCGCCACCGGCACCGCGCAGAACCTGGCCGCGCTGCGCGACCTGTGGGGCGATGCGCAGCCGTGGATCGTGGCCACGGTGCCGCCGCAGCACATGTACGGGATGGAGCTCTCGGTGCTGCTGCCGCTGCTCGCTGGCGCGGCGGTGCACGCCGGGCGCCCGCTGCTGCCGGCCGACGTGGCGCGCGCGCTGGAGGAGGCCGAGGGCGCTCGGCTGCTGGTGACCACCCCGGTCCACCTGCGCGCCCTGCTGCAATCGGGAGTGGGGCTGCCGCCGCTGGCCGGGATCGTGTCGGCCACCGCCCCCCTGCCGCGCGAACTGGCCGCCGCGGCCGAGGCGCGCTACGGCGTCGAGGTGCGCGAGATGTTCGGTTCGACCGAGACCGGCGTGATCGCGCGCCGCCGCACCGCCCATGAGGAGGCGTGGACGCCGCTGCCTGGCGTGCGCCTGGCGCCGCAGCCGGACGGCACCCTGGTGCAGGCGCCGCACCTGCCGGCGCCGGTCGCGCTGGCCGACCTGGTCGAAGTCGAGGCCGAAGGCCGTTTCCACCTGTGCGGACGCCAGGCCGACCTGCTCGAGATCGCCGGCAAGCGCGCCTCGCTGGGCGACCTCACCCGGCGGCTGCTGGCCGTGCCGGGGATCGAGGACGGGGTGATCGTGCAGCTGGAGCCGGAGCGCGCCGGCGGCGTCGGCCGCATCGCCGCGCTGGCGGTGGCGCCGGGGATGGCGGCCGAGGACATCGTCGCCGCGCTGCGCGGCACGGTCGATCCGGTGTTCCTGCCGCGCCGGTTGCGTGTGCTGCCGCGGCTGCCGCGCAACGACACCGGCAAGCTGCGTCGCAGCGACCTGCTGGCGCTGCTGGCCGGCGCGTCCCAGCCCGGCTTGCCGTAGCCGGCGTTCATCGGCCGTCGCGGAAGCGCCGCGCCGCGCACCCTAGAATCGTCCCGCCGCATGCCGCGGCGTCCGCCGCTTTCCCCGACCGTGCATCCGCTTTTCCGACCGCGCCCGCTCCTTCGCCCGTGGCTGCCCATGCTGGCCGCGTTGCTGCTGGCCGCCTGCGGCGGCGGCACGCGCCCGGAGCCGCCGCCGGCCGTGGTCGCACCGCCGGTCGCCGCAGCCGTGCCCGATCCGGTGGTGCCGCCGGTGCGCATCGGCCTGGCCCTGGGCGGTGGCGCGGCCAAGGGTTTCGCCCACATCGGCGTGATCAAGATGCTGGAGGCCAACGGCTTCCAGCCGGTGGTGGTATCCGGCACCAGCGCCGGCAGCGTGGTCGGCGCGCTGTACGCAAGCGGCATGGACCCATTCAAGCTGCAGGAGCGCGCGGTGGCGCTGGACGAGGCCAGCATCCGCGACGTGCGCCTGTTTTCCGGCGGCCTGGTGCAGGGCCTGAAGCTGCAGGACTACGTCAACCAGAGCGTGGACAACAAGCCGATCGAGCGCATGCGCAAGCCGTTCGCCGCGGTGGCCACGCAGCTGGAGACCGGCGAGCGCACGGTCTTCATCCGCGGCAACACCGGCCAGGCGGTGCGCGCCTCCAGCAGCGTGCCCGGCGTGTTCGAGCCGGTGACCATCGGCAGGTTCCAGTACGTGGACGGCGGCGTGGTCAGCCCGGTGCCGGTGGACGCGGCGCGCCAGCTCGGTGCCGACTTCGTGATCGCCGTGGACATCTCCAGCAAGGCCAGCGGCAGGCGTCCCGACGGCATGCTCGGCATCGTCAACCAGTCGATCGCGATCATGGGCCAGAAGCTGGGCGAACAGGAACTGGCGCGCGCCGACGTGGTGATCCGGCCGGACGTGCTCGACTACGGTTCGGCCGATTTCACCCGGCGCAACCAGGCGATCCTGGAAGGCGAGAAGGCCGCGCTGGCCGCGCTGCCGCAGATCCGGGCCGGTGTGCAGAAGCTGCAGGCGCAGCGGCTGGAGCAGGCACGCCAGGACCAGGCCCGGCGGGAGCAGGCGCGCGCCGCGGCGCTGGCGCCGGCCGCCGGGGCCGAGTGCAAGGACGAGGGCTGGCGCTGGAATCCGCTGCGGAAGGACGACGGCTGCACCGCGGCGCGCCACTGAGGTACCGCACGCGTCCCGTGGGGCTCGCCCCGCTGCCGTGACCGGACCGGCGGAACGCAGCGGGGCGAGCCCCGCGCTACGGTCGCGGGGCGGCGGCCGAGGTGTCGTCGGCGTAGACCGCGTCGCGGAACGCCTTGTGCAGCGGCATCGTGCCCGGCGGCAGCCACTGCGCGAACAGCACCGCGGCGATCCGGTTGACCGGGTCGACCCAGAACAGGGTGTTGGCCGCGCCATCCCAGAAGAACTCGCCGACCTCGCCGGACGCTTCCTTCGCGCCCGCCGGGGAGGCGGTGCGCACCGCGAAGTCGATGCCGAAGCCGACCTGGCCCTTGCCCGGCAGCCAGGAA
>CAZBDE010000103.1:0-9022 GCA_964490415.1 uncultured Pseudoxanthomonas sp. | reverse complement strand
AGCGCATGCGCCTGGCCAATCCGCGCTACGTGCCGCGCAACTGGCTGGCGCAGGAAGCGATCGACCGGGCCGGGCAGGGCGACTTCGCCGGGATCACGGAGTTGCAGGACGTGCTGCGCCGGCCCTACGAAGAGCAATCCGGACGCGAGCACTTCGCTCGCAGGCGGCCGGAATGGGCGCGCGACCGGGCCGGATGCTCGATGCTGTCCTGCAGTTCCTGAGCGGCATTGCGGCGACGGCCCGCGGCCGGGGCATGCGTCGCGGGTCGATCCGGCCTAGCATCGAGCGCCACGCCACCACCGACCGAACCGCATGGACGACGCTCCCGTGCCCGCCTGGGCCTCCCTGATCCGCGACGTGCCGGATTTCCCCGCGCCGGGGATCGTGTTCAAGGACATCATGCCGCTGCTGGCCGACGCACCGGCCTTCGCCGCGATGCTGTCGGCGCTGGCCGCGCCGTGGCGCGACGGTGGGGTCGCGGCGGTGGCCGGGATCGAATCGCGCGGTTTCATCCTCGCTGCGGCGCTGGCGCGCGAGCTCGGCGTCGGCTTCGTGCCGTTGCGCAAGCCTGGCAAGCTGCCGGGAGCGGTGCTGGAGGAGGCCTATTCGCTGGAATACGGCAGCGACCGCCTGCAGGTGCAGGCCGATGCGCTGGCCGCCGGCACGCGCGTGCTGCTGGTCGACGACGTACTGGCCACGGGCGGCACGCTGGCCGCCGCGGCGCGGCTGCTGCAGCGGCAGGGCGCACGCCTGCTCGGCGCGATCGTCCTGGTCGAACTGGAAGCGCTGGGCGGCCGCGGGCGCTGGCCGCCCGGCGTGCCGCTGTACGCACTGTTGCGATGCTGAGGCGCCGCCGCCGACGGCGGCGTGGGCAATGCCGCCCGGGCCGGCCGCGGATCAGGACGCGCGCGCGCGCAGCGCGCGCGGCGCCAACCCGGTCCAGCGCTTGAACGCGCGGCGGAACTCCCGCGGATCATGGAATCCGATCGCCGCGCCGACCTCCGCGATGTTCGAGCCCGGGCCGCTCAGCAGCGTTTCCGCGGCATCGCGCCGCAGCCGGTCGTGGATCGTCTTGTAGCTGGTCCCGGCATCGCGCAGGTGGCGGCGCAGGGTGCGTTCGTTCAGATGCAGCTCGGCGGCGATGTCGAGCAGGCGCGGCCCGTCGGCCAGCTGCAGCCGCACGAGCCGCTCGACCGCGGCGACGATCTCGCTGGAAGGACGCGCCGCCGGCAACTGCTGCCGGCACAGCTCGAGCACCTGGCGCGCCGTTGCCGGGTTGTGGGCCGGCATCGGCGCCTGGAGCCAGGATGCGTCGATGACGATGCGGTTGCTGGCCGCGCCGAAGCGCAGCTCGCACTCGAACAGGCGCTGGTAGTCGTCGGCATAGCCCGGGGCCGGGTACGCCAGTTCGACCAGGGCCGGGCCGAACCGCGGGCCGAGCAGGCCGCGGCCGAGCATCAGGCAGCTGGCGAACAGTTCCTCGCACAGGAACGGCTCGATGTCCGCTTCGGGCGTACCCATGCGCGCGATCATCGCCATGCCCGCGCGACCGTTGCCCAGGGCGTGGGGCTCCAGTTGCAGTTCCATCATCGCGCCGGTGATCGGCGCGAACTGCACGCCGATCCGCAGCGCCTCGCCGAAGTTGGCGGCGGTCATCATCGCCAGCCCGACCAGGCCGAAGTGCCCCACGTCCTGGGACTGGCCGAGCGCCAGGCCGTGTCCTTCGCCCGGCAGCGTGCGCACGGCCCGCCCTACGATCCGGCAGGCATGACGGTAGGAGAGGTACACAGGGGTTTCGGCGCGGAACTGTCCGCGCTCCAGCCGCAGGCCTTCGAACCAGCCGTCGCAGGGCACGCCCAGCCGGTCCGCCATCGCGACCAGGCCGGCCACGATCCCGCACTTGATGTTGGCGCCGTGGAGGGGCAGGGCGTCGGTCAGAACATTTGTCGTCATCGGTCACAACTTGTCCGTTTTACCCCCCTATTTTATGCCGGCTTTGCCCTCGCGCGCGGGTCCGGGCGCAGTGGAGACTGGCGGGCAGGCAAATGACCTGGTTGACGGGGGGGCAAAGGATGGGCGAGCGGGGCAAGGGCAGGGGCGTACCGGGCGTGCGCGGATGGACACGGGGCGCTCCGGTGCTGGCGATGGCGGCGTTGGCCACGGTACTGGCCGGGTGCGGCGACCGCGGTTCCGGCCATGTCCCGAGCGCGGCGGTCGCCGAGGGCGATGCCGCCTTCGCCGATACCCTGCGCCAGCGCCTGCTGGACGCCAAGCCCGGCGACGTCATCGAGGTGCCGCCGGGCCGCTACGACTTCGACCGCGGCCTGAGCCTGCGGGTCGACCACGTGACCCTGCGCGGCGCGGGCCAGGACAAGTCGGTGCTCAGCTTCAAGGGGCAGAAGGCCGGCGCCGAGGGGCTGCTGGTCAACGCCGACCATTTCACGATCGAGGACATCGCGATCGAGGACGCCAAGGGCGACGGCCTGAAGATCAACCAGGCCGAGCATGTCACCATCCGCGGCGTGCGCGTGGAGTGGACCGGCGGCCCGAAGACCTCGAACGGCGGCTACGGCCTGTACCCGGTCCAGACCCGCAACGTGCTGATCGAGGACTCGATCGCGATCGGCGCTTCGGACGCGGGCATCTACGTGGGCCAGTCGCGCGACGTGATCGTGCGCAACAACCGCGCCGAATACAACGTCGCCGGGATCGAGGTCGAGAACACGGTCAACGCCGACGTGCACGACAACGTCGCCACCAACAACACCGGCGGCATCCTGGTGTTCAACATGCCGGCGCTCAAGCAGCCCGGCGGCAACGTGCGCGTGTTCCGCAACCAGGTGTACGCCAACAACACCGGCAACTTCGGCGCCAAGGGCACGCCGGTGGCGAGCGTTCCGGCCGGCAGCGGCGTGGTGGTCAACTCCAACGACGACGTCGAGATCTTCGACAACGACATCCGGGACAACAAGAGCGCCAACATCATCGTCTCCAGCGTCTATTCGACCGGCTACAGCGAGGACAGCCGCTCGGAGAGCTTCGACCCGTACCCGGAGCGGATCTCGGTCCATGGCAACCGGCTCTCGGGCGGCGGCGACGCGCCGGACGGCTTCGAACTGAAGGCGCTCAAGCTCGCCCTGTTCGGCCTCGGCGGCCGCCTGCCCGACGTGCTCTGGGACGGTTACGCCAACCGGGAGCTGGCCGGCGGCCCGCAGATCTGCCTGCGCGACGTGTCGGGCGTGGTGAACGCCGACGGTCCGAACGGCTACAAGAACCCGAGCCAGGACGCCTCGTCGTTCGGCTGCACCCTGCCGCCGCTTCCGCCGGTGGACCTCGAGCGTGGTTGAGCGGTTGGCGCGCGGGCGCGGCCCGCTGACGGGGAAGCTGGCGGCCCTGGCGGGCGCGGTGGCGCTGGTCGCGGCCCTGGTTTCCGGGTGCCGGCCGGCGGCCGGCGGCCCGGTCGTGTTCCATGCCGAAGGCCAGCCGGAATCGCTTTCCGAATGGCATCTGTTCGACCTGTCCGGCGGACGGCTGCAGCCGAACGAGCGGGTGCTGCCGTACGACCTCAACACCCCGCTGTTCACCGACTACGCGCACAAGCTGCGCACGGTGTGGATGCCGGAAGGCACCTCGGCGCGCTACGACGCGCAACAGAGCTTCGACTTCCCGGTCGGCACCATCATCAGCAAGACCTTCTACTACCCGCGCCTCGAAGGCGAGCCCCGCGACAGCCGGGCCGTGCTGCGCAGCCAGGGACACGAGGGCGCGTTGCCGGGCGGGCGCCTGGACCTGGACAAGGTGCGACTGGTCGAAACCCGGCTGCTGGTGCGGCGCGAGGCCGGCTGGATCGCCTTGCCCTATGTCTGGAACGCGGCGCAGACCGAGGCCAGGCTCATGCGCGCCGGCGAACTGGTGCCGCTGACCCTGGTCGACCCGGACGGCGCGCGCGAAGAGGCCGCCTACCAGGTGCCCGACCAGAACCAGTGCGCCGGTTGCCACGGCAGCGACCTGAACACCCGTGAGGTGCATCCGATCGGGCCCAAGGCGCGCCACCTGAACCGCGACTTCGCCTATCCGGGCGTGGACGGCGGCCAGGTGACGCCCAACCAGCTGGCGCAGTGGCAGCGCCTGGGCTACCTGGACGGCCTGCCCGAGGCGGCGGCGGTGCCGCGCGTCGCCGACTGGCTGGATGCCGGCGAAACCCTCGATGCGCGCGCGCGCGCCTACCTGGACATCAACTGCTCGCATTGCCACAGCGCGGTCGGGCCGGGCAACACTTCCGGGCTCTGGCTCGCCAGCGATGTCAGCGAACCGCTGCGCCTGGGGCGCTGCAAGCTGCCGATCGCCGCCGGACACGGCACCGGCAACCGCCGCTTCGACATCGTCCCCGGCAAGCCGGACGAGTCCATCCTGACCTACCGCATGGTCAGCACCGATCCGGGCGTGATGATGCCGGAGCTTGGCCGCAGCGTGACCCACGTGGAGGGCGTCGAGCTCATCCAGGATTGGATCGCGGCGCAACATGGCGAGTGCGGCGACACCGGGTGAGTCGGGTCGACAGCCCGGCATCCGTATCCACAACAAGACCAACCAGCGATTGCGCGAGTAGGGAGTACTCCATGACGGTTCGCAAGCATCCTTTGAGCCTGCGCGTGCGCCAGGCACTGTTCGGCGGCATCGCGGCGGGGGCCGCGTCGCTGGCCTTGGCCGCGCCGCAGGAAGGCGAAGCCGCGCCCGACGCGGTCACGCTCGACAAGATCACGGTGACCGCGCAGAGCCGCGAGCAGGAACTGCAGGACGTTCCGATCGCGCTGCAGGTCGTCAGCGCCCGGATGCTGGACGACGTCGTCGCCGAGGACCTGAGCGGCATCGACATGTTCGTGCCCGGCCTGGTCGTCAATGGCCAGCAGCCGACCCAGCCCAGCTTCCAGCTGCGCGGCATCAGCACCGACGACTTCGGCATCGGTACCGATCCGGCGGTCGGCGTCTACGTCGATGGCGTCTACGCCGGACGCGGCGGCGGCGTGCTGCTGCCGTTCACCGACGTGGAGCGGATCGAGGTGCTGAAGGGACCGCAGGGCACCCTGTTCGGGCGCAACACCGCGGCCGGCGCGGTGTCGATCATCACCCACCGGCCCGGCGCGGAGGCCGAGGGCCGCGCGCGCGTGCGCCTGGCCGAGTACGGCAAGCAGTACGTCGATGCGATGGCGAACATTCCGGTCGGCGAGGACTCCGCGTTCCGCCTCAACGGCGTGTTCAACCAGGCCGACGGCTGGATCCAGGACGCCAATACCGGCCAGGACCTGGCGCCAGAGGACAACTGGGCGACCCGCGCCGCCTTCAGCACCCGCTTCGGCGACAACACCACCGCCTGGATCACCTGGGACCACGAGAACCTCGACCAGCTCGGCCAGGCCACGATCGGCGTGGTGCCGCTGCCGGCGGCGCCGGGCCTGCCGCCGTTGCCGGTCGACGAAACCGCCTACCTGGATCCGCGGAGGACGCCGGCCACGGTGGACGTGGACGGCAACGAAGAGTCGCGGCGCTTCGACGGCGTGACCCTGATCGTGGACCACGCGTTCGAGTGGGGCGGCCTGACCTCCACCACCGCCTGGCACGACTACGACTCGCTCAACCGGGTCGAGGAGGACGGCACCGATCGCCGCTACCTGTACGTGGATTCGGTCAACACCGAAAGCAACGCGAACTTCTACCAGGAGTTCAAGTTCGCCGGCAGCGGCGACCGCTTCGACTGGGTGGCCGGCGCCAGCTACTTCCGCGAGAAGGCCGACCAGACCAGCCAGGTCAACGTCTACACCGACTCGGTCGACACGATGGTCCGCAACATGGGACTGGCGCCGACCCCGGACGGCTCGCTGTTCGGCTTCACCAGCCAGGTCATGCAGATGTACGGCATCCCGCTGACGCTGATGGGCGAGCCGTGGAACGAGCAGTTCGTCAACACGCTGGAAACCAGCGCGTACGCGCTCTACGGCGACGTGATCTGGCGGGTCAACGACCGCTTCAACCTGACCTTCGGCCTGCGCTACACCCGCGACGAGAAGGACTTCAGCTGGTTCAACGACCACCGCTACGCGCCGGGGCTCGACGCGACCCTGGACCAGATGGAGGCGATGGGAATCTTCGCCATGCTCGGCATCCCGAAGGAAACCTACGTCTTCGATATCGCCTTCATCGATCCGCCGGCGATGATGAACAAGGGCGTGACCACCCGCGATTCGAATAGCTGGGACGACATCAGCCCGCGCTTCGTGGCCGACTACCACTTCACCGACGACCTGATGGGCTTCGCCTCGCTGGCCAAGGGCTACAAGGCCGGCGGCTTCAACGCGCTGCAGATCGACAGCCGGTTCGACAACGAGGACGTGTGGAACTTCGAGACCGGGATCAAGCACGTGCTGCCCGAGCATCGCCTCCAGTACGACGCCTCGGTCTACTACTACGCCTACGACAACCGCCAGGCGATCCGCCTCGACACCACGCCAGTGATTCCGCGTTACGTGGTCGACACCTCGGACCTGGAGGCCTGGGGTGTGGACTTCAACGCGATCTGGCAGGCCACCGCGGCGCTGGCGCTGGATTTCAACGCGGCCTACATCGACTCCACCTACAAGCAGTACGTGACCCCGGAGGGCATCGACGTCAGCGGCCAGCCGACGGGCATCCCGCACTGGTCGTTCGCCGCCGGCGCGGCCTACCTGTGGGACCTGGACGAGCACGGCAGCGTGCGCGCCGCGCTGCGCTACGGCTACCGCGGCAGGACGCGCTGCAGCGACGAATCGCAGAGCCAGGGCACCTGCGGCGTGAGTCCCGCGCTGCGCCTGGGCGAAGCCCAGGAGCTGGCCAACCTGCGGGTGGGCTGGACCTCGGCCGACGGGCGGCTGGGCGTGGCGGTCTACGGCGAGAACCTGCTCGACAACCAGTACGTGAACGGGCTGGGCAGCTATGGCAAGACCGTGCTGGGCACGGTCGGCGCACGCCTGAGCCCGCCCCGGGTCTGGGGCGTGGAGTTCAGCGCCGGCTTCTGACCGGCGCCCGCAGGCGGTCGGCGGGAGGGCACGGGCGGCGGCGCGTCAGGCCCGCGGCCAGGGCCCGCGTGCCCCGGTTCCTTCAGGGCCGGGGCACGTTTCCGCCCGTTCCGGGCGCGATCAGAGCGGACGCACGCGGAAGCGGCGGCCCTTGATCTTGCCCGCTTCCAGCTGCCTGAGCGCGTGCGCGGCCTGCTCGCGGGCGATCGCCACGTACGAACGCGTGGCATGGATGGCGATCCTGCCGATCGCCTTCGCAGGCAGGCCGGCCTCGCCGGTGAGCGCACCGAGGATGTCGCCCGCGCGCAGCTTGTCGGTCTTGCCGGCGTCGATGCGCAGGGTGGTCATCGTGGCCTGCGCCGGCTGCGCGGGCCGGCCGGTGGCCAGTGGCGCGTTCTCGCGCGAAGGCGGCGCGTCCTGGGCGGCGGCGATCATCTCCGCGCGCGCGTTCTCGCGCGGCGCCACCAGGCTCAGCGCCAGGCCGCGGCGCCCGGCGCGGCCGGTGCGGCCTATGCGGTGGCGGTAGCCGTCCACGTCGGTCGGCAGTTCGTAGTTCACCACCGCGGCCAGGTCCTCGACGTCGAGGCCGCGCGCGGCCACGTCGCTGGCCACCAGCACGTTGCAGCTGCGGTTGGCCAGCTGCAGCAGGACCTCGTCGCGGTCGCGCTGCTCCATGTCGCCATGCAGGGCCAGCGCGGAGAAGCCGAACTGGCGCAGCGAGCCGGCCACCTCGTCCACGTCCTTGCGGGTGTTGCAGAACACCACCGCCGATTCGGGCCGGTGGCGCAGCAGCAGGCCGGCCACCGCCTTCTGCCTGTGTGCGGGGTCGACGTCGAAGAAGCGCTGTTCGATGTCCGGCGCGCTGGCGCCGCCGGCATCCGACACCTCGGCCGGTTCGCGCAGCAGCTGCCGGGCCAGTTCGCGGATCGTGTCGGGGAAGGTGGCCGAAAACAGCAGGGTCTGCCGGTGCTTGTCGCAGCGCCCGGCGATCTCGCGCACCGCTTCCTCGAAACCCATGTCGAGCATGCGGTCGCCCTCGTCCAGCACCAGCGTGCGCACGCCGCCCAGGTGCAGGACGCGCTTGCGCGCCAGTTCCTGCACGCGGCCGGGCGTGCCGACCACCACCTGCGGGTCGTGCGCCTGCAGCGAGGCGATCTGCGGCTCCAGCGCCACGCCGCCGGTGAGGATGCTCAGCTTGAGGTTGGGGATGCCGGTGGCCAGCTTGCGCAGCTGCTTGCCGACCTGGTCGGCAAGCTCGCGGGTCGGGCACAGCACCAGTGCCTGGGCGCGGGTGGAGCCGGGATCCAGCCGCTGCAGCAGGCCCAGGCCGAAGGCGGCGGTCTTGCCGCTGCCGGTGGGCGCCTGCGCGATCAGGTCGCGGCCTTCCAGGATCGGCGGCAGCGCCGCGGCCTGGATAGGGGTGGCGGTGGTGTAGCCCAGCGCGTCCAGGCCGGGACGCAGGGACGGGGAGAGCGGCAGCGAGGCGAAGTCGGTCATGCGCCATTTTCGCAGGTCGCGCCGGCCTGTGCCGCTGCGCGGCCGAATGCCGCGGGAACGCCGGGAGTGCGGCTGCCGCCCGGTACAATGCGGCGATGCCCCTGATCACCTTGCAGAACGTCGACTACAGCGTCGGCGGCCCCTTGTTGCTGGACCATGCCGACCTGTCGATCGAGCCCGGCGAGCGCATCGCCCTGATCGGCCGCAATGGCGCCGGCAAGTCGACCCTGCTCAAGCTCATCGCCGGCGAACTGGTGCCCGACGATGGCCAGGTCCGGGTCCAGGCCGGGGTGCGCGTGGCCCGGCTCGAGCAGGAGGTGCCGGGCGGCACCGGCGGCAGCGTGTTCGACGTGGTCGCCGCCGGCCTGGGCGAACTGGGCGCCTGGCTGGCCGACTTCCACCACCTGAGCCACGCCACCGACTACGACGCGGCCGCCCTGTCGAGGGTGCAGGCGAAGATCGACGCCGCCGACGGC
>CAZBDE010000102.1:0-9230 GCA_964490415.1 uncultured Pseudoxanthomonas sp. | reverse complement strand
CGGCGGCACCCTGACCGGCGTGGGCGAGGTGCTGCGGGTGGCGCGTCCGGAGGTGAAGATCACCGCCGCCGAGCCGGCCAACGCCTCGCTGCTGGGCGGCAGCGAGTGGAAGCCGCACAAGGTCCAGGGCTGGACCCCGGACTTCGTGCCGCAGGTCCTCAATCGCGACGTCGCCGACCAGATCGTGACCGTGGCCGACGAGGACGCCATCGCCACCGCGCGCCGGCTGGCGGCGGAGGAAGGCATCTTCGTCGGCATCTCCTCGGGCGCCACGGTCGCCGCGGCGCTGAAGGTCGCCGCCGATGCGCCGAAGGGTTCGGTACTGCTGGCGGTGCTGCCGGACACCGGCGAGCGCTACTTCTCCACCGCGCTGTTCGAAGGCGTCAACGAGGGCTCGGACGAGGAGTGGCTGGCCAGCCTGGGCTGATCCCGGCGCCATCCCCGCAACGGAAGGCGGGCGGCCCTGGGCCGCCCGTCGCGTTCGGTCACGGCGCGGCGCTGGCGTTCCGCTGCGGCCGCGCCGCCGGCCCGCATCGTGCCGGCGGCGTCCAGGGAACGCCCGCCTGGGCGATCGGCGTCAGTGCGCCGCGGCGGCGGCTCCGGAGGCCGGACCGCCTGCGTGCCGCCCGCTGTGCATCAGCAGCACCAGCGGCATCGCGCACACGGTCAGCACCATCATCAGCCAGAAATCGTTGGCGTAGCCGATCGCCGCCGCCTGGCGCGTGACCTCGGCGTTGAGCAGCGCCGCGCCCGAAGCGGTGGCCGGGTTCCAGAGCGACGGCAGCAGGGTCTGCTCGGCGCCATAGGCCGGGATCCTCGCCGCGATCTCGGCATGGTTGACCTGGGTCGCGCGCGCCAGCAGCGCCACCACCATCGAGATGCCCACCGAAGAACCGATGTTGCGGACGAGGCTGAAGATGCCGGCGGCCTCGGTGCGCTGCGAAGGCTCCAGCGTCGAGTAGGCGATCGTGGAGATCGGCACGAACACCAGGCCCAGGCCCATGCCCTGCAGCACGCCCAGCCACACCACCGCCTCGATCGAGGCCTCGATGCCGAACTGCGACATGCCGTGCAGCGACAGCACGATCATGCCCATGCCGGCCAGGATCGGGATGCGCGCATCGACCCGGCCGAGCATGCGCCCGACCAGCATCATCGTGAACATCGTGCCGATGCCGCGCGGCGCCAGGACCATGCCGATGGTCAGCACCGGGTAGTGCATCAGCGTGCTCAGGTACGGCGGCATCAGCGCCAGGGTGGCGAACAGGACGATGCCGACGATGAAGATCAGCACGCAGCCGACGGCGAAGTTGCGGTTGCCGAGCAGGCCCAGGTCGAGCAGCGCCCGTTCGCGCCGGTGCCACCACCACAGTCCATAGAGGTACAGCGCGAGGAACGCCAGCGCCGCCTCGACCTGGATTTCCAGGCTGCCGAACCAGTCCATGGTCTCGCCGCGGTCCAGGAACAGTTGCAGCGCACCGATGCCCAGTGCCAGCAGGGCCAGGCCGGTCGCGTCCAGCGGCCGCGGCTGCGGCGTCTCGTGCCTGACGCTGGCCATGATGCCGAGCAGCGCGACCACGCCCACCGGCAGGTTGATCAGGAATACCCAGTGCCAGCTGTAGTACTCGGTCAGCCAGCCGCCCAGCGGCGGGCCGAGGATCGGGCCGACCATGATCCCCATGCCCCACATCGCCATCGCCGCGCCATGCTTCTCCTTCGGGAAGGCATCGAGCAGCAGCGACTGCGAGATCGGCACCAGCGAGGCGCCGAACACGCCCTGCAGGATCCGGAACATGACCATCTGGCCGATGCTGTCCGCCATCGCGCACAGCACCGAGGCCACGGTGAAGCCGCTCACCGCGATGATCAGCAGC
The DNA here is from genome assembly GCA_964490415.1 of uncultured Pseudoxanthomonas sp. Classification (GTDB taxonomy): domain Bacteria; phylum Pseudomonadota; class Gammaproteobacteria; order Xanthomonadales; family Xanthomonadaceae; genus Pseudoxanthomonas. The sequence goes on along the minus strand of CAZBDE010000102.1, from coordinate 7,356 downwards.
TGGCGCCGGCCCAGCCGCGCGGCCAGCCAGCCGGTGACCGGGGTGAGGATCGCGGCGGCGACGATGTAGCTGGTCAGCACCCACGACGCCTGGTCCTGGGTGGCCGACAGCGAGCCCTGCATGTCCGGCAGGGCGACGTTGGCGATGGTGGTGTCCAGCGCCTGCATCAGCGTGGCCAGCATCACCGAGCCGACCAGCAGGGCGCGGTTGCCGCCTGCGGAAGCGTTGAGGCGCGAGATCATGGAGAGGATCCGGTGGGAAGGGCCAGCGCCCGCCTCCGCGCGTGCGGAAGCGGGCGCGCCGGGATCAGTGCTGGCCGGCGGCGACGCCGGCACCGGCGCCCGTGCCGGGGCGCAGGTCGACGTCGACCTCTGCGCTCATGCCGGCGCGCAGCGCCGGCGCGCCGTCGCGGTCGCTGCCATCGAGTTCCAGGCGCACCGGGATGCGCTGCACGATCTTGACCCAGTTGCCGGTGGCGTTCTGCGCCGGCAGCACGCTGAACTCGGCGCCGGAGGCGGGTGCGATCGAGGCCACGTGCGCCTTCCACTCCACCCCGGGATAGCTGTCGACCCGGATCGTGGCCGGCTGGCCGACCTTCATCTTCGCCAGCTCGGTTTCCTTGAAGTTGGCCTCGATCCACACCGGGTCGGTGGCGATCAGCGGCATCGCGGTCTGGCCGACGTTGAGGAACTCGCCGGCCTGCAGGTCGTGGGTGCCGATGATGCCGTCCACCGGCGCGCGCACCTCGGCGTGCGCCAGGTCGAGCCGGGCCTTCTCCAGCATCGCCAGCGCGGCACGGTAGTCGGGCAGTTCCGTGGTCGGGGTGCCGGCGCTGCCGCTGAGCGTGGCGGCGGCCTCGGACTGGCTGGCGATGGCGTCGGCCAGGTCGGTGCGCGCCTCGGCCACGGCGTGGCGGACGTCGTCGACATCCTTGCGCGCGACCAGCTGCTGCCCGGCGAGCTGCTCCATGCGCGCGAGGTCGCGCCGCGCCCAGGCCAGGGTCTCGCGCGCGGCCTGGATCGACGTGCCGGTGCCGGTGACCTTGGCCCGGCTGGCGTCGGCGGCGTTGGCCATGTGCGCCAGCAGCGCCTCGTTCTGCGCCACGGCGATCTGCAGCGGCCGGGTATCGATGCGGAACAGCAGGTCGCCCTGCTTCACCGCCTGGTTCTGGCCCACGGCCACTTCGACCACGCGGCCACCGACCTGCGGCGCGACGAGGATGCGTTCGGCCTTGACGTAGGCGTTGTCGGTGCCGATCGCGCGCGTGGACTGGTACCACTGCCAGCCGAAGAAACCGCCCACGGCGAGCGGCCCGGCGACCCACAGCCACAGGGGCACGCGGCGCTTGCGCGCGGGAACCGGAGCCGCGGCGGCGGCATTGTCGGACTTGCTGGTCATGGGGGGATCAACTCTTCGGGGATGATTCGCCGCGGCCTGCGCGGTCGAGCTGGGTGAGGTTCCCGCGCACGCGGTCGAGCACGTCGAGCGTGGCCGCCAGTTCGGCGGCACTGATGCCGGCCATCGCTTCCCTGCGCAGCGTCCGGGACACGCCTTCGACTTCGCCGGTGACCTGCGCCGACTGCGGCAACAGGTACAGGCGCCAGACGCGGCGGTCGGCGGGATCGGCGCGGCGCTCGACGAAGCCGGCCTTCTGCAGCCGGTCGATGACCCGCCCGACGGCGATCGGTTCCATGTCGAGCTGCTCGGCCAGTTCGACCTGGGTGACGCCTTCGGTATGGGCCAGGCGCTTGAGCGTGCGCCACTGCGCGCGGGTCAGGTCCAGGTGGGCGACGCGGCGGTCGAACACGCGGCCGAACAGGCGGCTGAGGTCCGTCACCAGGTAGCCGAGGCTTTCGCGGGGATCGTTGGAGGCCATGGGTGCGTAGGATATAGATGCCTAGGCAGGTATTTCAAGGGGGGAGGGCCTGGCGGCCGGCGGGTGTTCAGGGGCGGAGGGGAATAACGGCGGCGCGGTGGGCCGGGCTCCGGGGCGAGTCCGCCGGAACGCAGCAACGTTCAACGCGTCTCATCCGGAGACTGCGCGTTCAACGCAACACCACTCACGACCTCGCGTCGCCCCTGAAGGGAGCTCCTACAAGAGCGGGGGCGCCGGGATGGAGAGCGACGACCCACCCCGTCGCCTTTGCTGCGGCGGTTGCCTGCTGTCGGCCGTCAGCCCCGTCGCTACCCGCCCGCCATGAACGCTTCGATCTCGTCGGCCGAGCGCGCCAGCCCCGCGGTCAGCACACGGTGGCCGTCGGCGGTGATGAGCACGTCGTCCTCGGTGCGGATGCCGATCCCCCGCCACTTCGCCGGCACCGACTTCTCGTCCGCGCCCACGTACAGCCCCGGCTCGAGGGTCAGCACCATGCCCGGTTCCAGCAGCCGCGACTCGCCGTCGATCCGGTAGTCGCCCACGTCGTGCACGTCCAGGCCCAGCCAGTGCCCGCTCTTGTGCCGGTAGAAACGCTTGTAGCCGTCGCCGGCGATGTTCTTCTCCACCCCGCCCTTGAGCAGCCCCAGCCCGACCAGGCCCGCGGTCAGCGTCTCCACCGCCGCGTCGTGCATCGCCGCGAACGGCACGCCCGGCCGCGCGCAGGCCAGCGCCGCCGCCTGCGCCGCGCCGACCAGGTCGTGCAGCGCCCGCTGCTCCTTCGAGAAGCGCCCGTTCACCGGGAAGGTGCGGGTGATGTCGGCCGCGTAGTTGCGGTACTCCGCGCCGGCATCGATCAGCACCAGGTCGCCGTCCCCGGCCCTGGCCGTGTTGGCGACGTAATGCAGCACGCAGCCATTGGCCCCGGCACCGACGATGCTGGCGTAGGCCGGGCACGCGTCGGCGGCGCGGAACACCCGCTCCACCTCGGCCTGCAGCTCGTACTCGTGGATGCCCGGCCGGGCCGCGCGCATCGCCGCCTGGTGGGCGCGGACGCTGATCGCCGCGGCCTTCTCCATCAGCCGGATCTCGTCCTTCGATTTGAACAGCCGCTGCTCGTGCAGCAGGTGGCCCAGCTCGAGGAACTCGTGCGGCGGCTGCGCGCCGTGGCGCACCTGCGCGCGCACCCGGTTGACCCAGCCGATCAGCTTCAGGTCGAACTCGGCGTCGCGGCCGAAGTGGTAGTAGACCCGCGAGCGGCCTTCCAGCAGCCCGGGCAGGATCTCGTCCAGGTCGTCGATCGGATAGGCATCGTCCATGCCGTAGTCCGCGACCGCGCCCTCCTGGCCGGCGCGCGGGCCGTCCCAGCCTTCGCGCTCGGGATCGCGCTCGCGGCAGAACAGCAGCGCCTCGCCATGCTTGCGGCCCGGCACCAGCACCAGCACCGCCTCCGGTTCCGGGAAGCCGCACAGGTACCAGAAGTCCGAATCCTGGCGGTACGGATAGTGGGTGTCGTGGCTGCGCACGCGCACCGGCGCGGCGGGCAGGACCAGGATCGCGTCCCCGCCGGCCATGCGCATCAGCTGGCGGCGGCGGCGGGCGTACTCGCCCGCGGAAATGCCGGTGTGCGAACGCAGCATGTCAGTTCAAGGTGCGGCGGTGGCGCGGGCCGAGCACGCAGTCGCCATGCAGCAGCAGCGCGGCGACGCGGACGAACTCCTCGAGTTCCGACAGCGCCGCCTCGTCCTCTTCCTCGTCCTCGTCGATGTCCTGCACGCTGGCCCCGGCCAGGCGGGCCAGGTCCTGCAGGGCCTCGGTACCTTCCTCCGACAGCGGCGGCTGCGCGCCCGCGGCCAGGCCGAAGCCGCCGAGGAAGCTGCGGCACCAGTCGAACAGCGCCTGCGCCCGTTGCCGCAGCGGCATGCCCTCGTCGCCCAGCAGCAATTCGAAGGAAAACTCGCCATCGCCCAGCTGCGCGACCGAGGCCTGGCGCAACCGGTCCAGCGCATCGCCCGGCGCCGGCACCGGCGCGGCGGCGTCGGCCAGCACCCGTGCCGGCCAGGCCGGCGTGTCCTCGCCGCCGCCGGCCAGCCAGCCGCACAGGCTCCCGTGCAGCTCGGCGGCGCTGGCACCCAGCCCGAGCGCGCGGCTGGCTTCGGCGACTTCCTCGATCGGGGGCAACGGGGTCATGGCGATGGCGGACTCGGCGGACGGATAGCACGCGAAGTGTAGCAACCGGCCCGCGGCGACCGCTTGTGAAGGTTCCCCCGCCATGCCTACACTCGTGAAGATCGCCCACCCTGCCGGTCAACCATGCCGTCCGACGTCGCTGCGCGATACCGCCAGGCACGACCCCGCCAGGAGGCGCGGGCATGACCGCCGCGCTCATGGCCGTCGCCTGTGCGCTGCTGCTCGCGGTGCTGCTGATGAGCTGGCGCTGGCGCGGCAGCCACCAGCGCCAGCACGAAGCGCTGCAGGCGCGCGAGGAACACCTGACCGTCGCCCTGTGGGGCTCGGGCGAACAGTTCTGGGATTTCGACCTCGAGCGCCGCGAACTGCACCTGCTGCATGCCGACGAGGCCGATGGCGAACTCGGCCTGAGCGTGACCAGCCGCCAGGCCGTGCTGCCGCTGGTCCATCCGCACGACCGCGCCGGCCTGCGCAGGCGCCTGCGCGCGCACCTGCGCGGCGAAGAACCGCTGTTCAACTCCGAACACCGGGTCGACGCGGACGGCGAGGGCAACTGGATCTGGATGCGCGTGCACGGCCGCACCGTCGAGCGCGACGCGCTGGGACGGCCGCGCCGCCTGGCCGGCACTGCGCGCGACACCACCGCCAACCGCCACGCCGACGCCGAGCGGCGCATCGCCAGCGAAGTGCTGCGCAGCATGAGCGAGGCGGTGGCGGTGCTGGACCGCGAGATGCACTTCGTCGCGGTCAACCCGGCCTTCAGCCAGATCACCGGCTACAACGACGTGGAGGCGCTGGGCCGGCCGTTCACCATGCTCGACAGCGATTCCGACGGCCGCGGCGGCTCCCTGCGCCAGGACCTGGGCCGCCAGCACTGGCAGGGCAACGTCTGGATGACCCGCCGCGACGGCGAGGAGATCCTCTGCCACGTCAAGCACAACGGCATCCATGACGGCAGTGGCGAGGTCAACTTCCACGTCGTGGTGCTCAGCGACATCACCGAGCAGAAGCGCGCCGAGCAGGAACTGCGCTACCTGGCCAACTACGACGCGCTGACCAGCCTGCCCAACCGCTCGCTGCTGTCCGAGCGCCTGGCCCGGGCGATCGTGCGCGCGCGCCGGGAGGGCGGCCACGTGGCGGTGCTGTTCCTGGACCTGGACCGCTTCAAGGACGTCAACGACTCGCTCGGCCACGCCACCGGCGACCGGGTCCTGCGCGCGGCCGCCGAACGCGTGCAGCATGCGGTCGGGCCGCAGCACACCGTGGCGCGGCTGGGCGGCGACGAGTTCACCGTGGTGCTGGAAGGCCTGGACGCGCCGGACGAGGCCGAACAGGTCGCGCGCCGGGTGATCGAGGCCTTCTCCCTGCCGCTGGTGCTGGACGAACACCACGAGATCACCGTCTCGCCCTCGATCGGCATCAGCCTGTTCCCCGACCACGCCCACGTGCCGACCGAACTGCTCAAGCACGCCGACACCGCCATGTACCAGGCCAAGGCCGCCGGCCGTCGCACCTGGCAGGTGTACTCGGCGAGCATGGACGAGGCCACCCGCCGCCGCGCCACACTCGCCGGCCTGCTGCGCCGCGTGGTCGAGCGCGGCGAGCTGGCCCTGGTCTACCAGCCACGCTATTCGCTGCACCAGCACCGCGTGGTCGGCGCCGAGGCGCTGCTGCGCTGGCGCAACCCGGAGTTCGGCACGATCCCGCCGGACCAGTTCATCCCGCTGGCCGAGGACACCGGGCTGATCCTGGAGATCGGCGAATGGGTGCTCAAGGAAGCCTGCACCACCCTGCGCGAGTGGCACGAGGCCGGGCTGGACTGGATGCAGATGTCGGTCAATGTCTCGGCGATCCAGCTGCTGCGCGGCGACCTGGCCTCGACCCTGGCGCGGATCCTCGCCGAGACCGGCGTGGCCTCCGGCCAGCTGGAGCTGGAGCTGACCGAGAGCGCGATCATGGCCAACGTCGGCCGCAGCGCCAGCGTGCTGCATGCCTGCCGCGCCCTCGGCGTGGGCGTGGCGGTGGACGACTTCGGCACCGGCTATTCCTCGCTGGCCTACCTGAAGCGGCTGCCGCTGACCACGCTGAAGATCGACCAGGAGTTCGTCGGCGACCTGACCCGCGACCCGGACGACGAAGCCATCACCAGCACCGTGATTGCGATGGGCCATTCGCTGGCCCTGACCGTGGTGGCCGAAGGCGTGGAGACCGCCGGCCAGCTGCAGTTCCTGCGCGACCACGGCTGCGACGAGGTCCAGGGCCACTACATCGCCGCGGCGATGGAACGCGACGAATGCCTGGCGTTCCTGGCCCGGCCGCTCGCCATGCCCGCTTGACCGGGTCGCCGGCCGCTGCCTATCGTGGCCGCCATGGACCCTTCCGCCGACGCCCTCGCCCAGTTCCGCGCCCTCGCCGCGCGGGTCGAAGCGCTGGCCGAACGCTGCCAGCGCCTGGCCGACGAGAACCGCAGCCTGCGCCAGCAGCAGGAACAGCTGTTCGGCGAGCGCGCCCAGCTGCTCAACAAGAACGAGCAGGCGCGCTCGCGGGTGGAAGCGATGATCGCGCGGCTGAAGTCCCTGGAGCAGCACACATGAGCGGCGGCAGCGAACCGGTCAGCGTCCGCGTCCTCGACCGCGAGTACACCGTCGGCGTCACGGCCGACGAGCGCGACGGCCTGGTCGCCGCCGCGCGGCTGCTCGATGCGCGCATGCGCGAACTGCGCGGCAACAACCGCATGGTCGCGGTCGACCGCATCGCAGTGCTGGCGGCGCTCAACCTGGCCCACGAAGTGCAGCAGCTGCGCCAGGAGCGCGAAGCGCAGCAGCGCGAACTGGCCGGCACGCTGGATGCGCTGAACCGGCGCCTGGACGGCCTGCTCGGCGCCAGAACCGCCTGAATGCGCGGTATCCATAGGCGGCGTCTTGCGTCTCTGAACCGCGCATTGCCGATTCCTTCGAAGACAGCGCTGGATGGGCTAGGCAGTCCCGGCACGGGCGCTATAATCCACCTGCGTTCTCTGCCGTGTGCGACAGCTGGCAAAACATTCGCCTTGTCCCTTAAAAACGACACCGGGGATGCGACGGGACCGGGTGTGCAAGTCCGCCATGCAGCGGGAAGCCCGAAAGTCCCCAAGCGTTCCCACTTGGACCTCGGGTTCAAGGTCGTTTCGCCGCATCGGCATGGTGGAGAATGCCTTCTTCCAGACTGCGCCTCCTCCGGGAGGCGTTGTCGTTTTGAGAGCCGGGGGGCAAAGCGGGCAAAGCGGGTAAAGCGGGCAAAGCGGGTAAAACCGG
>CAZBDE010000101.1:399-9254 GCA_964490415.1 uncultured Pseudoxanthomonas sp. | reverse complement strand
CTGCTTGGTGCGTTCCAGTTCGAAGGTGCCGGCGGCCAGGCCCTCCTTGGGATCGAAGAAGATTTCCATGCCATGCTCGGCCTCGATGCGGCTGAGTTCGTGGCGCTTCTGGTTCAGCACATAGATGGCGACATCGTTGGCGATGCGCACCGTCACGGCGGCGGCGCGGTTCTTCTCGCCTTCCTCCTCCAAGCCGCGCAACACGCGCAGGGCGGTGGATTCGATGGAGCGCACCAGGCCGACCCCCGCGCAATGCGGGCAGGTGACGGTGGAGCCGGCGATCACGCCGGCGCGCAGGCGCTGGCGCGACATTTCCAGCAGGCCGAACTTGGAGATGCGGCCGAGCTGCACGCGCGCGCGGTCGTACTTGAGCGCGTTCTGCAGCTTGCCCTCGACCTCGCGCTGGTGCTTGCCCGAGTCCATGTCGATGAAGTCGATCACCACCAGGCCGCCGAGGTCGCGCAGGCGCATCTGGCGGGCCACTTCGTCGGCGGCTTCCAGGTTGGTGTTGAACGCGGTTTCCTCGATGTCGCTGCCCTTGGTGGCGCGCGCGGAGTTGACGTCGATCGCGGTCAGCGCCTCGGTCTGGTCGATCACCAGCGCGCCGCCGGAGGGCAGGCGCACGGTGCGCTCGTAGGCGCTCTCGATCTGCGACTCGATCTGGTAGCGGTTGAACAGCGGGACGTCGTCGGTGTAGTGCTTGAGCTTGCGCAGGTTGTGCGGCATCACCTGCTCGACGAAGTCGCGCGCCTCGGCGTACATCTCCGCGGTGTCGATCAGGATCTCGCCGATGTCGGCGCGCATGTAGTCGCGCAGGGCGCGGGTGATCAGGCGCGATTCCTGGTAGATCAGGAAGGGCGAGGGCTTGCTCAGGGCGGCGTCGGCGATCGCCTTCCAGATGCTCAGCAGGTAGTCGAGGTCCCACTGCAGCTCTTCGGCGTCGCGGCCGACGCCGGCGGTGCGGATGATGACGCCCATGTCGTCGGGGATGGTCAGCGCGTCCATGGCGCGCTTGAGCTCGGCGCGGTCCTCGCCCTCGATCCGGCGCGAGACGCCGCCGGCGGTCGGCGAGTTGGGCATCAGCACCATGTAGCGGCCGGCCAGCGAGATGAACGTGGTCAGGGCCGCGCCCTTGTTGCCGCGCTCGTCCTTGTCGATCTGCACGACCACTTCCTGGCCTTCGCGCAGCAGCTCGCGGATGCCGGCCTTGTTCGGGTCGACGCCGCTCTGGAAGTAGTCGCGGGAGATCTCCTTCAGCGGCAGGAAGCCGTGGCGTTCCGCGCCGTACTCGACGAAGGCGGCCTCGAGGGAGGGTTCGAGCCGGGTGATGCGGCCCTTGTAGATGTTGGACTTCTTCTGTTCCTTCGACGGCTGTTCGATGTCGATGTCGTACAGGGTCTGGCCGTCGACGATGGCCACGCGCAGTTCTTCGGCCTGCGTGGCATTGATCAACATTCGCTTCATTGTGGCGTTCCTCGCGCGCTCTCACGCGCGGAACGCCGGGCGTTCGCTCTCTGGAATCCCGGCCGGCCTCCCGGGGGTAGTGGGAGGCGTGGGGCGGGTTTCGCCATCCCTTCGCGCAGGCGCGTCGGGACGGATCCTGGTTTCCAGCGCTGCAACACCACGGCGGACCGCGGGAGCGCTTTGCTGTGTTTCTTGGAATGGTGGTGCGGGCCGGCGGCCTGGGCCGCGCGGGACATGTTCAGCATCCGGTGCTCTGACCCACCGGGCCATGGCCGGGTCTGCCTGCAAGCCGCTAACATGGCCGCTCCGGGAGCGGTGGCCGCGCACTGTGCCGGGATCGCGGGAAGCCCGGGCTTCTGGCCCTGCAACTTCTTCCAGCGGAATCAAACCCTTACATCGCCGGCCGAGTCTAACAGATTAATTGCCCCCCTGCCCCATGACCGAAACCGCCCCCAGCCGGGTGGCCGCCCGCACCGTGAAGGTGCCGGACGACCGCGACGGACAGCGCCTGGACAACTTCCTGCTCGGCCAGCTCAAGGGCGCGCCGCGCAGCCTGGTCTACAAGCTTGTCCGCAGCGGCCAGGTCCGGGTGAACGGCGGCCGGGCCAAGGCCGAGCGCAAGCTGGTGGCCGGGGACGAGGTGCGGATCCCGCCGCTGCGGCTCGAGGGCGAGGCCGAGCGGGGCACGCCGGCGCCGGGGCTGCTGCAGCGGGTCGAGGCGTCCATCGTGTTCGAGGATGCGCGGCTGCTTGCGCTGGACAAGCCCTCCGGGGTGGCCAGCCACGGCGGCAGCGGGATCAGCTTCGGGGCGATCGAGACCCTGCGCGCGTTGCGTCCGGGGCAGACGCTGGAGCTGGCGCACCGGCTGGACCGGGATACCTCCGGGGTGCTGGTGATCGCCAAGAAGCGTTCGGCGCTGTCCGAGCTGCAGGCGTTGATGCGCGAGGGCGGGGCGGGCGGCGGTATCCGCAAGCGCTACCTGACCCTGCTCGCCGGGCGGATGCCCGACGGGACGATGAGCGTGGACGCGCCGCTGCACGTGGGCCTGCGCCAGGGCGGGGAGCGGCACGTACAGGTGGACCGGGCGGGCAAGGCGTCGCTGAGCCATTTCAGGCTGCTGGAGCGGCGCGGGGGGCAGTCGTACTGCGAGGTGCGGATCGACACGGGCCGCACGCACCAGATCCGGGTGCATGCGCTGCACATCGGGCATCCGGTGGCGGGCGACGACAAGTACGGGGACGAGGAGGCCAACCGCCGGTTGCGCGACAAGGCGGGACTGCGCCGGCTGTTCCTGCATGCGGCGTCGCTGGAGTTCGCGCTCGACGCGGGGCGCACGCCATACACGATCAGCGCGCCGCTGGCGCCGGAGCTGCGCGAAGTGCTGGACCGGTTGGACTAGGCGACTGCGACTGCAATTGGGAACAACGGCGGTGGAGTTTGTCGGCTCCGGAGGGAGTCCGCCATCGCATGGGCCATATCCCGCTGCAACGGCGGACTCCCTCCGAAGCCAGCGTCTTCTGCCGTTGCGTCTGTAGGTGTCGTCGCTGAGCGAGCAACACCCGCGGGCTTCAGCCCGCGCGGCTCACCACTTGAACATCACCAGGCTCAGGGCGAGCACGCCCATGCCGCTGACCAGGCCGTAGACCGTCTCGTGGCCCTTGGCGTAGCGTTTGGCGGCGGGAAGCAGCTCGTCGATGGCGAGGAACACCATCACCCCGGCGATGATGCCGAATACGGCGCCGAACACCGCCTCGTTGAGGTAGCGGGCCAGCAGCATGAAGCCGATGATCGCGCCCACCGGCTCGGCCAGGCCCGAGAGCAGGCTGGCGATGAAGGCATAGGTCTTGTTGTGCGTGGCGTAGTAGACCGGCACCGCGATCGCGATGCCCTCTGGGATGTTGTGGATCGCGATCGCGAAGGCCAGCGGCAGGCCCACGGCCGGGTTTTCCAGCGTCGCGAAGAACGTCGCCAGGCCCTCCGGGAAGTTGTGCGCGGTGATCGCGATCGCCGTCATCAGCCCCACCCGGCGGATGTATTCGCGGTTGTGCTCGCGCAGCGACGGATCGTCCGCGGTCAGCGTGTCATGCGGGTTGGGCACCAGCATGTCGATCACCATGATCAGCAGCAGCCCGGCCAGGAACGCGAAGGTGGCGTAGGTGAAACCCAGCCGCGCGTCGAAGGCATGGGTGAAGGACACCACCGACTTGGTGAAGATCTCGGTCAGCGACACATAGACCATCGCGCCGCCGGCGAAGGCCAGGCCGAAGGCGAGCAGGCGCGGGTTCGGCCCCTTGGCGAAGATCACCAGCAGGCTGCCCAGGCCCGTGGCCAGGCCCGCGGCCAGGGTCACCCCGAGGGCGACCAGGACCGCCGAAGTCGTCGGTTCGAGCATGTTGGGGGGTCTCGTCCCTGAGCGCCGGCGTCAATTCGCCGGCGCGCGGCCGGCGTCGAGGGCGAAGCAGGCGTCCGGCCGGACCGCCGGCGGGGTGAAGCTCACCGGTACCCGGATGCCCTGCGCCACCGGTTGGCCGGCGCGGGTGGCCGGGCGGAACTTCCAGCCCTGCACCGCGTCCCTGGCCAGCTGGTCGAGCTGGTCGTTGCCGCTGCCGCTGACCTGGCCGATCGCCGTCGGGATGCCCTCGGGACCGACCTCGACGTCGAGCACGGTCTGCCCGCCGATGCCGGCGCAGGCCAGCTCGATCGGGTACTGCGGCGGCGGGGTGTCGATCGCCGCGACCGGGGTCGGCGGCGGCACCGGTTCGGCCGGGGGCGTAGAGCCGCCGCAGCCGGCGATCGCGGTGGCGAGGAGGGCGGCGGGGAGCAGGGCGGGGAAATGCCGGTTCATGGTCAGTCCTCCAGCAGGGCCGCGGCGCGGGCCGCGCAGATGAAGTCGTTCTCGCTCAGGCCGTCGACGTCATGGGTGGAGAAACGCACCACGCACCGGTCGTAGTGCACGCCCAGATCCGGGTGGTGGTCCTCGCGGTGGGCGATCCAGGCCAGCGCGTTCACGAAGGCCAGGGTCCGGTGGTAATCCTTGAAACGGAACGTGCGCACCAGGGCGCGGCCGTCCTCGGCCAGCTCCCAGCCCGGCACCTGCGGCAGCAGCTCGGCCACGCGCGCTTGCCCGAGCCGGTGTTCGTGGCCCTTGCGGGGCAGGCAGTGCGCCTGCGCCAGCGGGATGAGGTCGGTCATGGGAGCCTCCGTCGTGCCTGGCTGAACGGTCCGGCCGGCCGCTGCTGGACAGCGCCGGGACGCGGCTAGAATACCCGCATGATCAACATCTCCGACAGCGCGCAGGCGCACTTCCGCAAACTGGTCGAACGCGAGGCCATCCCCGGCCTGGGCGTGCGCCTGAGCGCCGTGGACCCGGGCACTTCGCGCGCCGACGCGCGCCTGGAGTTCACCGAACCGGCGGAGCTGGCCGGCGACGAATGGGCGGTGGACTGCGAGGGCTTCACCCTGTACGTGGCCGCCGACAGCGTGGCCTGGCTCGATGGCGCCGAAATCGACTACGTCTACCAGGGCACCAGCGCGCAGCTCACCATCCGCGCGCCGAAGATCAAGGGCGAGGCGCCGGCGGAATCGGCTTCGCTGGTCGAACGCGTGCGCTGGGTGATGGAGAACGAGGTCAACCCGCAGCTGGCCTCGCATGGCGGCCGCGCCACCGTGCAGGAAGTCTCGGCCGAAGGCGTGGTGCTGCTGCGCTTCGGCGGCGGCTGCCACGGGTGCGGCATGGCCGACGTGACCCTGAAGCAGGGCATCGAGAAGACCCTGATCGCCCGTGTGCCTGGGGTGACCGCGGTGCGCGACGCCACCGACCACGACACCGGGCAGGCGCCGTACATGCCGCGCGGAAACGTGGCCTGACGCGGCGCCGGCGGTGACGCGCGCGGCGGAAATCATCCAGGCGCTGATCGCACGCGCCGCGCCGCGTACTCCCGTCGAACGTTCCACCGGCATGCCTTACGGCTGGGCGCTGTGGATGCGCGCGCAGCCGCAGCCGCAGGCGCGTCCGCATGTTTCGCCGGGCGCGCTGGCCGGGCTGGTCGCGCAGCGCCCGCCGGCGCCGTTCCCGCGTGGCGAGGAGCTGGCAACGTGGCCGGCGTTCTTCTCCCTGTTCCGCCAGGGCTGGCTGCCTCCGCCGCGCGACGAGCGGCCGCTGCGCATCGGCTCGGGGATCGGCAGCCTGGTGCTGCACCTGCTGTTCATCGCGTTCCTGGCCTGGGTGGCGTGGATGCAGTCGCTGGCCCGGCCGCCGCCGCCGGACGCCGGCGGTGGCGGCGAACGCATCGAGGTCGGTTTCATCGGCGCGGGCGATCCGGGCACGCCGCGGTCCGAAGCGGACGGGCCGCCGTCCGAAGCAGCGGCCGGTGACCCCGCGCCGCCGGCGGCCCCGGCTGCGCCGGCGGCGGCCGAGGCGGTGGAAGGCGCCCGTGCCGCGATGCCCGAGGTGCCGCCGCTGCCGCGGATCGAACTGGCCCCGGTGGCACCCGTGCCGCCCTCGCCGCCGTTGCCCGAGGTCGCGGTACGCGAGGTGCCCGAGCCGGAGCAGCCGCCGCAGCCGGTGGCCGAGCAGCCGGTCCAGGTCACTGAAGTCGAACAGCCGACGATCGATTACGTGCTGCCGCCGACCACGCCGCGCGCGATCCCGGCGCTGCCTGCCCCGGCCGAGCCGCAGCTGCGCGAACGCGAAGTGGTCGTGGTCGAGGCGCCGGTGGTGGCCGCGCCGCAGGTGCGCCCGGTCGACGTCCCGCTGCGCCGGCCGCGCGAGGTCGAACTGCGCACGCGCGAAGTCGACGAGCCCCTGCCGGAGGTCGAGGTCAAACCGGTGACGGTGCAGGCGCCGCAGGTGGTGCCGCGCCTGCCGGGTGCGCCGGAAGCCAGCGTGCGGCAGCGCGAGGTGGCGATGCCTTCGCTGGCGCCCCCGGGTGCCCCGGCGGCCGCGCAGCCGTCCATCGCGCCGGGCGGCACCGCGCCGTCGGCCACGCCTTCGACCGGGCAGGCTTCCGCGGACAGTGCCGCGGCGGGCAGTACGCCGGGCGCCAGTCCCACCGCCACGCCGGGTGTGCCCGGCGGCACCGCCACGACTCGTCCCGGTGCCAGCAGCGGCTGGGAAAGCCCGCGCGCCGGCGACGACTGGGGCCAGGCACGCAGCGGCGACCCGCGTCCCGGCGGCGCGCCGGGCCTGTACGACGGCCAGGGCCGGATCCGCCTGCCGGGCGACGGCGGCGGCACCGGTCCCGGCACCGGGCCGGGTGCGGGCACGGGTGAGCCGGGCCAGGGCACCGCCGATCGCGGTGCGCCGGGCGGCGAGAACGACAGCTGGACCCGCGCGCGCCTGGCCGAGTCCGGCACCTGGCTCAAGCGCCCGCCCTACGACTACGAGCCGACCAGCTTCGACCGCTACTGGGTGCCGAACGAATCGCTGCTGGCCGACTGGGTGCGCAAGGGCATCAAGTCGGTGGCCATCCCGATCCCCGGCACCAGCAAGAAGATCGACTGCGTGATCTCGCTGCTGCAGCTCGGCGGCGGCTGCGGCATCACCGACCCCGATCTCAACGAGCAGCCGACCGACGGCCGGCCGCCGCCGGACGTGCCGTTCAAGCCCGAACTGCAGGAAGACAACGGCAGCGTCAGGCCCTGACCGATGCGATCCCGTAGCGCCGGGCTTGCCCGGCTGCCCAGGTCCGGCGGAACGGGATCCCGTGCGGGAGCAGCGGGGCGAGCCCCGCTCTGCGACAGGGCATCCCTGCTAGAATCTGCGGCCGTTTCAAGCCTGCCCCTCTCAGCCATGATCGAGCTCAATCCCGTCCGCCAGCGCATCGCCGACCTCACCGGCCGGGTGGTTTCGCTTCGGGGGTATCTTTGACTACGACGCCAGGAAGGAGCGTCTGGAAGAAGTGAACCGCGAGCTGGAGCTGCCCAACGTCTGGGACGATCCGGAACGCGCCCAGGGGCTGGGCCGCGAGCGCGCCATGCTCGAGAAGACCGTCGGCGGCATCGCCTCGGTGCTGGAAGGCCTTGAAGGTTCCAGCGAACTGCTGGAACTGGCCGAGAGCGAGCAGGACGAGGACACCGCGCTGGCGGTGGTCGCCGACGTCGACCGCTTCGAGAAGCACATCGAGGCGCTGGAATTCCAGCGCATGTTCTCCGGCAAGATGGACGCGTCCAACGCCTTCGTCGACATCCAGGCCGGCGCCGGCGGCACCGAGGCCCAGGACTGGGCCGAGATCCTGCTGCGCATGTACCTGCGCTGGTGCGAGTCGCGCGGCTGGAAGACCGAGCTGATGGAAGCCAGCGGCGGCGACGTCGCCGGCATCAAGTCCGCCACCCTACGCGTGGAAGGCGACTTCGCCTACGGCTGGCTCAAGACCGAGACCGGCGTGCACCGGCTGGTGCGCAAGTCGCCGTTCGATTCGGACAACCGCCGCCACACCAGCTTCACCTCGGTGTTCGTGTCGCCGGAAGTCGACGACAACATCGACATCGAGATCAACCCGGCCGACCTCAAGACCGACGTCTACCGCTCGTCCGGCGCCGGCGGCCAGCACGTCAACAAGACCGAGTCCGCGGTGCGCATCACCCACGTGCCGAGCGGGATCGTGGTCGCCTGCCAGACCGAGCGCAGCCAGCACGCCAACCGCGACCGCGCGATGAAGATGCTGGCCGCGAAGCTGTACGAGATGGAGATCCAGAAGCGCAACGCCGAGCGCGACGCGGTGGAGGCCACCAAGTCCGACATCGGCTGGGGCAGCCAGATCCGCAACTACGTGCTCGACCAGAGCCGCATCAAGGACCTGCGCACCGGCATCGAGCGCACCGACACCCAGAAGGTGCTCGACGGCGACCTGGACGAATTCGTCGAGGCCAGCCTCAAGTCCGGCCTGGAGGTCGGCTCCAAACGCATCGACGCGTAAACGCCTCGCCTTGCCCTGCGTAGAGCGGAGCTTGCTCCGCTGCGGTTTTCCCGATCGAGAGCAGCCGAGCAAGCTCGGCTCTACCAGAATCTTCCCCACGTTATCGAAATCACCGCCATGACCGACCACACCGCCACGCCCACGCCCGTCGACGAGAACAGCCTGATCGCCGAGCGTCGCGCGAAACTCAAGGCGTTGCGCGAGCAGGGCATCGCCTATCCCAACGATTTCCGCCGCGAGCAGTTCGCCGGCCAGCTGCAGGCCGAATACGCCGATGCGGAGAAGTGGACCGCCGAGGCGCTGGAGGGCGACGGCCGCCGGGTGAAGATGGCCGGCCGGCTGATGGCCAAGCGGGTGATGGGCAAGGCCAGCTTCGCCCAGATCCAGGACGAGTCCGGCCGCATCCAGCTGTTCCTGCAGGGCAACGCCCTGGGCGATGCCTACACCGCGTTCAAGGGTTGGGACGTGGGCGAC
>CAZBDE010000101.1:0-389 GCA_964490415.1 uncultured Pseudoxanthomonas sp. | reverse complement strand
AGGCCACTTCGCTGCGCCTCTTGACCAAGTCGCTGCGGCCGCTGCCGGACAAGTGGCACGGCCTGGCCGACGTCGAGCAGCGCTACCGCCAGCGCTACGTCGACCTGATCGTTACCCCGGAATCGCGCGAGGTGTTCATCAAGCGCTCGAAGATCATCCGCGCCATGCGTGCGTGGCTGGACGCGCGCGACTTCCTCGAAGTCGAGACGCCGATGATGCAGGCGCTGCCGGGCGGCGCCACGGCGCGGCCGTTCAAGACCCATCACAATGCGCTCGACATCCCGTTTTATCTGCGCATCGCGCCCGAGCTCTATTTGAAGCGCCTGGTGGTCGGCGGCTTCGAGCGTGTATTCGAGATCAACCGCAACTTCCGCAACGAAGGCGTCTCG
>CAZBDE010000100.1:0-9261 GCA_964490415.1 uncultured Pseudoxanthomonas sp. | reverse complement strand
GAGCAGAAGGCGGAGCGAAAGGAGCTGATCGCCAACAACAAGGAGTGGGATGCCGCCGAGAGGGTGCGCCGGGAATGGCTCACCCAGTTCCTCGCCCGAAAGACCACCCCGAAGAACGCGCAGACCGTGATCGCCGAAGCCCTCACCACGGCTCGATGGAAGGTCGCCGATGGCCTCACCTGCGGCTCATCGACCGCGAAGGCGCTTCTCGGTATCGAGGACGCTGGCTTCGGTGATCAGGTCGCCGAGTACCTCACCGAGCACCCGAACCGAGCGGTGCATGTCACCCTCGCCGTCGTGCTCGGCGGTATCGAGCAGAACACGAGCCGTCAGACCTGGCGCTCGCCCAGCCCGGACACCGCCTGGTACCTGCGCACCCTCGCCGACTGGGGATACCCGCTGTGCCCCGTCGAACGCGTCGCCGCTATGGTCACGGATGAGGACACGACTGCGTAACTGGAGCAGTAGGTCATCGCCCCACGAGTCATCTCATGGGGCGATTCGATGACGACGGTGGCAGGCGCCGTCGGAGCACGTGAGGCTGACTCGCCGTCACCACCGCGGGCCGAGGCCCATGCGGGGTTGAGGCTTGGTACATCGTGCGCCAGCTTGGGGATGGCGCAAGTCGAGTTCGCGGGTAGGCCGGCGCCGATGCATTATGGTGCAGTCAGGGCTAACGGGGTGGACTGGGTTATGGCGACGAACGGGCTCTTGGCGACTCGGCAGACGTTTTCCGATCTGGACTTCTGGCCACCGCAGCGGGCCGAGATCAATCCCGAAGGTTGGCTCGCGCAGTTCGACGTCGAGGATCTACCGATCGCAGAGTCTCTGCTCGATTCGTTCGTTTTCTTCAATGCACGCTTCACAGAGCAGATGTTCGTGAGCGCATTCATGAGCATCTCGAGCGCGGCATACGGGGGCTCGGTCGCGCCTGAAGCGTGGTGGACGGCTTTTCGCGGGTCGGCGCTGCTCACCTTTCCCGCAGGAGAAGACGTGATCCCCGTAGCCTCAGGGCACCGGTTCATGGCGATAGCTCGCGATCGGATGGGGTTCGAACAGAACAACATGTATAACCCAGCCGACCTGGTTCAGACGCTCGCGTCGCGAGACTCGGCGGCTGCGCTCATCATCGTGGATGACTTCCTTGGGAGCGGAACTCAGTTCCTCGAGATGTGGTCTGAATCTGTCGTCGCGAGCGGGCGCACGACTTCGCTCGGTGAGGAAGTTACGCGGACAGGCTGCGACTGCTACTTCGTCGTCGCAGTCGCGAACTCCACGGGCCGGGACGCCCTGCTAGAGGATGCACCAGGCGTTCGGCTGCACGCAAGCCATGTACTCGACGCACGGACGTCCATTGCCCATCCCGAAACGGTCGCCGTGGCGACGGGGTTGCGTGCGGGAGTTCCAGAGTTCGTCACCAAGTACTCGGCGCGCGCGGGGATCGCTCCAGAGAAGATCTGGGGCTTCGAAAACATGGCAGCAACGATCGGTTTCGACCACGGCGTCCCCGACTGCACGCTCCCGCTCTACTGGCATTCGAGTGAGACCTGGGTTCCGCTAAGGAGGTATCGATGAACGAAGATCTCGCGAAGGCTCTGTCAGAGACAATCGGTGTCCTGCGAGCGGAGAACTACGCCGAGGGGCAGATCTTCTCAGCCGTCGAGCGACCTCAGTATTGGTCCCGGCTCACAGGGCGTCAGGTGTGCTTCCTGTTCGGCGGTCGAGGCACGGGAAAGACGACCGCCCTGCGGTGGCTCGCGTTCGAAGGGCAGGCCAGTCTGGTTGGGCTGGACATGGCCGAGTGGGACGCAGTCGGCTTCTATTGGCGAGTGGAGACTAGCGTCGTCACCGCGTTCACGGGCGATCGGCTTGACGACGCTACGTGGGGCCGTGTGTTCGCTCACTATGTGAATCTTCGACTGGTGCTGAAAGTACTTGAATTCGTGGATTGGTACACAGAAACCTACGGGGAGACCCCCACCACGGATGCCGACGCTTTGGCTGTCGCAGCGGCGTCACTGGAGCTGTCAGGCGCAGACGATCTCCCGTCATTCGCGCGCGAGGCGCGTCTCTGCGTTGCCCGGTTCGAAGCGAGTCTGAATCGCTTGTCGCGGTCGACCGATGAGTTGCAGCTGTCCGTACTGGGCAAACCCATCGGTCATCTACTCGATGCTCTGCATGCCGACCACAGATTGCACGATCATCACTTCGTATTCGCGCTCGATGAGTACGAGAACCTGAATGGCTACCAGCAGCGGGTCGTCAACACTTTGATCAAGCATGCAGGCGACGGCCAGTACACCTTTAAGGTCGGGGTCAAGCGAGGTGGAATTCGTGACCGCTCGACCCTCCACCCTGACGAGTTTCTCAGCACTCCGGCCGACTACATCCAGATCAGCGTGGAGGACGAGCTGCAGCGGCAGGGATTCGCTGAGTTCGCGTGGAGCGTGTGCGAGGACAGGCTGCGTCAGATTCCTATGACGGGGTCGCCTTTGTCAATCTCGGGCCTATTCCCGGAACTGCCGTTGGAATCAGAGGCTGAATTGCTCGGCGGGGGGCGAAGGCGAGCCGAGATCCGCGCAGAACTCGTGGCGGATGAGACCGAAGAGGGATTGCTAGCAGAATTCGATCGGATGACCCTGGTTAGTGCGTGCCTGGTCGGGTACTGGGCACAGTCGCAGGCGCAGTCGGCGCAGCGGGTCCTACGCGACGCATTGGCCGAGCCGACCAAGTGGTCCAACCGTCTGAACAACTACTCCTTCGCCATGCTGTTCACTCTTCGGGATCGGCGGCCGGGTGTGAGGAAGTACTACGCAGGCTGGTCTGTTCTCACACACATCGCGGAGGGCAATCTCCGATACTTGCTTAGCCTCGTGTACGAAGCTTTGGTGCGTCATGTCGACGGAGGAGGCGACCTGCTTTCGCCGGTGCCCCCTGCTCTTCAAACGGAGGCGGCGGAACAGGTCGGGCAGCGGACGGTGTTCGAGTTGGCCGGCCTTCACGCGCGAGGAACCGAGCTGATGCGGATGGTGTTGTCGCTGGGGCGTGTGTTCAGCGTGCTGGCGGCGTATCCTCAGGGTCACACGCCAGAGGTCACTCAGTTCCGCGTCGAATGGCATCTGGAGCGGGGCAGCAACGTCGAGGAGCTGCTGGCGGCGGGTGTGATGCACGATGCCCTTATCGGCTTCCCGGGTGACAAGAACTCCGCTCGCTCAGGCGAGACGAAGGAGTTCGACTACCGGCTGCATCCGCTATTCGCACCCTTCTTCGCATACAGCTACCGCCGAAAGCGCCGATTCGGTATCGCGGCGCGCGACCTCGCCGCGCTCGCGGGGCCAACCCCTCAAGGAACGATCTCGAAGCTGCTCAGGCGCAACGCGCGGAATCCGACCGCGGAGTTGCCAGAGCAGCTTGAAGTGCTCGCGGAGTTCTTCAGTGAGGCTTAACGAGGTCCCTCTACCGCGACGAGAAACGGTTCGAGCGAGGGTCGCAGTGCCTGCCGGGGCAGTCTACGTTCACCCGGTGCGGCCCGCGGAGGTTCGGGCTGAGCTTGACCCCGACTGGATCCAACTCCAGGAAGATCATGGCGTGCGATTCATCGGGGTTGTACGCGAGTCGATGGAGTCGGTCGTTCTCAAGTCGAGTGCGTCGACCGACGAACAGGAGTTGTCCTTGTACGAGCCCGAGCGTTTGCTCGAGGCTCTGTCGCTCGACGATCGGACGGAGATCTGGCTCGACATCACCGGTCTCGACTTTGGTACCTGGGCCGTGCTCATAAGGGCAACGCTAGCCGCAGGCATAACGATGAAAGTCGTCTACGCCGAGCCGGACAAGTATCAAGCCAGCCCGTCTCCGCTCGACCGATTGCGTTTCAATCTCTCGGATAGGACGCGGGGCCCCGCTCCTCTCCCCGGCTTCACAAAACTGACAGTGCCGACGCCCGAGGAAGCGATTCTGGTTCCATTTCTTGGCTTCGAGGGCGACCGACTCCAGCGCGTTCTTGAAGAGATGTCGTACGGCGAGCGCCGGACGTTCCCCATCGTCGGTCTCCCCGGGTTCCGAGCGGAGTATCCGTTCTACTCTCTCGACGCGAACTCGCGATCACTTTCAAAGTCGCCGATGCACCGGAACGTTCGGCTGGCGCGAGCGAACTGCGCGTTCGAGGCTTACTTAGTGGTCGATCAGCTTCGATCTGACGAGGCAGTGAATAAGGTCGTCCTGGCCCCTATCGGCACGAAGCCCCATGCACTCGGGGCCCTGCTACAGGCGATCACCGACGAGGACGGAACCACGTTGATCTACGATCATCCCGTCAGATCGGCGGATCGCACCACGGGCGCTGGGCGAGTGAGCATCTACGACGTCTCGTCATTCATCGAGATGCTGGGGCGGATCCGGGAATGATCGATCAACACTTCTCATCTCGGGCCGTCGCAGATCAACTTGCCGCATGTGTTGAACCCTGCGCCCCGCTCGTAGTCTTCGATCCCGCAGTGGGGGATGGATCGCTGCTCGAGGCGATCACGCGGGTAGCTCCATCCTCATCGCTGATCGGGGCTGATATCGACCCCGCGATCGTGAAACGTCTGAGATGCCGACATCCGCAATGGACGGTGTCGCTCGCCGATGCGCTGAGCCCGCGTTCACGCTCAGCGAGCCACGCGTGGCAGCGCGCAAGTTCGGAGGACATTGACTACGTCGTCGTAAACCCACCGTTCTCCTTCCGCGGCTACGGTGGTGTCACGGTTGAGTACGCCGGAGAGACCTCGCGTGCGACCCCAGCGTCCGCCTTCGTCGCACTCTGCCTCGAAAAGGTGCGGCCAATCCGAGGGCTCATTGCGGTCCTCCCCGCTGGAACCCTCGCCGGAGAGAGGGACCGAGAGCTTTGGCAGCGCATACGAGAGAACTGGGTCATCAATGTCGTTGGCCAACTCCCACGCGGGAGCTTTTCGGGCGTTGCAGCGAGTAGTCAGGTCGTTTCTCTCACTCCCGGAAGCACTACGCCCGCAACGGCCGCGAGTGGACCTGTTTCTCGCGTGCAGAGTGTCTGTTCGTGTGTCGACGTGGTCCGTGGCCGAGTCCCGGTTGCTCGGCACGAGTCTTCGCCGAAGGCTGAGGGGGGAGAGCAGTGGATCCACACGAGCTTGTTGCGTGATCACGTAGTCCAGTCAGCGACTACGGGCTTGGGGAGAGATCTTGCGACCGTGGGTCCGTTCGTCGTGCTTCCCCGAGTGGGAAAGTTCTATGTAGATAAGATCGCGGAGTTTGACGGTGAGCGGGCCGTTCTGAGCGACTGCACCTACGGCGTCCGTCCCGTCACCCTCCCGATTCAGATCTTGCTCGACGACATAGATGCGCGCTCCGCGGAACTCGCGGTCGAGTATGTGGGAACCGGAGCGCCCCACATTACGTTTCGCAGGCTCGTCGAGTTTCTGCGACGGTTGGGCTACAACCCGCGGCGGATACCAGCGAGCGTGCCATCAGCGCCCTGTACATGCGCCGAGCCGCGCTCTGTCGAACTCCCCCCCTCGCCGCCAGTGTTGCGCGGGCAGCACGACTACGCGAACGCCGGGACTGCGGGGGACGGCGCTGACTGATCGTCTCCTCGCCGCGCATGCCGTCGCCGACACATGCATCGAGGTCGGCCGGAATGGTGTGCAGCAGGGCAGCTTAGGTGTCCACGGGCCTTGGGTGTCGGCCGACCTCGGTGACGCGGAATCAACCAGAACGCCAGCGGAGATGACGCACCGCAGCCTCGGGAGATTCAGCAGGTGTTGGGAACGCTCAGAGTCGTCCACGTTGCAACGGTGAACCCGCTGAAATCGCCGATGAATGTCCACGGCCACCGTCGCCGAGCACAGCTCGAGAAGTCCAACTAAGGGGGGAGCACGGTCGTCATGCGCAACCCGAGACGGCACGGCGATAACAGGCCCGGCCAAGCGATGAAGGGTCCGGTTGATCCGTCGCGTGATCGCGCAGCCCGGTCACGCCGGAGACGGCACGGTCTCTGCCACGGCGTCCGGATCAGGATCCGCATCCGCTGCAGCGTGAACGGGGGCGTCGGCTTGGTTCACCGTGTCGGCGTCGGGGGAGTGCCTCTTGCCACTGAGCTTGCGAAGCGTCTTGTCGATGATCTCGGCGAACTTAGTGGCCCCCGCATCGCGGAGCGCCTGGGCGAGCTTCTTGGGGGCAGGCTTGCCCTCGGCGGCAAAGCGTTCGCCAACATTCACCCAGTAGCGGACCTGGCGCATCGTGACCGCTTCTACGGCCGGGGAGTCATTGTGGGCCAGGAGCATGAACAGGTCGTCGGCCGTGTAGAGGTCGAACGGTAGGGAGTCGGCGATCGGCGCGAAGTCCTCCATATTGTCGGTGACCAGGATCTTCGCGCCCGCCTGAGTGGCGGCGTGGACGACGTGCCAGTCCTTCTCGT
The DNA here is from genome assembly GCA_964490415.1 of uncultured Pseudoxanthomonas sp. Taxonomy (GTDB): domain Bacteria; phylum Pseudomonadota; class Gammaproteobacteria; order Xanthomonadales; family Xanthomonadaceae; genus Pseudoxanthomonas. The sequence continues at coordinate 2,831 of CAZBDE010000100.1, read as the reverse complement.
CCGTCATGCCTTCGATCGGTCCGCCGGGGTACTCACGGACCACATCGTGAAGTGAGCGCTCGATGAGGTCGTGGATGTAGCTGATCGTGCCGCCTTCGGCCTCTGGGTTCCGCTCACGGATGTTGCCGACGGCTTCGATGATGCAGTCCAGCGAGCTCACCACGGCGAACCGCTCGCTCTCGGTGCTCAGCAGGAACGTCCAGTCGCGAAGTGTTCGGCTGAACAGGACGTTCGCATCGACGAAGACAAGATCCATATGCATGAGAATAGCCCCCGGTCACTCCCCCGCTGACGAGGCGGGGGACCGGGGCTATCTCTCCTGCTACGCGCTGAGGGGACCCTTCAGCCGAGGTCCAGATCAACGTCGAGTTCGCGCAGTTCGTCGAACGCGGTCCTGCGAGCCTGCTCACGCTTGTCCCGAAGGGCAAGGACATCGTGGACGCTGAGGCGGTGGTGGCTGCCAACCTTGGTCGACGGCAACTCATTCGAGACGATCAGCTTCATCAGCGTCGGCCGCGAAATCCCGAGGATGCCGGCAGCGGTCGAGGTGGTGAGCTCCTCGGGCATTGCGCGCATGGTGACGTTGCCCTGCGTCATACCGTGCAGGGCGAAAACCAGCGCGTGCGAGAGCTCGGGTGGCAACGAAATGGTCGTGCCGTCCTCGAGCTCAATGGCGATGCCGGTGGGCTTGCGGTCGTGAGCCTCAGCGATGACCTCACGGGCCTCTTGCTGGACCTTCTCGTTGAACAGGACCTGCTCAGTGGGTGCGCCGGAGCGCGCCAAAAGCTTGGCGTTCATGGGTGCTCTCTTGTTTCCTTATGCGGCTCTAGAGGTGGTCGTGCGAGCCGAAGCCGGTGGTTGCGAATGAGCAAACGCCGTTGATCAGAAGATACGAGGTTGCGGATATAAATGCAACTCTAGTCTAGGCGGCTGACCGACCGGGCAGCTGTGTGGTGCCCGCTACAAATGAGAATCCCACCAGCCCGCTGAACCGAACCACGGCCACCGCTGGATGGTAAGCGTCGCGGGAGTGAGGTTGGGCTGCTCGGCCACATCTCCCTCCGTAGCGGCCGCCAGCCATCGCCGTCGGGATCGTATCGAAGGCCGGTCAGCACGCATGCGGCGTTTGCGGGCGGTGACAGGCCGAGGCGAAGTCGACGAGGGCGGTCAGATCCCCGCTACGGCGGTGGCAGGTTGTCGAGGTTGTTCCGCGTCGTGGTGTCCGCCGTCGTCTTGAGGAACTTTCACCCAGCGGAAGTCTGGGCGACGCAGACGTCGGCGCGCTACGGGAAGTTGACGTAGAACGTGTTGGTGCGCGACTCGATCGACGCTACGACACCGGCAACGGACCAATCCTCCGTCTGCGTCACTTCGCAGCCAACTTCCACGACGCAGCCGATTCGCGGGGACATCGGTGCGCTCGCGGGACGGTCCTAAGTCGTTGACCTATGCCCTCACAGAGTCCTTGCGGTGCTTCCGTTACAGAACCGAGCCGCGCCGGTTCGGCGTGGGCCCCATCGGCCGATCGATACTTGATGGCGATATTCATGACCAGCGGGAAGGTTGCCCATGGGGAAGGCAAGTCGCTTACGGCGAGAGCGCGCATCCGCGGCTTCAGAGACGCACGAGCCGGATGAACCGGTGGATTGGCCAGACGGGCACGTGCGCGTGGATCTGACCGGGCGGGAGCAGAGCGAGTGCATCGTCGTCACGATTCACAATGTCCGGCACCACCTTCACTCGACGACCGCTCAGGCGCTTAACGATCGCCTGAGGGAGAAGATCGAGGAATGGGACGCCTACGCGAAATCTCACGGCGCCGCCGGAGTCCTTCCTTCAGCGGAGGAGGCGCCTGCAGAAATTGGGCCGTTCGACGCGCGTGTCATCGACGAGGACCTCGCGCACGCCAAGCTGAAGACACGCGATATGGTTCGCGGCACGTTGGGCATGTTTGGCCCCCGTGGTGAGTTGACCAAGGCGCATTTTCCGCTCCTTGGGTTCATCGAGCGAGCCCAGGCCTTCAGCCTCGGCGTTATCGCCATGGTGGAAGCGGGCAACCCTCTCGGTGCCGCAACGCTCCTGCGGTCTCTCGCCGAGAATCTCGCCACCGCGTTCTACGTCACCACCCGCCCGTCTGAGCTTCCGAAGCTCCAGCCGGGTGCGGAGCACGGTCTGCCCATTGGAAAAGTCATCGCCGCGGCGGAAAAGAGCCTGCCCGGGTTCAAGTCGATGTACGACAACCTCAGCACCCTGGCTCACCCGTCAGGAGGAGGCGCCTTCCACACTTTGAAGGTTGCCGACGACGGCACCTTCACGTGGCAGTCCCACCCGACCTTCAAGGACCTGTCTCAGGCGAAGGAGATGCTCTCGCTACTGGACGGCCTCGGTGATCTATCCGCAGACGTAATCAAGCAGACAGTCGGCCAATTCGAGCAAGAGACGACCGTCGTCAGCCTGGACTAGCGAACTACCCACTCCCACGGTAGGGGGGCGTGCACGCTATGGGTGGACGAATAGGGCCGTAGTCCCGACAGAGCCCGATGACTACTACGGACCACTTGGATTGCCGACCGTAGGCCCGTCGTTCAGCGAGGCGCCGCGGATAGCGGCGAAGCAACCGGAGTTGCGGCGTCTGTGGTTCGGACAGCTGGGTCGATGAGTTGCGAGATGAAAGACTCCCTACCCGAACACGAGGTCCTGACTCGCTTAGGCCTGCGAACCGAACGGACCAAGCCTGCAGTGCCCGAGCTCGCCCGAGCCGCGAAGGAGCCGGGGGCCAACAACCAACAAGCCGAATCCAAGAGACCGAATGCACGCAGGCACTTTCTGTG
>CAZBDE010000099.1:0-9296 GCA_964490415.1 uncultured Pseudoxanthomonas sp. | reverse complement strand
ACCACCACGAAGTAGGCGGTGTTGCCCAGCGCCTTCCAGAACATCGCCGTGCGCAGCAGGTCCAGGTAGTTGTCCAGGCCGATGAAGCGCAGGTTGCCGATGTCGGCCAGCGCGTACAGGTCGAAGTCGGTCAGGCTCAGCGCCAGCGCGGCCAGCACCGGCAGGCCGAAGAACACGCCGATCACCAGCAGCGCCGGCCCGGCGAACATCCAGCCGGCGAGTCGACGGCTCATCGCGGCGCCTCCGCGGCCGCGGCCGGCGCGGGCTCGCCTCCCGCGCCACCATGGTCGCGCTCGTACATCCAGCGCCGCTTGGCCAGGATCGCGTCCACGCGCTGGTCCAGCTCGCGCAGCGCCTGGTCCTGCGCCTGGCCGCCGCGGACCACGCGCTCGGTGGCGATGCGCATCTCCTGCACGATCCGTTCCCACTCCAGCACCTTGGGCGGCGACTTCGCCCGCTCCAGCTGGTCGCGGAACGCGCGCGCCAGTTCGTCGCCGGCCAGCGAAGGATGCTCCCAGGTGCTGCGCCGCGGCGGCAGGTCGCCGATCATCGCGTGGAAGCGCTGCTGGATGTCCGGCCGCGACAGGAACTCGATCAGCTGCCAGGCCTGCCGCTGGCGCGGCGAGTCGCGGAAGATCACCAGGCTGGTGCCGCCGGCGATGCCCGCGCCCGGCCCGTCCGGTCCCGGCAGCGGCATCGTCCCCCACTGCCCCTCCAGCGCGGCCGGCTGGCGCTTGCGGAACTCGCGGATGTTCCACGGGCCGGACAGGTAGAAGGCGTAGAAGCCGTTGAAGAATTCGTCCCAGACGTTGGAGATCTGGGTCTCGGACATCTTCGGTGCCCAGCCCTGCTCGAACATGTTGGCGTAGAAAGCCAGCACGCGGCGGAAGCCCGGGCTCTGGAAATTGCCGCGGTTGTCATGCTCGCGCAGCAGCGGGTCGTCCTGCTGCAGGGCGAACGAGAGCTGCTGCTCGAACTCGTTGAGCGGCATCAGGATCGCGTAGCTGTCCGGGCCGACGTGGCGCTTGACCGCGGCCATCGCCGCCTCCCACTCGGCCCAGGTCCGCGGCGGCCGCGCCACCCCGGCGTCGCGCAGGATGTCCTTGCGGTAGAACAGCAGGCGCGTGTCCACGTACCAGGGAACGCCCAGCAGCTCGCCGTCGATCTTCGCCGTGTCCCAGATGCCGGGGAAGAAATCGTCCGGATCGACCACCTCGGAAGCGTCGACGAACGGCTGCAGCGGCTCCAGCACGCCCAGCGCGGCGAACTCCGGCAGCCAGGTGTTGCCCAGCTGGCACACGTCCGGCAGGGCCTCGGCGGCGAACGCGGTGAGCAGCTTCTCGTGCGCGGCGGTCCAGGGGATCTGCTGGATCTCCACCTCGATCCCGCTCTCGCGCTCGAACTCCAGGACCAGTTCGGCCACCACCTCGGCCTCGCGACCCATCGCCCAGAAGCGCAGCGGTTCGGACACGTCGCGCCGGCAGGCCGCGATCGCCAGGCACCCCAGAAGCACCAGGCCTGCGGCGGCGCGCCGCGCCCTGCGCCAGCGCGCACCCTCGCCACGCTCGCGCGCCACGCTCACGGCGACGGCTGCGCGCGGTTGCTGGCCGGCTGCTCCTGCCGCTTCTGCGCCGTGGCCGCCGCCGCGCGCGATTCGGCCATGCCCAGCGCGCGCGCGGCCGCCGCGCCTGCGTCGACCTGCTCGGCCGCGCCGTCCGCGTCCTCGGGGCTGAGCCAGCCACCGCGGAAGCCGGCCTGCTCCAGGCCCTTGCGGATGTACGGACTCTTCTTCATCACCGTCCAGACGAACTCGTTGCGGTAGTTGGCGATCATCGCCAGGATCGGCCCCTGGTCGATGCCGATGTAGTCGCTGGCCACCCAGCCCCTGCCCGGCACCAGCCGCCCGGTCTTGAGCGGGATCTCGAAGTCGAAGCTCGGGTTGAACGAATCCAGGAAGCCGTAGCTGGAATACACGTAGTCGCCGTAGCGGCGGTGGATCTCCTCGGTGGCCGGGATCACCACTTCCGGGGCGAACACGATCGAGGAGATCGCCGCGGTCGGGGCGATGGTGCCGTCGTCGAAGTTCTCGCGCAGGCCGGCGCCGCGCGAGGAATAGTGGCGGAACTCGCGCTCCTCTCCACGGTACATCTGGCGGGTGTTCTGCGGCCCGTCGCAGGCGGTCAGGCCCCACACGTTCTCGCCGTAGTCCTTCCACTTCATCGGGTTGGCGATCGCGTACTCGCGGTGGGCCAGCGCAGCGCGGCGGCTGTTGAGGAAGTAGTCGATGCCGCGCGCGCGCATGTACTGGTCCTGGATGTCGCGGAAGTCGATCCAGACGTGGCTGTACTGGTGGCCGAACATCGGGCCGAAAGACAGGTACTCCTGGCCGTAGTACACGCCCCAGTCGTTGTCGTAGGTGCGCGTCCACACCGTCCATGCGTCCGGGCTGACCGGGTGGGTCGGCGAACCCAGCGCCAGGATGTACAGCAGCATGGCCTCGTTGTAGCCCATCCAGTCGTGGACGATGAACCCGCTCTCGGGGAACCAGCCCATCGACACCAGCGGCTCGCGCTGCTGCAGCCAGTTCCAGTCGACCTTGCGGTAGAGCTGGTCGGCGATCCGGCGGATCTCCCGCTCGCGCGGCTCATCCTGGTCGTAGTAGGCCTGGGCGAACAGCACGCCCATCATCAGCAGCGCGGTGTCCACGCTCGACAGTTCCACCCAGCTGTCATAGCGGTGGCCCTGCTGCATGTCCAGGAAGTGGTAGTAGAAGCCGTGGTGGCTCCCCTTGCCGGTGCGCTGCGGTCCCTGCGGGATGTCGCGCAGGAAGCGCAGCGTCGTCAGGGTCCGGTCCACCGCCTGGGTGCGGCTGACCCAGCCGTTCTCGATCCCGATCGGATAGGCGGTGAGCGCATAGCCCACCGAGGCGATGCTGGCGAACGGCCGCGACGGGTAGCGGTCCGGGGTCAGCCCGTTCTGCTCGTTGGTGGTGTCCCAGAAGAACTGGAAGGTGCGCTTCTCGATGTCGCGGAACAGCGGCGGCAGCTCCGGCCGCGGCGGGCGTTCGGGCAGCACCGGTTCGATCAGGACCACGTCGGGCTTCGGCGGCGGTGGCTGCGCCGGCGGCGGCGGCGGTTCACGGCCGCATGCGGCCAGCAGCCATGCGGCCATGGCCACCATCGCTCCGATCCGCAGCCGCCTCCATGTCACGCCGGTCCCCCTCGCTCCACGTACCGCCGCATTGTGCCTGTTCCCGTTACCCGCCACTGGCCGGAAAGGGAGGATTCGCGACGACCGGCCCCGGCGGGAGAGGTGGCCGGGCCGGCCGTCGCGTCCCCGCCGTCACCAGTCGATACCGATGCCCAGCTTGAACGTCCGCGTCGGCAACGCGATCGCGTTGGGCGTGCCCCAGAGCGGATTCTGCGGCTCGTTCGCGCCGCCCCGCCAGTCCTCGTAGCCGGCATAGTTGGTCCAGTCGAACACGTTGAGCACGTCGAACCTGATCCGCAGGGCGATGTTGGTGCCGGTGTCGAACACCTTCTCCACCGCCAGGTCGACCTGCCTGAAGTCGTCGCCGGGCGTGTAGCTGTCGAAATGGCAGAAGGCCCAGGACGACATGTTGCAGTTCTGGTAGTAGCGCGGGGTCGCATCCGCCCATACGCCCTTGCCCGAGAACATCAACCCCCACGGACCGTCGACGATGCCCGAGGCGACCACCCGGTTCTCCGGCACCTTGCCCGGGAACCAGCCGTAGTCCTCGATGTTCTCGGCGTTGAACGCGCCCGGCCAGCCGTCGATCGGGCTGTTCTGCTCCGAGTCGGTCCAGGTGTAGGCGAAGGTCGCGCCCCAGCCGGAGGAGCGGGTGTACGGCTTCTCCAGCTTCAGGTAGACCGAGCTGGTGCGCGTCTCCAGCGCGTTCTGGCCCAGGATCAGGTTGGAGAACGGGGCGAAGCCCGCGCCCCACGGCGGCGGGTCGGTCGCGCCCGGCGGGTCGGGCGGGAAGAACAGCCCGTCGTCGCGGCGGTTGCCGAGCAGGAAGGCGATGCCGTCGTGGCTGCGGACGTAGGAGTACATGACCTCGGTGTTCCAGCCATGGCCCCACGCGTCGAAGGCGTTGCGCATGCCCAGGCCGAACTGGTCGGCGTACGGCACCACCAGGTTGTTGTCCATCAGGAACACCTCGCGCCCGGATCCGGCGACGGCGGTGCCGCGCAGGTAATCGGGGTCGAGGTAGCGCGGATCCCACTCGCGGCAGATGGCGCTGGTGGCCGTGTCGCACGGGTGCAGCGCCGTGTTGAAGTCGTAGCGGTACTGGCCCCAGCTCGCCTTGGACTGCTCGTTCTGCAGGTAGTCGAACAGGTTGCGGTCGTAGGAGCGGCCGGCGCCGCCGAAGACCACGTGGCGCTGGTCTGCGTCGAGGTCGTAGGAGAATCCGAAACGCGGCGCCCAGTTGTTGCGGTCCGGGTCGCGGTTGCCTCCGGTGCTGATGTAGTCGCCGATGTCCACGCCCGAGTTGGGCAGGTTGCTGTTGGAGGCCTGCAGCGCGGTGACCACTTCGGCCGGGGTCACGTAGTCCTCGTAGCTCGGCGTGCTTTCCACGTCCCAGCGCACGCCCAGGTTCAGGGTCAGGTGCTCGTTGACCTCCCAGTCGTCCTGGATGTAGACGCCGAACTGGCTGTTCGCCGAGCTGGCGGTGCCGTCCCCGTAACCGGCGACCGGCGCGCCGAACCTCGCATGGATCGGCACCGACAGGCTCTCGTTGACGTCGTAGAAGAACTGCGGGTTGAAACTGTTCTGTTCGAGCGTTTCCAGGTCCACCCGCTTGTACTTGAAGCCCATCTTGAGCGTATGGCCGCTCCAGCCGGTGAAGGTCAGGTCGTCCTGGAACGACCAGCCCTTCTGGCCCTTGTCCTGGTAGTTGTCGCTGCCGCCGCTGCGGACGATCAGGGTGCCGTCCCGCGACGTGCCGCCGTTGCCCGTGACCAGCTGGTAGCCCGGGATGAAATAGGCCGGCTGGGGACTCCAGAACGCGTCCTCCCAGGTCACGTGCGCGTCGTTGAGCCAGTCGCCGGCGGTCCATTGCCAGCGCAGGTCCACCCGGGTCTCCTCGTTGGTGTTGAGCGTGGCCGCGGGCGGGAGCCGTTCGTCGCCGACCTGGATGGTCTCGCTTTCGTCGCGGTACTTCGCGGTCAGCTCGAAGTAGTGGTTCTCCCCGACCAGCCAGTCGATCTTGCCGAAGTACAGGTCCTCCTTGAACGGCGAAGTGTAGGTGCCGTTGCCGAACTCGCGCTGCAGCTCCGGCGGCAACCCGGCCAGCGGGTATCCGCCGCCGATCCGGAAGGTCTTCGGCGTGCTGATTTCCTTGGCCTCGTAGGCCAGGAAGAAGTGCGCCACGTCCTGGACGATCGGCCCACCGAACGACACGCCGTACTGCTCCTGCTTGCTCTCGGCCTTGGTCGCGCCCGGCCGCCGCTCGAAGTCGGTGGCCGATCGCCAGTCCGTCATCGTGTAGTCCCAGAAGAAGCTGCCCTCGAAGTCGTTGCCGCCGGAGCGGGTGGCGGCGACGACGGCGGCGCTGCTGAGCTGGTCGTACTCGGCCTTGTAGTTCTGGGTGATGACCTTGTACTCGCCGATCGCCGATTGCGGGAACGGATTGCCGCGGCTGGTGTCCTGGCCGCTGACGCCGCCGGTGGTGACGTAGTTCTTCTGGCCCACGCCGTCGATGAAGACGTTGACCGCGTTGGCGCTCTGCGCGCCCGAGCGCAGCCGGGTGTTGCCGCTGGCGTCGGTGATGAACTGCACGCCGGGCACCGTGTCGGCGAAGGCGAGGAAGTTGCGGCTGTTCTGCGGCAGCGCCTCGATCTGCTTGGTGCTGATGTAGGTCGCCACTTCCGAGGTGCGCGTCTCCACCGCGGTGGCGACCACCTGCACCGTGCCCAGGGTGGTCGCATCGCCGGCGGTGGCGGTTTCGGCCATGCCGCCCACGGCCAGGTCGAGGGTGGCGGTCTGGCCGACCTGCACGGTCAGTTCGCGGGTGGTGGTCTGCCCGCCGGAGTGGACCTCGATCCGGTAGGTGCCGGGCGGCAGGCCGGCGATGGCGTACTTGCCATCGGCGGCCGCCTGCACGCTGCGGCGCAGTCCGGTGGCGAGGTTGACCACGACGACCTGCGCGTCGGCCGCCGGGGTGGAGTCGGCCAGCACCTGGCCGCGGATGGTGGCGCCGGTGCTCTGCGCCATGGCCGGTGCGGCGCCCAGCGCCAGGCAGCCGGCCAGGGCCACGGTCAACAACCTGCGCGCGGGTGTGCTCTTGCGTGTGCCGTTCATCGATCTTCCCTCCCAGGGGATGATGCAGCGTGTCTTTCCTCAGGCGTTCCTGTTCTTCCCGCCCGGCGCGGACGCCGGCCCTCCTGTTCCGCTCGACTGGCGCACGACCAGCTCGGGCACCAGCACGTGGCGTTCGGCGACCGCCGGTTCGCCGGCTTCGATCAGCGCGAGCAGGCGCTTCAATGCGCTGCCGCCCAATTCGTCGATACTCACCCGCATCGTCGTCAATGAGGGGTGAATGAAGCGCGCCAGCGGGATGTCGTCGAAGCCCGCCAGGGCGATTTCGCCCGGCACGTCCACGCCGGCCTGGGCGAAGGCGTAGTGGCAGCCGAGCGCCATCATGTCGTTGGCCGCGAACACCGCGTCGGGGCGCTCCTGCGCCGCGGCGATCGCGCGCCCGGCGCGATGCCCCGAGGCGTCGTCGAAGCCGCCGGTGAATTCGCTGCCGCGCGCACCCGGGTGCGCGGCGATCGCATCGCGGAAACCGCGCAGGCGCTCGCTGGCGTCGTGGTTGTGCTCGGGCCCGCCGATGAAGGCGATGTGGCGGTGGCCCAGCGACAGCAGGTACGCGGTCATCGCCACCGCGCCGGCGTGGCTGTCGATCTCGAACACCGGCCAGGCCGGTTCGTCCTGGCGGGTGTTGATCAGCACCACCGGCAGCGGCTGCGGCAGGTTCTCGGCCAGGAAGCCCGGGCGCGAGGCGTACGGCGACATCACCAGCAGGCCGTCCACCCGTCCGCGCATGGCACGCAGCGCGGCGGCCTGCTCTTCCGGATCGCCGTGGTAGCTGGACAGGAGCAGGTGGCGGCCGGCGCTGCGCGCGCGCGCGTCGATGCCGCGGATCAGTTCCGAGAAGAATTCGCCGTGCAGGTCCGGCAGCACCACGCCGATGGTCTGGGTACTGCGGCTGGACAGGCTGCGCGCTGCCGCATGCGGGCTGTAGCGCATCCGCCGGGCGACCTCGAGCACCAGCTGGCGCACCGGCTCGGCCACGTTGCTGTGGCCGTTCAATGCCCGGGACACGGTGGCCACCGAGACATTGGCCTCGCGCGCGACATCGCGGATCGTGACCGCCTGGCGCCCCATCCGGCTCCCTCCCGGTCGGATCAGGCGACCGGCGGCGGCACTGTAACCGTTTTCAGTCCCGATGGAAACCCCATGCATCTCAAGGGAATTCCATTGTGTATCAATCAGATGGCGTGGAAACAGGATGTTGCGGCGCATCAAGCGGGCCGGGCGCCCGGACCGGGATCGCATTCCCGGGGCGGGCAGGTTCGGGCATCCCGCGGCCCAGGGCAAGCCCGCCACCACGCGCACAACCCGCCCTGACCGCGCTGTCCGGCGCGCTGGACAGCGCCCGCCGCCAGCGCTTACCCTTGCCTGCACACGTTGGCCGGAAGCAACGGCCCGTCGGCAAGGGGACACCCGGGCGACCCACAGGGAGTGGGGCCACCCGCAGGGTGCCGCCATTCCCGGCGGACCGGACCGCTGCCCCACCCCGCCACACGCAGACGATCTCCCTGGCTGTCGGTCACCGCCCCATGCGGTGCCGGGCCTGTATTGATGTGCTTGTAGCGGCGCCCGTCCCGGCCTTCCGGCGACGGCCGCCATCGCAGGCGCGGCGTGCGCCCTTCCAACGCGTACCGCTGCGCGCCCCCGTACCGGGCCTGGCTTCCGAGCAGATGAGTTCCGAACCCGCGCTAGACGCGACCCCGACAATGCAGCCGCCTCCGGCCCCGCAGCAGCAGGAAATGCCGCTGGCGGTGGTCCATGGGCAGCCGCTGCTGCAGATCCCGCAGGACCTGTACATCCCGCCGGATGCGCTGGAGGTGATCCTCGACGCGTTCGAAGGCCCGCTGGACCTGCTGCTGTACCTGATCCGCCGGCAGAACCTGGACATCCTCGACATCCCGGTCGCCGAGATCACCCGCCAGTACGTGGACTACATCGGCGCGATGCAGGACCTGCGCTTCGAGCTGGCGGCCGAATACCTGGTCATGGCCGCGATCCTGGCCGAGATCAAGTCGCGGATGCTGCTGCCGCGGCCGGCGAGCGAGGACGGCGACGAGGCCGACCCGCGCGCCGAGCTGGTCCGCCGCCTGCAGGAGTACGAGCGCTTCAAGCAGGCCGCCGAGGACATCGACGCGCTGCCGCGCCAGGACCGCGACACCACCCCGGTGCAGGCCTTCGTACCCGACCGGGAGGTGGTGAAGCTGCCGCCGCCGGTGGACCTGCGCGAGATGCTGCTGGCCCTGTACGACGTGCTCAAGCGCGCCGAGCTGTTCAGCGGCCACCACATCCGCCGCGAGGCGCTGAGCGTGCGCCAGCGCATGGGCGAAGTCCTGCAGCGGCTGGACGATGGCCAGTTCCACCGCTTCGAGACGCTGTTCACCGCCGAGGAAGGCAAGCTCGGCGTGCTGGTCACCTTCCTCTCGCTGCTGGAACTGGCCAAGGAACAGCTGCTGGACATCGTCCAGGACGCGCCGCTGGCGCCGATCTACGTGCGCTCGCTGGCGATCGGCAACACCAACGAACCGCTGCAGTTCCACAGCGAGTTCGACGACGCCGACGCCGCCAACGAACCGGCCGCGGGCTGACGCCCGGCCGCCCCCTTTCCACCCGGACCCTGCGAGATCGATGGACCAGGCGCTGATCAACCGTATCGTCGAAGCCGCCCTGCTGGCCGCGAACCAGCCGCTGGCGCTGGCCCAGCTGCATGCACTGTTCCCCGAGGACGCCCCGGCCCCGGCCGGCAGCGTCGAGGCGGCGCTGCAGCACCTGGCCGGAGCCTGCGCCGACCGCGGCGTGGAACTGGTCGAGGTCGCCTCCGGCTTCCGCTACCAGGTCAGGGCCGAGGTGCACGGCTGGGTGGCGCGGCTGTGGACCGAGCGCAAGACCCGCTACACGCGGGCCACGCTGGAAACCCTGGCGCTGATCGCCTACCGCCAGCCGATCACCCGCGGCGAGATCGA
>CAZBDE010000098.1:7220-9437 GCA_964490415.1 uncultured Pseudoxanthomonas sp. | reverse complement strand
CCGCTACTTCGACATCAAGGGCGCCAAGACCGGCCTGCTGTCCAAGGCGATGACCGCGCCGGACGGCATGGTCCGCATCCCGCTCAACGAATCGTCCGACCCGAAGTCGCAGATCAACGAGTACCTGGACACCTACCAGGGCGAGGGCATCCAGCACATCGCCTGCTTCACCGACGACATCTACGTGACGGTGGAGAAGATGCGCGAGGCCGGCGTGCAATTCCTGGACACCCCGGACACCTACTTCGACGTGATCGACCAGCGCATCCCCGAGCATGGCGAGGACCTGGAGCGGCTGCGCAGGAACAGGATCCTGATCGACGCCGACCCGGAGACCAAGCAGCGCAAGCTGCTGCAGATCTTCACCCAGAACGCGGTGGGCCCGATCTTCTTCGAGATCATCCAGCGCAAGGGCAACGAGGGTTTCGGCGAGGGCAACTTCCAGGCCCTGTTCGAAAGCATCGAGCGCGACCAGATGCGCCGCGGCGTGCTCTGACGCGATCGAGGGGAAAGCCCCTCTCCCACCGGGAGAGGGGTTGGGAAGAGGGCCCGGCGAAGTGACGAACCCCAAACCCCCACTTCCCACCACCACCCTCGAGCGCGCCCGCCAGATGCGCAGCGGGCAGACCGACGCCGAATCAAAGCTGTGGCAACACCTGCGCGCCGGCCGCTTCAACGGCCTCAAGTTCCGACGCCAGCACCCGGTCCCGCCTTACATCGCCGACTTCTGCTGTGTGGAGAAGAAGCTCGTCATCGAACTGGATGGTTCGCAGCACACGCCGGAAATCGACGCTACGAGGACCGGTTACCTGCAATCGCGAGGCTGGCGTGTGCTGCGGTTCTGGGACAATGCAGCACTGAATCAGACCGAAGCGGTTCTCGAGGCGATCTGGAACGCCGTCTCGGGGCCGGCCCTCTCCCCAACCCCTCTCCCGGAGGGAGAGGGGCTCAACAGGCAAGAGCCATGAACACGAACAGCCAGTACGCCTACATGACCGGCTTCGGCAACGAGTTCGCCACCGAAGCCGTGCCCGGCACGCTCCCGGTCGGACAGAACTCGCCGCAGCGCGTCGCGCACGGGCTCTACGCCGAGCAGCTGTCGGGCAGCGCGTTCACCGCGCCGCGCGCGGAGAACCGGCGCAGCTGGCTGTACCGGATCCGGCCGGCGGCGATGCACGGGACCTTCGCGCCGTTCGTGCAGCCATGCTTCCACAACGACTTCGGCGACGGGCCGGTGACCCCGGACCAGCTGCGCTGGGATCCGTTGCCGTTGCCGGCCACGCCCACCGACTTCGTCGAAGGCCTGTACACCGTGGCCGGCAATGGATCCCCGGCGGCGCAGCAGGGCGTGGGCATCCACCTGTACGCGGCCGACCGCGACATGGCCGGGCGCTGGTTCTACGATGCCGACGGCGAACTGCTGCTGGTGCCGCAGCGGGGCCGGCTGCGGATCGCCACCGAGCTGGGCGTGCTCGAGGTCGAGCCGCAGCAGATCGCGGTCATTCCTCGCGGCGTGCGTTTCCGGGTCGAACTGCCCGACGGCCCGTCGCGCGGCTACGTGCTGGAGAACTTCGGCGCGCTGCTGCGGCTGCCGGAACTGGGGCCGATCGGCGCCAACGGCCTGGCCAATCCGCGCGACTTCGAGACGCCGGTGGCGGCGTACGAGGACCTCGAAGGCGACTTCGAGCTGGTCGCCAAGTTCCAGGGCCACCTGTGGCGCGCCGGCATCGGCCACAGCCCGCTGGACGTGGTCGGCTGGCACGGCAACTGCGCGCCGTACCGCTACGACCTGCGCCGCTTCAACGCGATCGGTTCGATCAGCTTCGACCACCCGGATCCATCGATCTTCACCGTGCTCACCGCGCCCAGCGACACCCCGGGCACGGCGAACGTGGACTTCGCGATCTTCCCGCCGCGCTGGCTGGTGGCGCAGCACACGTTCCGCCCGCCGTGGTTCCACCGCAACCTGGCCAGCGAGTTCATGGGCCTGGTGCATGGCGCCTACGACGCCAAGGCCGAGGGCTTCCTGCCCGGCGGCTGCTCGCTGCACAACTGCATGAGCGGGCACGGGCCCGATGCGGCGACCTTCGACAGGGCATCGGCCGCGGACCTGTCGAAGCCGGACGTCGTCGCCGACACCATGGCCTTCATGTTCGAGACCCGTGCGGTGATCCGCCCGGTGGCGCAGGCGCTGGACGCCGCGCACCGCCAGCGCGA
>CAZBDE010000098.1:0-7120 GCA_964490415.1 uncultured Pseudoxanthomonas sp. | reverse complement strand
CGCCCCTGAAGGGAGCTCCTACACGGGGGCGCATGCGCTGGCCTTCGCCCGCCGTTGACGTGGGTTTTGCCAGCCTGCGCGCATCGGGAATCCACAGGGGACTCCATGCCTACCGGGTCACGCGACGCCTGCCTGCTTGCCCTTGCCCTGTTCCTGGCCTCCTGCGCGCAGAAGCCGGCGGAGGCGGACCTTGCGTCCTCCAGCGGCGATGCGGCGGCCGCCCACGCCGATCCTGCGCTGGACGCCCATGAGCCGGACGAGCCGGCCGAGGACGTGCCGCCGGCCACCGTGGCCGATGCCGCCGCGACCCTGGCGTCACGGGTCGCCGGCTTCTCCGGGTTCGGCCCGGTGCCGTTCGGCGCAGCGGCCGAGGCGCTGGAGCAGGCCTGGGGCGGTCCCCTGGAAGGCCAGCCGGGCGACACGCCCGGGGCCTGCCACTACCTGTTCCCGCAGCCGCGGCCGGCGCTGGGCTACGGCACCGGCTTCATGATCGAGGACGGGCGCTTCGTGCGGGTGGACGTGGACGATCCGGCGGCTACCGCGCCCGGCGGCGGCCGCATCGGCATGACCGCCGCGCAGATCGAGGCGCTGTATCCCGGCCGGGTCGAGGCGCGCCCGCACAAGTACGTGGAAGGCGCCCGCTACCTGCGCGTGACCGGCGAGGGCAGCGACGCGGTGCTGCTGTTCGAGACCGATGCCGCCGGGCGCGTGCAGGAATGGCGGATCGGCCTGCCGCCGCCGGTGGACTACGTCGAAGGCTGCGGCTGAGCCGGGCGCGCGCGGATCGACGCCGTCGGGTGCGCGCGTAGAATCCGGGCAGTCCAAGGGAAGGAGCGGGGCGATGGCGGAAGCACTGGGGCTGTTCGCGCTGGGACTGCTGGCGCTGGCGCTGGGCGGGGATTCGGTGGTCAAGGGCGCTTCCGGGCTGGCGCAGACGCTGGGCCTGCGGCCGTTCGTGGCCGGCCTGCTGCTGGTCGCCTTCGGCACCTCGGTCCCGGAGCTGGCGGTCAACCTGCGCGCGATGTGGCTGGGCGAAAGCCATCTGGCGCTGGGCAATGCCGTCGGCAGCAACCTCGCCAACCTCGGCCTGACCCTGGGCCTGGCCGCCCTGGCCGCGCCGCTGGTGCTGCGCGCACGGCTGGCGGTGCCGCTGCTGGTCCTGCTGGCGGTCGCCTCGCTGGCGCTGATCGTGTTCGGCCTCGACGGCCATATCAGCCGCATCGAAGGCGGGGCGCTGCTGCTGGGCTTCGTCGCCAGCACCGTCTTCCTGCTGCGCCAGGGCCAGCGCGAATCCGCGGAGGTGCAGGCCGACATCGCCGCCTTCGCCGTCACCCGCCCGGGCATGGGCCTGAACGTGCTGCGCCTGGTCATCGCCGCGGTGCTGCTGTACTTCGGCGCGCGCTGGGTGGTGTCCGGCGGCCTCGGCCTGGGCCAGGCCTGGGGCCTGAGCCCGCTGCTGGTGGGCCTGCTGCCGGTGGCCATCGGCACCGCGCTGCCGGAAGTGGCCGCGGCGATCGCGGCCGCGCGGCGCGGGCGCGGCGACATGGTCGCCGGCCACGTGATCGGCTCGAGCCTGTTCAACCTGCTGGCGATCGTGGGCGGCATGGCCGCGTTCCGGCCGCTGGCGCTGCCGGCCTCGTTCGTGAAGTTCGAACTGCCGGCGGTGATCGTGCTGACCCTGCTGGTCTACCCGCTGCTGCGCAGCGGCCGCCGCGTCACCCAGCAGGAGGGCGGGATCCTGGTGCTGGCGTTCCTGGCCTGGGTGGCGCTGGAAGTGCTGCTGTTCGTGTAGGAGTGGGCATGGCCGCGATCCGATGTCGTCGGCACAGGCAGCGGTGTCGCGGTTCCGACGTCCCGGTCGCGGCCATGCCCGCTCCTACAGCGCGTCGGTGTCCTCGCCCACCTTCTCGCCGCGGACCGCATCGCCCGCGCTCTCGTCGGTGCCCGGCTGCGGCGGCCGCTCGGCCATGTGCAGCGACAGCGCCGCCTTGGCCATCAGGTGCGCGCTGATCGGCGCGGTGATGAACAGGAAAGCGGTGATCAGCAGCTCGCGCGGCTGCGGGTCGGTGCCGCTGAGCGCGTGGTAGCCCAGCGAGGCCAGCAGCACGCAGCCCACGCCCAGGGTGCTGGCCTTGGTCGGCGCGTGCAGGCGCTTGAAGAAGT
Source organism: uncultured Pseudoxanthomonas sp. (assembly GCA_964490415.1). Classification (GTDB taxonomy): domain Bacteria; phylum Pseudomonadota; class Gammaproteobacteria; order Xanthomonadales; family Xanthomonadaceae; genus Pseudoxanthomonas. The sequence continues at coordinate 4,957 of CAZBDE010000098.1, read as the reverse complement.
CCGACAGCTTCACCAGGCCGAGCGAACCGACCACGATGAAGAAGCAGCCCGCCGCCAGCAGCAGCACCAGGACGATGGCGAACAGCCAGCTCATTCGACGATGTCCCGGCGCAGCACGTACTTGCTCAGCACCACGGTGCTGACGAAGCCGAGCATGGCGATGATCAGCGCCGCCTCGAAATACACCGCCGTGCCCAGGTGCATGCCGAACAGCACCAGCTGCGCGATCGCGGCCACGGACAGCGTGTCCAGGGCCAGGATCCGGTCCGGCACCGACGGGCCCTTCAGCAGCCGGTACAGCGCCAGCAGCATGGCGATGCCGACCACGTGCATCGAGCCGACGAGGGCGAAGCCGACCAGCGCCTGCGGGGTCACGGGAAGATCTCCATCAGCGGTGCCTCGTAGCGGGTCTTGATCTGGAGGATCAGCGCGTCGGCATCCTCCAGGTGGAGCACGTGCACCAGCAGGTGGCGGCGGTCGTCGGACAGCGACGCGGACACCGTGCCCGGGGTCAGGGTGATGATGCTGGTCAGCGCGGCGATGCCGTGGATGTTGGCGATGTCCAGCGGCAGCCAGATGAAGCCTGGCGTGATCTTCTGCTCCGGGCCCAGCACCTGCAGGGCCACGGTGACGTTGGAGCGGACGATGTCCAGGAGCAGGATCGCGGCCATCTTCGGCACCCCGCGCAGGCTGCCGATGCGGGCGAATTCACGGTCCAGGCGCGCGGCGAACACCGGGACCAGCAGCGCCAGCACCAGTCCCATCGCGGCGTGCCCGGGGGTGACCGCGTCGTTCATCAGCAGCCAGAAGCAGAACACGGCGGTGGCCAGCGGCAGCGAAGGCAGCCAGCGCTTGCGCCATCGCCTGAAGGAACGCGCGGCCATGCTCAGGGCTCCCTCAGCACCGGTGTCGCCGCGCGCACCTGCTGCACGTAGTCGCCCGGCGACTGCAGCTGCGCGGCGGTGGCGCGGGTGTAGTCCAGCAGCGGCGCGGCGGCCAGGACCATGGCGATGCCGTAGCCCAGCAGCAGCACGGTGGCCGCGGTTTCCAGCGGCCGGGTCGGCGCGACCTCCATCGCGTCCAGCGGCGTGTACTCGGCCAGGCGGTCCGGCGCCGCATCCGGCCACGGTTCCACCCGCCAGAACAGCCGCGTGCCGGCGCGGGCCAGGCCGACCAGCATCATGAAGCTGCTGCCCAGCACCAGCGTCCAGACCCAGCCGGTGCTGGCGGCCGGCACCGCCTCGAGCAGCAGCAGTTTGCCGACGAAGCCCGACAGCGGCGGCAGCCCGGCCAGCGACACCGCCGCGACGAGGAACAGCACGCCGGGCATGGTCCGCCCCGGCAGTGCGGCGAGCAGGTCCTTGCGGTCGCCGGCGGCGCCGCGGCGGCGCCGGATCAGGTCGGCGAGCAGGAACAGCGCCGCGCCGGCGAAGGTGCTCTGCGCCAGGTAGTACAGGCCGGCGGCCACCGTGCCGGCGGTGGCCAGGGCGAAGGCGATGAACAGCGTCGCCGCCGAAGCCAGCACCAGGTAGGCCGCCATCGAGCGCAGCCGCCGCGAGGCCAGCACGCCCAGCGAGGCCAGCAGCAGGGTGGTGGCGCCCAGCGCCAGCAGCGCCGGCCAGGCGAAGCCGTCCAGCGCGCCGGCCGCGCCGAAGCTCAGCATGCCCACCCGCAGCACCGCGTACAGGCCGACCTTGGTCATCACCGCGAACAGCGCCGCCACCGCCGACGGCGCATGGGTGTAGGTCTGCGGCAGCCAGAAGTACATCGGCAGCACCGCCGCCTTGGCGCAGAACACCACCAGCAGCAGGCCCGCGGCGGCCTGGACCAGGGCCAGGTCTTCGGCCGGCAGCTGCGCCACCCGCACCGCCATCTCGGCCATGTTGAGCGTGCCGAGCAAGCCGTAGAGCAGGCCCAGCGCGATCAGGAACAGGGTCGAGGCGGCGATGTTGAAGGTCACGTAGTGCAGGCCGGCGCGCATGCGCTCGCCGCGGCCGCCGCTGAGCAGCAGCCCGTAGGAGGCGATCAGCAGCACCTCGAAGAACACGAACAGGTTGAACACGTCGCCGGTGAGGAAGGCGCCGTTGAGCCCCATCATCTGGAACTGGAAGAAGGCATGGAAATGCGGCGCGCGCCGGTCCCAGCCGGCGCAGGCGTGGAGCAGGCAGGCCGCGCCCAGCAGCTGCCCGACCAGCAGCATCAGCGCCGCCAGCCGGTCCACCATCAGCGCGATGCCCAGCCGCGCCGGCCAGTCGCCGACCAGGTAGACCTGGATGCGGCCGCCGTCGGCCTCCACCGCCAGCAGCACCGACGCGGCCAGCATCGCCGCCATCGAGACCCAGGCCACCGCGCGCTGCGGCGCCATGCCGAAGCGGCGGTGCTCGAAGAACAGCGCCAGCGCCGCGGCGAACAGCGGGACCAGGATCGGCAGCAGCGGCAGGTGGCTCATGCGCCGCGCTCCGCGTCACCGGCGGGTCCGCGAGTCGTGCCCGCCGGCGCCGGGTCGACCGGCGCGGCCGCAAGCGCCGCTTCGCGCGCTTCCTCGTGGCGGCGCCGCTCGGCGCGCTGGAACTCCCGTTCGGCGCGGCTGCCGTCCACGTGGTCGCTGTCGTTGTCGGCGCGGCTGCGGATCGCCACCACGATGCTCACCGCGGTCATGGCGAAGGCGATCACGATCGCGGTCAGCACCAGCGCCTGCGGCAGCGGGTCGGTGTAGTTCGCCGGAATGGCGGCCACGCCGTCGCGCAGCACCGGCGGCTTGCCGGCCACCAGCCGCCCGCCGGAGAAGATCAGCAGGTTGGTCGCGTACGAGAGCAGGGTCAGGCCCAGGATCACGTCGAAACTGCGCGCGCGCAGCAGCAGGTACACGCCCGTAGCGGTGAGGATCCCGATCGCGCTCGCCAGTGCCAGTTCCATCAGCGCGCCTCCCCGGGCGGCAGGTCCGTAGGCATGCGCATCAGCCCATCTCCCCGGTACGGGTGGAACGGTCGCCCGGCTCGATCACGCCCAGGTGCGCCACGCGGGTGCGCGAGGGCTTGATCGTGCCCATCATCGACAGGATCAGCATCGCCCCGCCGAACACCACCAGGTACACGCCGGTGTCGAAGCCCATCGCGCTGGCCAGCGGCAGCGTGCCCAGCAGCGGCAGCTCCAGGTCCACGTGCCCGCTGGTCAGGAACTCGACCTCGAACAGGAGCGAGGCCGCACCGCTGATCCCGGCCACGATCAGGCCCACGCCAATGCAGCGGATGTAGTCGAAGCCGAAGCGCGATTCGACCGAGGCCGCGCCCTGGATCACGTACTGGATCAGCAGCGGCACCGCCAGGACCAGGCCGGCGATGAAGCCGCCGCCGGGTGCGTTGTGCCCGCGCAGGAACAGGAACACCGACACGGTCAGGGTCAGCGGCAGCATCAGCTGGGCCAGGTCGGCCGGCACCGGCAGCTGCACCGGCGGGCCGGACACGACCTTCTCCGGCGCCAGCCGCGCGCGCCGCAGCAGCGCGTGCACGATCAGCGCGGCGATGCCGAACACGGTGATCTCGCCGAAGGTGTCGAAGCCGCGGAAGTCGACCAGGATCACGTTGACCACGTTGCGCCCGTAGGCTTCGGGCAGCGAGCGGGCGAGCATCCCGATGCTGGCCGGATCGTTCTCGGGGCGGGTCATCATCGCGTAGGCGAGCAGGCCCGTGCCCAGGCCCGCGGCGACGGCGATGGCGACGTCGCGCGCGCGCCGGCGCGGCGCGCGCTCGGGCGGCGAGCGCGGCGGCAGGTAGTGCAGGCCGAGCAGCAGCAGGGCCAGGCTGACCATCTCCACCAGCAGCTGGGTCAGGGCCAGGTCCGGCGCGGACAGGAACACGAAGGTCAGGCTCACCATCAGCCCGGCGCCGCCGAGGACGATCAGCGCCAGCAGGCGCTGCCGGTACAGGCGGATGGTGTAGAGCGCGCAGGCGACCAGCACCAGCCACAGCAGCCAGCCGAGCAGCGGCATCGGCTGCGGAGCGCGCCACTGCAGCGGCGGCGACACTTCCGTCACGAACGGCATCGCGCCGGCGAACAGCGCCGCCAGCACCAGCCACACCAGGCTGCGCTGCAGGCTGCCGTTGGCCAGGCGCGAGGTGAAGCGCTCGGCCAGCGCGTACAGCGCCTCCATGTTCCAGCGGAACAGCTTGCGCGCGCGCGACTGGCGCACGATCGCGTGCAGGTCCAGCAGCCGGCGCAGGCCCAGGTACAGGGCGATGCCGAAGACGGTGCCGGCCATGCTCATCAGCAGCGGCTTGTTGACGCCATGCCAGATGGCCAGGCTGTAGGAGGGCATCGCCTCGCCCAGGATCGCCGCGGCGCCCGCATGCAGCACCGGGGCCACGGTCCAGGCCGGGAAAACGCCCACGGCCACGCAGACCAGCACCAGCACCTCGACCGGGATCTTCATCCAGCGCGGCGGCTCGTGCGGCACCCGGTCCAGCCCGTGCGGACCGTCGCCGAAGAAGGTCTCGTGGACGAAGCGCAGGCTGTAGGCAACGCCGAACGCGGCGTACAGCAGCGCCGCCCCGCTGATCGCGATCGCCATCGTGCGGTGGCCGTCGATGTCCAGCGCCTCGGCGAAGAACATCTCCTTGGACAGGAAGCCGTTGAGCAGCGGGATGCCGGCCATCGCCAGCGAGGCGATGATCGCCAGCGCGCTGGTGAACGGCATGTAGCGGCGCAGGTTGCCCAGCCGGCGCATGTCGCGGGTGCCGGTCTCGTGGTCGATGATGCCGGCGGCCATGAACAGCGAGGCCTTGAACGTGGCGTGGTTGAGGATGTGGAACACGCCGGCCACCACCGCCATCGGCGTGGACAGCCCGAACAGCAGGGTGATCAGGCCCAGGTGGGAGATGGTGGAGTAGGCCAGCAGGCCCTTGAGGTCGTGCTGGAAGATCGCGTTCCAGGCGCCGATCAGCAGCGTCAGCGCGCCGAT
>CAZBDE010000097.1:0-9443 GCA_964490415.1 uncultured Pseudoxanthomonas sp. | reverse complement strand
TGAACGCGGCGCCTCCCGGCGGAATCGGGTCGCCCCTGAAGGGAGCTCCTACAAAAACGCGGGCTACATCGTGCCGCGCTGGATGAAGGGGGCCTGCTGCCAGAAGCGGCGCTCCGCACCGCGCGGATCGTCGGCGAGCGCGGTGGGCACGTCGAACAGCAGCGTCTGCCGCCGTGCCATCGAATACGGTTCCCAGCGGGCGATGCCGGCATGGTCGGGATCGCCGTGCCGTGCCAGCGCCAGCAGCGCGCCGCTCATCGCATCGGCCATCGCCTGCGCATCGGCGCCCTCGCCGGTGCGCGAGCCGGGCTGGCGGATGTTGTCGAACACCAGCGGGATGTCGAGCGTGTGGAAGGCGCGCAGCCGGCCGCCGTCCAGCGGCGTGCCCCAGTCCAGCTGGTAGGCCCAGGTCGGGGCGACGCCCGAGGGCTGCCGCGCGCGCGCCTCGAGCTCCTCCACCGCGCCACGCCAGGAACGTCCCGCCGTGGTCGCGGCGAAGAACACCTCCGAGGGCGTGTACCGCGGGTACAGGCGGCGGTACTCCTCCACCACGAGGTCGCTGCGGATGTCGACGAACTGCTGCTTCTCCAGCCGTGCCGGCAACTCGTCCCACGACAGTGCGAAGTTCTCCGGGTCGCCGCCGAGGAAGGCGCGCGTCTCGTCGCGGGTGTTGCCGATCACCATCGGGATCGCCGCCGACTGCGCCGGTGCGTCCGGCCAGAACGGATGCCGCGGCAACGCCTCGCCGTCCATCACCGGGCCGAAGTACAGGCGCGTGTCCTCCACCCTGGAGAAGTCGCGCACCGACGTCGCCTCCAGCAGCGCCTCCACCGGCAGCGCGCGCAGCCGCGCGATCGCATCCGGCGCGGCCGGGTCCAGGCCCAGGGCCTGCAGGAACAGGTGCGCGCGCTGGGTCGCCGCGCGCGGACCGGCGGCCGTGACCTGCTGCCCGCTCATCGTCCAGGCCTTGTGGAACAGGTCGCGCGCCGCCGGCATGGCCATCAGCGTGGCGATCTTGGCGCCGCCGCCGGACTGGCCGAACACCGTGACGTTGCCCGGGTCGCCGCCGAACTCGGCGGCATGGTCGTGGACCCAGCGCAGTGCCTGCACCAGGTCCAGCTGCCCGGCGTTGCCGGAGAAGGCCAGCTCCGGCCCGCCGGACTGGCCCAGGTACAGGTAGCCGAAGGCGTTGAGCCGGTGGTTGACCGTGACCACGACCACGTCGCCGCGCGTGCACAGGCGGGTGCCGTCGTACAGGGGATTGCTCCCCGAGCCGTTGTCGTAGCCACCGCCATGCACGTACACCAGCACCGGCCGGCGCGCACCGTCGCGCAGGCCCGGTGTCCACACGTTGAGGAACAGGCAATCCTCGCTGCCGGGGCCCTCGTTGCCGCGCTGCGGCGCCGGCGCGCCGTAATCGAGCGCCTCGGCCACGCCGCGCCACGCCACCGGTGCGCGCGGTGGCTGGAAGCGTGCGGCGGCGGTGTCGGCGCCGTAGCGGATGCCGCGGAACACGTGCGCACCCTGTTCCCGCACGCCGCGCACGCGGCCGTGGCGGGTGGTGGCCACGACGGTCTGCGCGCCGGCGGCGGCGAACACGGGCGACGCCAGGCCCGCCATCAGCGCGCCTGCGCCCAGGCCGGCGGCGACCAGCACACGACGGCGTTGCGGATCGCCGGGCGCACCGGCGGACGCAGGGGCGACGGCAACCGTCGGACGGGTCGGGGCAGGCGGGATCGGGTCGGAGGACATGCGTCGGTACCGTGCGGTTCGTGGACGGAGGATGGGCGGCGGGTCGGGTGCCTGAGTGCGACGCGCGGCGTGCAGCGCGGAGCGGGGGGCGGGGGGCGGATCGATCCGGTCACTGCCCCTGGGCGGGCGGGGGTTGTCCGGCAGGAGGAGAAGCGCCTGGCACGGTCTCCGGCACCTGCGCGCGGATCCATTCGAGCGCCAGCCGCGGCCACAGCGCCAGCGTGCCGCGCGCCTCGCGCACGCCGAAGCCGTGTCCGCCCTGCGCGTACAGATGCATTTCGTGGCCGATGCCCGCCGCACGCAACGCCGCGTCGAACAGCAGGCTGTTCTCCACCGGCACCGCCGGGTCGTCCTGCGCGTGCAGCAGGAACACCGGCGGCGTGCGCGCATCGACGCGGTTCTGCAGCGAGTACGCGTGCACGGCCGCCGCATCGGGGGCATCGCCGAGCAGCTCCCGCCGCGACCCCGGATGCGCGTACCCGCCCATGTCGATCACCGGATACACCAGCAGCGCATACGCCGGGCGCGCGTCGAGCGCATCGGCGGCATCCACCGCCACGTACACCTGTTCGGCATGGCGCGTGGCCAGGCTGGCGGCGACATGGCCACCGGCGGAGAAGCCCATCACCCCGACAGCGGCGGGGTCGATGCCCCACTCGCGCGCATCGCGGCGGATCAGCCGCATCGCGCGCTGGGCGTCGGCCAGCGCCACGTCGCGCGCACCGGCATGGCCTTCGCCGGGCAGGCGGTACTGCAGCACGAACAGGGTCAGCCCGCCGTCGTCCGCGAATGCCGGCACCAGCGCCGAGCCTTCCTTGTCCAGCACCACGCGCTGGTAGCCCCCGCCGGGCACGACCAGCAGGGCACGCCCGTCGGGGCGGGCCGGGCGGTACACGGTCAGGCCGGGGCGCGCCACGCCCTCGACGTAACGGTCGGGCAGCGCCGGATCGGTGCTGCGTTCCACGATGCGCTGCGACAGGTCCAGTCCCGCCGAACCCGGGGGGATGCCGGGCCACAGCGGCACGTCCACGGCCACCGGCGCGGCCACCGCGGCCGGGGCCGCGAGGGCCGCCGGCGCCAGCACCAGCACCATCAGCGCGACCGGAAACGCGGCCGCGCGTGGCGCACAGACGGCGCCCGCCAGGCGCCGCAGGAACATCTGCATGGGATCCTCCGCGTTGCTGCGCTGCAGCGTGCAGTAGCGCATTGACGCAGTGCACATTGCCACATGACACCGGTTTACCATATACAGCTTCCGCGCCTGTTGTCGATGCGCGGCGCAACACACGTGGGCACTTTTTCCTGGGAGACACCTTGAGCACTGTCACTGGCCATCAGGACGATACGCCGGCCGCACCGGAGCTGTGCGCCATCGCCGACCGTTTCGTCGCCGCGCGCCGCGCCGGCGCGGCCCTGGACGCCTTTCCCGGCGTCATTCCGGAGGACCTGGTCACCGCCTACCGGGTGCAGGACCTGGCCATCGCCCAGTGGCCCGACACGGTCGTGGGCTGGAAGGTCGGCTACATCGCCCCCGAGCGCCGCGACGCCTCCGGTGACGAGCGCCTGCTCGGCCCGATCTTCGCGCGCCAGCTCTGGAATGCTACCGGTGGCAGCACACCGATTCCGGTGTTCGTCGGCGGTTTCGGCGCGGTCGAGGCCGAGTACGTGCTGCGCCTGGACGCCGACGCCCCCGAAGGCAAGCTCGACTGGACCGCGGACGAAGCGGCCGCGGTACCCTCCACCCTGTATATCGGCCTGGAGGTGGCGAGCAGTCCGCTGGCCACGATCAACGAGCTGGGTCCGCGCGTGGTGGTTTCCGACTTCGGCAACAACAACGGCCTGATCCTGGGCCCGGCAATCGCCGGCTGGGCCGCGCAGGCCGAGGACGGCCTGCTGGCCGAAACCTTCATCGATGGCCACAGCGTGGGCAGCGGCGGCGCGCAGCGCCTGCCGGGCGGCCTGCGCGCGGCCTTCGCCTTCGCCCTGTCGCGCTCGGCCCGGCGTGGCCGTCCGCTGAAGGCCGGCGAATACATCGCCACCGGCAACGCCACCGGCATCCACGACATCGCCGCCGGGCAGAGGGCGCGCGTCGTCTTCGCCGGCCACGGCACCCTGGACTGCCACGTGGTCGCCGCGGGCGGGGACGCCGCGGCATGAGCGGGCTGACCCGCCGCCGGCTGCTGCTGGGTGCCGGCGCGGCCTGCGCGCTGCCGCTGGCCACCGCCGGCCGTGCCCTGGCCTTCGGCAGCGACAAGGTCGACGGCGCCGGCCATCGCGTGCTGACCGCCACCGACGTGCATGTGTCCGATTACCCCACCGTGGAAGCGGTGCGCTGGATCGGCGAAACGCTCGAGCGCGAAACCGATGGCCGCCTGAAGATCCGCCTCTACCACTCCGGCCAGCTCGGCCGCGAGGCCGAGGCGATCGACATGGCCCGCTACGGCGTGATCGACATCACCCGGGTGTTCTCCGGCGCGCTCAACAACGCCTTCCCGCTGACCCAGGCGCTGTGCCTGCCGTACGTGTTCGACTCGATCGCGCACATGCGCCGGGTGATCGACGGCGAGGTCGGCGAGGACGTGCTGCGCAGCTTCGAGACCCGCGACCTGGTCGGCCTGGCGATCTACGATTCCGGCGCACGCTGCTTCTACAACACCAAGCACCCGATCGTGGCGCCGAAGGACCTGCACGGCCTGAAGATGCGCGTGGCCGCTTCGGACATCTTCATCCGGCTGGTCCGCCTGCTCGGCGCCAACCCGACGCCGATGTCGCTGGGCGAGACCTTCTCGGCGATGGAGACGCACATGATCGACGGCGCCGAGAACAACATGCGCAGCTTCCATTCCAGCCGCCACTTCGAGGCGGCCCGGTACTGGTCGGAAACGCGCCACTCCTATGCGCCGGACATCCTGGTGATGTCGCGCGCCAGCTTCCTGTCGCTGACCCCGGCCGACCGCGAACTGCTGGTCCGCACCGCGCGCGCGTCGGTGCCGGTGATGCGCGACAAGTGGGACCACTCCGAAGGCAAGGCGCGCGAGGAAGTGCTGGCCCACGGCGTCCAGGCCAACGACGCCGACCTGGACGCGTTCCGCCAGGCCGCCGAGCCGCTGCTCGCCGAATACCGCCAGAAGCCCGACATCGGCGGGCTGTACCGCCGCATCCGCGAACTCGCCTGAAGCCCAGAACCATGACCGAGACCGCCGCTCCCGTCCCGGCCAGCCCCGCGCAGCGTGCGCTGGACCGCGTCGCCTCCGCCGTCATCGCCGTCGCCGCCACCGCCCTGTGCGGGCTGGTGGTGGTGCAGGGCTGGCAGGTGTTCACCCGCTACGTGCTCAACGATTCGCCCAGCTGGACCGAGCCGGTGACCCTGCTGCTGCTGGCCACCGCCATGGGCATGGGTGCGGCGGCCGGCGTGCACACCAACCGCCATTTCGGCTTCTTCCTGCTGCACGACCACGTCAGGCCGGCGGTGCGGCGCGCAATCGACGTCATCGTGCCGCTGGTGATCATCGGCATCGGCGGGGTGATCGCGTACTGGGGCGCGGTCCTGCTGGTCGACGGCATCGGCATCCGCGCCGCCGGCGCCCGCCTGCCGCAGAGCATCAACTACCTGCCGCTTTCGCTGGGCGGCGCGCTGATGGCGCTGTTCGCGGCCAACCGGCTGCTGCTGGCCGTGACCCGGCCGCTCGACGCCGCCACGCCCGCCGCACCGCAACCGGCCCCGCAGGACGGAGACCTCTGATGGCCATCGCCGTGCTCTTCCTCGTGTTCGCGTTCCTGCTCGTGATCGGCGTGCCGGTGGCCTTCGCCCTGGCCGCCGCCGCGCTGGCGACGCTGCTGTACCTGGACCTGCCGTCGGTGGTGCTGGTCCAGCAGGTCTACGCCGGCACCGGCTCGGCCTCGCTGATCGCGATCCCGCTGTTCATCTTCGCCGGCGAGATCATGATGCGCGGCGGCATCTCCGAACGCCTGATCGCGCTGGCCTCCTCGCTGGTGGGGCGCCTGCGCGGCGGCCTGGGCCAGGTGTCGATCCTGTCCTCGCTGTTCTTCGGCGGCGTGTCCGGCTCGGCCATCGCCGACGTTTCGGCAGTCGGCGGCACGATGATCCCGCAGATGGTCAAGCGCGGCTACGACCGCGACTTCGCGGTCAACGTCAGCATCACCGCCGCGCTGGTCGCGCTCCTCGTACCTCCGTCGCACAACCTGATCCTGTTCTCGGCCGCGGCCGGCGGCGGCCTGTCGATCGCGCGGCTGTTCGCCGCCGGCATCATGCCGGCGCTGCTGATGACCGTGGCGCTGATGCTCACCGGCTATGCCGTCGCGCGGTACCGCGGCTACGGCACCGAGCCGTTCCCGGGCTGGCGCGCGGTGCTGGTGCGCCTGGTCTCGGCGCTGCCGGGGCTGGGCCTGGTCGCGCTGATCTTCGTCGGCATCCGCGCCGGCATCTTCACCGCGGTGGAGTCGGCGGCGATCGCCGTGGTCTACGCGCTGCTGGTCACCACGGTGCTGTACCGCCAGCTGCGCTGGCGCGAGTTCCTCGACACGGTGGTCCACGCGGCGCGCAGCACCGGCGTGATCCTGTTCGTGATCGCCACCGCGGCGGTGTTCGGCTGGCTGCTGGCCTACCTGCAGGTGCCGACCGCGGCGGTGGACTTCCTGCAGTCGTTCGCGCACAGCAAGTACATGGTGCTGCTCATGATCGTGGTCATGCTGCTGCTGCTGGGCACCTTCATGGACCTGGCGCCGATGATCCTGATCTGCACGCCGATCTTCCTGCCGGTGGCCAAGGCCTACGGGATCGACCCGATCCACTTCGGCCTGGTGCTGGTGCTGACCGGCGGCCTGGGCCTGGTCACCCCGCCGGTGGGCTCTGTGCTGTTCATCGGCACGGCCATCGGCAAGATCAGCGTCGGCGAGAGCATGCGCACGATCTGGCCGTTCTGGCTGGCCGGCCTGGCGGTGCTGCTGGTGGTGGCCTTCTTCCCGGGCCTGTCGCTGTGGCTGCCCTCGGTGCTGGCCTGACCGCCGGCCGCGCCGGCCCATGGACCGGTGGCCGCCGCAGGTGCCGCGCTAAGGCTAGAATCGACCCACTCCTTCCTTGAACGCCTCCATGCCCGCGCGCTCCCCAGCAGCCCACCCGTCGTCCCGGATCCCCGCCGGCAAGACCGCGACCATCAACGACATCGCGCGCCTGGCCGGGGTCTCGAAGAAGACCGTCTCGCGGATCATCAACCACTCGCCGCTGGTGCGGAAGGACACCCGGGAGAAGGTCGAGGCGCTGATGCGCGAGGTCGGCTACACGCCCGACCCGCTGGCGCGCGGCCTGGCCTTCCGCCGCTCGTTCCTGATCGGCATGGTCTACGACAACCCCACCGCGCAGTACATCGTCGACATGCAGTACGGCGCGCTGGACGCGCTGCGCGAATCGGGCTTCGAACTGGTGGTGCACCCCTGCGACACGCGCAGCCCCGGCTACATCGACGGCGTGCGCCGCTTCGTCCAGCAGCAGAAGCTGCACGGGGTCATGCTGATCCCGCGCGCCTCCGAGGACCAGAACCTGGTCGACATGCTGGCGGAGACGGGCTGCCGCTACACCCGCATCGTCCCGGTCGGCTTCGACGACCGCGACGGGCGCATGATCGTCACCCACGACCGCGACGGCGCGGCCGAGGCGGCCGACTACCTGCTGACCCTGGGCCACCGCGACATCGCCCTGATCACCGGTCCGCTGGCCTACCGCTCGGCGGTGGAACGCACCGGGGGCTTCGTCGGCACCCTGGCCCGGCGCGGCATCGAGGTGCCGAAGTCGCGGATCATCGAGGCCAGCTACACCTTCGAATCGGGCGTGGCCGCCGCCGAGAAACTGCTGGCCGGCAAGAACCGCCCGACCGCGATCTTCTGCGGCAACGACGAGATGGCCGCCGGCGTGTACAAGGTGGCCATGCGCGCCGGGATCAGCATCCCGCGCGACCTGTCGGTGATCGGCTACGACGACAGCCCGCTGGCCGCGCGCCTGTGGCCGTCGCTGACCTCGGTCCGCCGCCAGACCCGCGACACCGGCCGGATCGCCGCCAGCATGCTGATCCGCACCGACACCGCCCCGGTCCCGGTGGCCAGCGTGCGTCCGCACCTGATCGTCCGCGATTCCTGCCAGCCCCCGGGCTGAGCCCTTTCCACCGCCGTTGCGACCGCGCCGGACCCCGGCGCGGGCTTTGCCGCAATGCGGAATGACACCGGTTACCGTTGTTCGCTAGTATTGCCGTCCAATGCACAGGCCAAGGCCCGGTCCCGCCGGCCCTGGCGCAGCGCCCGAGGAGCCCCACCGATGTACCAGAAGACCTATTACGCGACCCACCCCGGCGTCATGCAGGGCGCCAGCAACGACCAGCTGCGCGACCTGTACCTGATCGGCGAGCTGTTCGCCGCCGACGAGGTGCGGCTCAACTACACGCATTACGAGCGCTTCGTGATCGGCGGCGCCGCACCGGTGAGCAAGGCCGTTTCGCTGCCGAAGCAGACCGAGCCGGCCTCGGCCGCAGGCAAGCCGTTCCTGGAGCGTCGCGAGCTGGGCGTGATCAACGTCGGCGGCGGCACCGGTACCGTCACCGTGGACGGCACCGCCTACACCCTGGGCCCGAAGGACGGCCTGTACGTGGCGATGGGCAGCGAGGACGTCAGCTTCGCCTCGGCCGACGCCGCCAACCCGGCCAGGTTCTACCTGACCTCGACCCCGGCGCACGCGCGCTTCGAAACGAAGCAGCTGTCGATCAAGGACGCGGTGGCGCTGGAGCGCGGCGCGCTGGAGACCAGCAACGAGCGCACCATCTACCAGTACATCGTCCCGGCCACCTGCCAGTCCTCGCAGCTGCTGCTGGGCCTGACCGTGCTCAAGCCCGGCAGCGTCTGGAACACGATGCCGCCGCACCTGCACGACCGCCGCAGCGAGGTCTACTTCTACTTCGACCTGGGCGCCAGCGACCGCGTCTACCACTTCATGGGCCAGCCGGACCAGCAGCGCCACATCGTCATGCAGAACGACGAGGCGGTGGTCTCGCCGCCGTGGTCGATCCACATGGGTTCGGGCACCAGCAACTACGCCTTCATCTGGGCGATGGGCGGCGAGAACCTGGACTACACCGACATGAACGTGCTGGACATCTGCCAGCTGAAATGAGGTGACGCGCCGCCGGCGATGCCGGTGGCGCGCCCACGCGTGGAGCGGGGCTCGCCCCGCGGCTTCTTCCCGCATGCACGCCGGGGCATGAAAACCCGGCATCTCCACACGGTTCCAGCGGGGCAGGCCCCGCTCTACAGACGAGGAATGTTCATGGCACACAATCCTTTCAGCCTGGAAGGCAAGGTCGCGCTGGTCACCGGCGCCAACACCGGCCTGGGCCAGGGCATCGCGCTGGCGCTGGCCGAGGCCGGCGCCGACATCGCCGCGGCCGGCATCGTTCCCGCCGAGGAAACCGGCGGGAAGATCCGCGCGCTGGGCCGCCGCTTCCTCAACATCGACGCCAACCTGATCAGCATCGAGCCGGTCGGGCGCATCGTCGAGGAGACGGTCGCGGGCCTGGGCGGGCTGGACATCCTGGTCAACAACGCCGGCCTGATCCGCCGCGCCGACGCGGTCGAGTTCAGCGAGAAGGACTGGGACGACGTGATGAACGTCAACATCAAGTCCGCGTTCT
>CAZBDE010000096.1:0-9539 GCA_964490415.1 uncultured Pseudoxanthomonas sp. | reverse complement strand
AGGCGCAACTGCTGCAGGACTGGGACAGCCCGCTGCGGGTGGTCAGCCGCGAGGCGGCGGCGTAGAGCGGCCCCCGCCCGGCTCCTGTTTCGAGCGCGAAAAGCAGCGGGGCAAGCCCCGCCCCACGGAATCCGTCAGCGCCCGGCCAGCGCGGGGATCACGACCGCATCCTCGCCATCGCGAACGAACAGCGCCTGCCCGGCCGCCGCCATGTCGCCCTCCCAGGCGCCAGCCCCGGGCCGCTCGAGCATCCCGGCATGGACCCGGCGCAGGCTGCGCACCGCCTGCAGCGGATCGGTCGCGGCCATCCGCCGGGCATGCGCCCAACGGTCGCCGTAGCCGGGCTGGACCGCGTCCAGCCGCTGGACCATGATCGGCAGGCGCCGCACGTCCTCCGCGGGGAGGATCGTCAGGCTGACCCGGAGTACCTGGCGCGTGGCGGCCTGCGCTGCCGGCGGCAAGCAGGCCAGGGCCAGTACGAACGCGGACAGGAGAACGGCGATGGCATGCCGACAGGCGCGCGGCGCGCGGTTTGCAGGATGGCGGCACACGCCGGCCCGCCCCGTCATCGTGCCGGGCGATTCCAGCATTCCCCTGCGGCGTCCGCGGACGCGCCGGGCCTCCATGTGCATCGACATGGGCGTTCCATTCCCGCCTGTTCCAACCGCAGCAACGGTTTCTTCGCAGGGGCAACCGGACGGCTCCATCAGAGAACCCCACTGATCGGTAGGGAACCCGATTTTATCCCCGGAAACGGCGAAGGGGTCGCGGATTCTCAGCCGGCCGGCACCGGCCCGGTCGACTGCCGCAGCTGCAGCGCATACGGCATCCGCACCATCCGCCCGGCGCTGCGGTCGCGGATCGCGTTGAGCAGCTGCACGGTGGCGACCTGGCCCATGTCGCGGGTGGGCTGCTGCACCGTGGTCAGCGCCGGGAAGATCTGCTGCGAGATCGGCGTGTTGTCGAAGCCGCACACCGACACGTCGCGCGGCACGCGCAGGCCCAGCTCGCTGGCCGCGCGCATCACCCCGGCGGCCATGTCGTCGTTGGCGGCGAAGATCGCGGTCGGGCGTTCGGCCATGGCCAGCAGCTGGCGGCCGGCGGCCAGGCCCGAGTCGAAGGAGAACTCGCCGTCCACCACCAGCGCCGGGTCGTAGCGCAGCCCGGCGCGGCGCAGCGCGGTGCGGTAGCCGGCCAGGCGCCACTCGCTGGCGCCGTGGTCGGGATGGCCGCGCACGTGGGCGATGCGGCGGTGGCCGAGCGCGACCAGGTGCTCCACCAGTTCGCACACCGCTTCGTGTTCGTCCAGGGTGACGCCGATGCGGCCTTCGCGCCCCTTCGGCGAGATACAGGAGAACGGAATGCCGCGCTGGTCGAGCCGGTCGAGCAGTGCGGCGCTGTCGGTCAGCGGCGGGGTCAGGATCAGCCCGTCCAGGCGCGAACCCACCACCAGCGCGTCGACCGCGTCGAGGAAGTCCGGGCTGTGGTAGCCCACCGGCTGCATCACCATGCCGTAGTGGTGGCTCTCGCAGGCCTCGACCACGCCGGTGAGGATCTCCATCAGGTAGTTCGGCGACGGGTTGTCGTACAGCAGCGCGACCAGGTAGGAGCGGTTGCCGGCCAGGCTGCGCGCGGAAGGATCGGGGCGGTAGTTGAGCGCGGTCACCGTCTCCATGACCCGGGCGCGCGTGGCCTCGCGCACGCCCGGCTCGTTGTTGAGCACGCGCGACACCGTCTTCATCGACACGCCGGCCTGGCGGGCGACGTCCTCGATCCTGGTCCGCATCGTCATGCCGCTCCCGTCCCGCCCCGGTCCGCGCTCACCAGAACACCGCGTACAGCGCGACCAGGATCGCGACCACGCCCAGCGCGGCGACGTTGAAGCCGGCGCTGGTCGAGTAGTCGACGTCGTCGGTGCGGATCAGGTCGCTGCCGGCCTGCTGCGGGCGCGTGGCCAGCGAGACCCCCACCGCCAGCGCCAGCGCCAGCAGGAACACCAGGCCGACGCGGTCGATGAACGGCAGCGACGGCCAGGCCAGCTTGAGCACGATCGACAGCGCGAACGAACCGACCGCCGCGGCCAGCGCGCCCGCCTCGTTGGCGCGCTTCCAGAACAGGCCCAGCACGAAGATCACCACGATGCCCGGGGTGAAGAAGCCGGTGTATTCCTGGATGTACTGGAAGGCCTGGTCGAAGCTGCCGAGCAGCGGCCGCGCGCTCAGGATCGCCAGCAGCACCGCCACCACGGCGGCGATGCGCCCCACCCGCACCAGGTGGCCCTGGCCGGCATCGGGACGCTTCTTGGCATAGAAGTCCAGGGTGAAGATGGTGCCGATCGAATTGATCTTCGACGCCAGCGACGCCACGATCGCCGCCACCAGCGCGGCGAAGACCAGGCCGAGGATGCCGGTCGGCAGCAGCCGCATCATCGTCGGGTAGGCCTCGTCGGGCTTCGCCAGCTCCGGCGCCAGCACCACCGCCGCGATGCCCGGCACCACCACCACCAGCGGCATCAGCAGCTTGAGGAACGCGGCGAAGACCACGCCCTTCTGCGCTTCCTTGATGTCCTTGGCGGCCAGCGCGCGCTGGATGATGTACTGGTTGAAGCCCCAGTAGCTGACATTCATGATCCACATGCCGCCGATCAGCACGCTGATGCCCGGCAGGTCCTTGTAGAACGGGTTGTCCTTGCTGAGGATCATCTCGAAGTGGCCGGGATGGGCGCTCCACAGCTGCGAGAAGCCGCTGGCGATGCTGCCGCCGCCGATGTGGCTCAGGGTGATCCCGGTGACCAGCAGGCCGCCCATCACCAGCAGCGTCACCTGGACGATGTCGGTCAGCGCCACCGCCTTGAGCCCGCCGTACAGCTGGTAGGCCAGCGCGAACAGGCCCAGCAGCACCAGCGCCGTCATCTGGTCCATGCCGGTGACCTGGGCCACCGCGATCGAACCCAGCCACATGATCGAGGTCAGGTTCACGAACACGTACAGGCCCAGCCAGAACACCGCCATCAGCGTGCGGATGCGGGTGCCGTACCGTTCCTCGAGGAACTGCGGCATGGTGTAGATGCGGTTGCGCAGGAAGATCGGCAGGAAGAACTTGCCGACGATCAGCAGGGTGGCCGCGGCCATCCATTCGTACGAGGCGATCGCCAGGCCGATGGCGTAACCCGAGCCGGACATGCCGATGATCTGTTCCGCGGAAATGTTCGCCGCGATCAGCGAGGCGCCGATCGCCCACCACGGCAGCGAGCGGCTGGCGAGGAAGTAGTCGGTGGTCGACTTCTGGTGGCCGGCCTTCTCGCGCGAGACCCATTGCGCCAGAGCGAAGATGCCGGCCAGGTAGACCAGCACGATCACCACGTCGAGCGTTGCAAGCTTCATCCGCACTCTCCCCTCGGGCCATCGGCCGCTTTGCCATCGTGCGGGAGGGCATGGGGCACGGGCGCCGCTGCGGCGCCCGTGCCACGGATGCTGGGACCGCCCGCGCCGTCGCCCTCCCGGGACGGCGCGGGCCTTTGAACGCCGGCTACTTCGACTGCGGGCAGGACAGGATCTGCGGCGCGTCGCTGACCGACGCCACCGCCACCCGCGACACCGACAGCGTGGCCGCCGCGTCGCTGTGCAGCTTCAGCAGCACGTCCAGCTTCGAGGTGTCCGCGCCGCTGGCGGCGAAGCACTTCAGCGGGATGCCCAGCGTGGTCCACTGCCCGGCCGGCAGCTTCGCCAGCGCATCGCGCAGCGGCAGCGGGGTGCCCGCGCCGGCGCTGGCGGTGATCGCGCCGCCGGCCGGCAGCGCGTCCACGCGCAGGGTCAGGGCCAGCACCAGGTCGCCATTGGTTTCGCGGGTCAGTTCCTGCGGCGGCTCGGAGCGGATGATCGCGGCCGCGGGCTGCGTGCCGGACCAGGTGAAGCGGCGCGCATCCTCCTGCCGCTCGTGGTCGACCGCGCTCACCGCCAGGCTGTCGTCGGCCAGCGCCGCCGGCACCGAGGTCACCGCCACCGCCGGCGCCTGCGCGTCGCCCTCGAGCGCGAGCGACAGCCCCGGGGCGAGCTGGCCGCGGGCGAAGTACACGCCCGCCGGCGCCTGCAGGCCTTCGATCCCCGAGTCTTCCGGCAGCGGCGCCAGGTCGCCGTTGTCGGCGTAGGTGAGGCCGTGGCCGAACGGGAACTGCGCCTGGTAACCCGGCGCGTTCACCGCCGCGTCCACCGCGTTGCGCGGCCAGGAGAAGCTCAGCTTGCCCTTGAAGTCGTGGTCGACGCCGCCGTCGGCCTTGCGCAGCAGCACGTCGGCGACACCGGCGCCTTCCGAGCCCGGCAGCCACGCGGCGACGAAGGCGTCGGACGCGTTGATCTCGCGGTTCATCCACAGCGGGCGGCCGGTGATGAACACCGCGACCACCGGGATGCCATCGGCCTTGAGCCTGCGGATCAGTTCCAGGTCGCTGTCGTCGCCCGGGTTGAACAGCAGGTTGGGGATGTCGCCCTGGAACTCGGCGTAGGGGTTCTCGCCGAACACGACCACGGCCACGTCGGGCTTCTGCCGGTACTTGCCGTCCACCGCCAGCTCGGCCTGGCCGCCGCCGGCCTTGACCGCGCGCTGCAGGCCTTCCCAGATCGTGTCGGCGTTCGGGAAGTCGGCGCGCACGGTGCCGGTGCCCTGCCAGTTCAGCGTCCAGCCGCCGGTCTGCTTGCTCATGTTGTCGGCGCCGTCGCCGGCGACGAGCACGCGCTGGTCCGTGCGCAGCGGCAGCACGCCGCCCTGGTTCTTCAGCAGCACCAGCGATTCGCGCACCGCCTGCCGCGCCACCGCGCGGTGCTCCGGCGCGCCGAGCAGTTCGAACTTGCCGCCCAGCGCGCGCTGCGAGGGCTTGGGCGCGTCGAACAGGCCCATGCGGAACTTGACCCGCAGGATCCGGCGCACCGCGTCGTCCAGGCGCGCGGCGGACAGCGTGCCGTCCTTCGCCGCCGCCAGGGTGGTCTCGTACATGCCCTTCCAGCTGTCCGGCGCCATCGCCATGTCCAGGCCGGCGGTGAAGGTGGCCGGGCAGTCGTCGTTCGTGCAGCCCGGGATCTGGCCGTGGCCGTTCCAGTCGCCGACGACGAAGCCGCCGAAGTTCATGCGCCCCTTCAGCACGTCGGTCAGCAGCGGCTGGTGGCCGTGCATCTTGGTGCCGTGGAAGCTGTTGAACGAAGCCATCACCGACTGCGCGCCGGCCTCGATCGCGGTCTTGTAGCCGGCCGCGTGCACGTCGCGCAGCTCGGCCTCGCTGACCTGGGTGTCGCCCTGGTCCTTGCCGCCGGTGGTGCCGCCGTCGCCGACGAAGTGCTTCACCGAAACCATCACCCGGCTGTCGCCGAGGAAGCCCGGCTCGCCGGGCGTGCCCTGCAGGCCTTCGACCATGGCCCTGGCGAACTCGGCCACCACCTGCGGATTCTCCGAATAGCCTTCGTAGGCGCGACCCCAGCGCACGTCCTGCGGCACCGCCACGGTCGGGGCGAACGCCCATTCCATGCCGGTGGTGCGGGTTTCCAGCGCGGTGATCTCGCCGATGCGGCGCAGCAGCTCCGGGTTGCGGGTGGCGCCCAGGCCGACGTTGTGCGGGAACAGGGTGGCGCCGACGACATTGCTCTGGCCATGCATCGCGTCGATGCCCCAGATCACCGGGATCGCCTTGCCGCCGCCGGAGGTGTCCATCGACGCCTCCCAGAAGGCGTCGGACACGGCCAGCCATTCGGCCGGGGTGGCGTTGTACTTGCCGCCCGGGTCGGAGCTGCCGCCGGCCAGGATCGAGCCGAGCCGGTACCGGCGCACGTCCTCGGGCGTGATGCTGCCGATGTCGCCCTGGATCAGCTGGCCGACCTTCTCCTCCAGGGTCATCGTCGCCAGCAGGTCGTCGACCTTCTTCTCCAGCGCCGGATCGGCGGCCAGCGGCCAGGCCAGCTCGGGCCACTGGTCCGGATGGATGGTGCCATCGGCGGTCGCGCCGGCATCGGCTGCCGGGGAAGCGGGCGCGGCAGCCGGGTCGGCGCTGCGGTTGCAGGCGGCCAGGACGGCCAGGGCAAGCGCGGCGGCGAGCGCGTTGCGGAAACGGGCGACGGGCGCGCGGGCGCCGGCGTGGATGCTCATCGGGATTGTTCCCTCCGGTCGGTCGAAGCGGGCGCCCAGTCCGCGGGCGCCATGCGGCAGTAACGGGCGCAGAGGCTTGTCAGAAATGGCAGCGCTGTCAACCGGAGCGTGCCGCGATGCCGCGACGGCATAGGCCGGGCCGCGCGCGGGCATCCCCCGCCGGAGCGCGCCCGGGCCCGGAAAACCGCGCTGTCACGCGCGGTGGGCCACTTCCCGGCGGGTGCCGTGGGGGTCGGCGGGCGGGGGCGGCGACCGGCCGGCTTGCTGCATCGCAACAGCCCATTTGCGGCGCCCGCCGGGTGCGGAACAGGCGGCTGCGGCGGGCGCCGGGGTGCCGTGCACCGCATCGCCCGGGCGCCGCCGCAGCCGCCACCGGCGCGGCCCGCGCGGGCATACCGCCCGCCGGCCAAGGCTTCCCGGCTTCCGAAGCCGGCGCGACCCTCTCTATAATCGACGCCAGCTGTGGCCGGCCGCGCCACTCGCCATAGGATGCGATGTGCGTAACTACGATCTGGAATTCCTCAAGCGCTTCTCGATGGTGCTCGGCCTGCTGGCCCTGGTCACCCTGGGCCTGATCCTGCTGGCCGCGCACCTGCATCGCCAGCTGCCGCCGGAAATCTCGCCCACGGCCGCCAGCCGCACCGCGGCGCGCATTCATCCGGCCGGCGCCGTCTATGCCGGCGACACCGGCGCCGCCGCCCAGGCCGCTGCCGCGGCCGCCGCCGTGGCCAAGGCCGCCTCCCAGGTCGCCTACGGCGGCACCACCGACGGTTCGGTCATCTACCAGAACCTGTGCGGCGCCTGCCACACCAACGGTGTGGGCAATGCCCCCACCCTGGACCACGCGCACTGGGACGCGCGCCTCGCGCAGGGCAAGGACACGCTTTACAAGCACGCCATCGAAGGCTTCACCGGCCCGGACGGCGGGATCATGCCGCCGCGCGGCGGCAACCCGGGGCTGACCGACGAGCAGGTGCAGGCCACGGTCGACTGGATGCTCGACAACCTGAAGTAAGCGCCGCGCCATCCCCGCCAACGCCGCCTCCGGGCGGCGTTGTCGTTTCCGTTCCCCCGATCCGCACTCCGGATGACCGCCATGCATCGCCCTGTCCATCACGCCGCCGCCCTGTTGTTCGCCCTGCTGGCCGTGCCGTCGGCCGATGCGGAGGCACGCCCGCCGCAGGTGGCCGTCGGCCAGGTCCAGGGCCGCGGTGCGCAGAGTCCGCTGGCCGGGCAGCCGGTGGCGCTCACCGCCACGGTCAGTGCCGATTTCCGCGAGGGCCTGGGCGGGGTGTTCGTGCAGGATGCCGGCGACGGCGATCCGGCGACGTCCGACGGCCTGTTCGTGCGCACCGCCGAAGGCGTCCAGTTTCCCGCGGGGCTGTCACCGGGATGGCAGTGCCGCTTCCAGGGCCGGGTGATCGAGGACACGCGCGGCGCCGACCGCACGACCACGCTGCTGGCCGAACGCATCGACCGCTGCCGCGAGGCGGCGCCGGTGCCGGCACTGGCGCTCGACGCCCTGCCCGCCGACTGGGAAGCGCTGGAAGGCATGCGCGTGCGCATCGACGCGCCGCTGGCGATCAGCGGCACGGACGCGGTGGACCGCTTCGGCGAACTGGCGGCGTCCTTCGACGGGCGCCAGTGGCAGCCCAGCGAAGTGGCGCGGCCCGGTTCGCCGGAACATGCGGCCGTGGCCGCGCGCAATGCGCGCCAGCGCCTGTTGCTGGACGACGGCAGCCAGCAGCGCGATCCGGCAACGGTCGCCTGGCTGGACGGACGCGAGGTACCGCGCGTGGGCGGCCTGGTGCGTGGCGCCGAAGGCATCGTCGAACAGCGCCACGGCGGCTGGAGGCTGCAGCTCGTCGCGGCACCGGCGATCGAGGCCGCCCCGCGGCCCGCCGCGCCGCAGGTGCCGGGCAACGTGCGCGTGGCCGCGTTCAACCTGGAGAACCTGTTCAACGGCGACGGCCACGGCGGCGGTTTCCCGACCGCGCGCGGCGCGCGCACGCCGCAGGCGCTGGACGCGCAGCTGGCCAAGCTGGTCGCCACCATCCGCGGCCTGGACCCGGACGTGGCCGCGCTGATGGAACTGGAGAACGACGGCTATGGCGAGGATTCGAGCCTGGCGCGGCTGCTGCGCGAGCTCAATGCCGATGGCGCGCACTGGCGCTTCGTCGACGCCGGGCACGGCCCGGGCGCGGACACGATCCGCGTCGGCCTGGTCTACCGCGGCGACCGCCTGGTCGCGCGCGGCAGGCCGGCGGTGCTGGAAGGCGGCCCGTTCGGCGCGCGCAGCCGGGTGCCGCTGGCGCAGGCGTTCCAGCGCAAGGGCGGCGGCAAGGAATTCGTCGTCGTCGCCAACCACTTCAAGTCGAAGGGATGCAGCGAGGCCATGGGCGCGGACACCGACCAGAAGGACGGCCAGGGCTGCTGGAACGCGCTGCGCCTGGATTCGGCGCAGCGCCTGCACGCGTGGCTGCAGTCGGCGCCGCTGGGCGAGGGCCGCGAGCGGGTGGTGATCCTGGGCGACTTCAACGCCTACGCGATGGAGGATCCGGTGCGCTGGCTGCGCGAGGAAGGCGCCTGGACCGATGCGTTCGCGGTACCGGGCGCCGCCGGCGCGACGACGGATGCGGATGCGGATGCCGCCGGCAGGCCCTACAGCTACGTCTACCAGGGCCTGAGCGGGCGCCTGGACCACGCCCTGCTGAGCCCGGCGCTGCGGCCGCACCTGCGCGGCGCGGCCGAGTGGCATGTCAACGCCGACGAGCCGGACGACGCCGGCTACGCCGGCCGCAACGCTCCCGGCCCCTGGCGCAGCTCCGACCACGACCCGCTGCTGCTGGGCTTCGACCTGTAACCCCGCGTCGCTCCGACACGCGCCACGGCTTCTTTGTAGGAGCTCCCTTCAGGGGCGACCCGAGGGCATCGGAACACCTCCGCGTTCAACGCTCCACTCCGGGAAGTCCGCGTTATACGCGGCGCCTCCAGACGTCCTCGGGTCGCCCCTGAAGGGAGCTCCTACAAGACAGCTCAGCCGGGGGTGGCGTGCAGGTAGTCCAGGCTCACCTGCAGCAGCGCGCGGAAGCCGACGTCCAGCGCGGTCTCGTCCAGGGTGAACTCCGGCGAGTGGTTGCCCGGCGCGGTGACCGGGTCGACGCCGGGGGCGGTCGCACCGACGAAGAAGAACATCGCCGGCGCCTTCTGCCCGTACAGCGAGAAATCCTCCGCGCCCATCTGCAGCGGCGGCTCGAACACGTTCGACGCGCCGACCACCGCCTGCAGGCTCGGCAGCATCCTCGCGGTCAGCGCCGGATCGTTGATCGTGGCCGGGTTGCCCTCGCTGTCGGGCACCTGCGCAACGTGTCCGAACACGTGGCCGCCGCGCACGGGGCCAGGGTCGAGGC
>CAZBDE010000095.1:0-9855 GCA_964490415.1 uncultured Pseudoxanthomonas sp. | reverse complement strand
GTCGACACCTGGGCCACGGTCGGTTCCTGCGCGCAGGTGGGCAAGCATTGCCACATCTCCGGTGGCGCCGGCATCGGCGGCGTGCTCGAGCCGTTGCAGGCCAGCCCCACGATCGTCGAGGACCACTGCTTCATCGGCGCGCGCTCGGAAGTGGTCGAGGGCGTGGTGGTCGGCCACCACAGCGTGATCGGCATGGGCGTGTTCATCGGCCAGTCGACCCGCATCTACAACCGCGCCACCGGCGAGGTCAGCTATGGCTACGTGCCGCCGGGCAGCGTGGTGGTGTCCGGCTCGCTGCCGGCCGCCGACGGCTCGCATTCGCTGTACTGCGCAGTGATCGTCAAGCAGGTCGACGCGAAGACGCGGGCCAAGACCAGCATCAACGACCTCCTCCGAGGTTGACCGTTTTCCCCTTCTCCCGCCGGGAGAAGGGGCCCCGCAGGGGCGGATGAGGGTACGGTTTCCGAGCGCCGGTTTCGTTCACAGGCAACCCGGCTTTCTCCCCAACCCCCTTCCCGGGGGGGAGAGGGGCTCGGTATCAAGGAATCAAGCATGACGACGCTCTATGGCCTGAAGAACTGCGACACCTGCAAGAAGGCGACCAAGTGGCTCGACCGCTTCGGCGTGCCCTACAGCTTCGTCGACTACCGCGACAGCAAGCCTGCCCCGGAGACCCTGGTGGAATGGGCCGGCAAGGCCGGCGGCTTCGACGCGCTGGTCAACAAGTCCTCGACCACGTGGCGCCAGCTGCCCGACAACCGCAGGTCGCCCGGCAGCGAGGCCGAATGGAAGCTGCTGCTGCGCGAGCATCCGCAACTGGTCCGCCGCCCGGTGGTGGTGAAGGACGATGGCGGCTTCAGCCAGGGATTCTCCGACAACGGCTTCAAGAAGCTGTTCGGCGTCGGCTGAGGGAGCCGGTTCGATGAGCGAAGTGCTGGACCTGACCTTCGACCTGATCGCACGGACCTCGGTCACCCCGGGCGACGCCGGCTGCCAGGAGCTGGTCGCCGCGCGCCTGCGGCGCGCCGGTTTCGCCATCGAGCGCCTGCGCTTCGGCGACGTCGACAACCTCTGGGCCACCCATGGCAGCGGCGCGCCGGTGCTGGTCCTGCTCGGCCATACCGACGTGGTTCCGCCCGGCCCGCGTGAAGCCTGGTCCAGCGACCCGTTCGTCCCCGAGATCCGCGACGGCATCCTCTACGGGCGCGGCGCCGCCGACATGAAGGGCAGCGTCGCCGCCTTCGCCGTGGCCGCCGGACAGTTCGTCGCCGCCCATCCCGACCACCCCGGCACCCTGGCCGTACTGCTCACTTCCGACGAAGAGGGCGACGCCATCGACGGCGTGCGCCGCGTCGCCCAGGCCTTCCGCGAACGCGGCCAGCGCATCGACTGGTGCATCACCGGCGAACCGTCCTCCACGGCCAAGCTCGGCGACCTGCTGCGCGTGGGCCGGCGCGGCAGCCTGTCCGCCACCCTCACCGTGAAGGGCGTGCAGGGCCACGTCGCCTATCCGCACAAGGCGCGCAACCCCATCCACCAGGCCGCACCGGCACTGGCCGAACTCGCCACTCGCGTGTGGGACGAAGGTTACGAAAGCTTCCCGCCCACCTCGCTGCAGATCTCCAACATCCATGCCGGCACCGGCGCCAACAACGTCATCCCCGGCGAGCTGCAGGTCCTGTTCAACCTGCGCTACAACCCGCACTGGGACGCGGCGGGGCTCGAAGCCGGGATCGAAGCCCTGCTTGCCCGCCATGGCCTGGACTTCGAGCTGCGCTGGCATCGCAGCGGCGAACCCTTCTACACCCCCGAAGGCCGCCTGCGCGCCGTGGCCCGGGAAGTCCTCGCCGAAACCGCCGGTGCCCCGCCCGAGGAAAGCACCGGCGGCGGTACCTCCGACGCCCGCTTCATCGCCCCCCTCGGCGCACAGTGCATCGAAGTCGGCCCGGTCAACGCCAGCATCCACCAGGTCGACGAACACGTCTCCGTCGCCGACCTCGAAGCGCTCCCCGCCCTGTACCGCCGCCTCATCGAACGCCTGCTCCTGTTGTAGGAGCTCCCTTCAGGGGCGACCCGAGGTGGCCGGACGCAGCGGCGTTCAAGGCGAACGAATCCGGAGATTCCGCGTTGAACGCGGAGTCTTCCAACGGGACCGGGTCGCCCCTGAAGGGAGCTCCTACAGGAGCGGCGGCGAGCCCACCTGTCCAGTGGCGATGCGATGCCCTTTGGCGCGAAGTCGAGGAGGAGGTACCGGCCGCAGGCCGGTGCCGGGGGACATGAGTGCCAAGGGGCATCGCATCGCCACCCCCGCGAATCGACCAGTCGCGACGCTTCTGCTGCGAAGAACGCCCAACCCACGATTCAATGCGGCCCATGCTGCTCGTTCGGCCGCGCCTTGCGGTCGTACAGCAGCGCGCTCAGCGCGATCGCCAGCCCCAGCGCCGCCGCCACCAGGAACAGCACCACCGCCAGCGCCGGATAGCCGAACAGCTGCGCCTTCGTCTCCACCCGCATCAGCATCGCCGACGACAGCAACAGC
Source organism: uncultured Pseudoxanthomonas sp. (assembly GCA_964490415.1). Classification (GTDB taxonomy): domain Bacteria; phylum Pseudomonadota; class Gammaproteobacteria; order Xanthomonadales; family Xanthomonadaceae; genus Pseudoxanthomonas. Next base: position 7,316 of record CAZBDE010000095.1, on the reverse strand, counting down.
GCCGCCGTGACCACCGCCGCCGCGATCCGGTTGGCGATCTTCTGCATGTTCTCCATCAACCGCGAATGCTCCAGCCCGTCCAGGCGGATCTGCAGCCGGTTCTCCGCGATCAGCGACAGCGCGTCGGAGATCTTCCGCGGCGCGTCGCGCAGCAGCCCCTGCACCTCGAGCAGTTCGCTGGCCAGGTTCGCGCTGGAGAACGAGCGCCGCAGCTGCGCGCGCATGATCGACTCCAGGTGCGACTCGACCAGCGAGCGCACGTCCATCTGCGGGTCCAGCGCATTGGCCACCCGCTCCAGGTTGAGCAGGGTCTTGCCCAGCAGGCTGATCTCCGCCGGTACCCGCAGCCCGTGCTCGGCCCCCGTGCCCACCAGCTCCAGCAGCAGCCGCCCCTCCGAAGTACGCCGCCCGCCGGTGGCGTAGCGCGCCACCAGTTGACCGGTGTCGCGACTGAACGCCGCATCGTCGAACTGCTCCAGCCGCGTGCCGATCGCCACCAGCTCGCGCGCCACGTCCTCGCCGCGCGCATCGACCGCCGCGAACAGCAGCTTCAGCAAGCGCTCGCGCATCCGCGGCGGCACCTGCGCGACCATGCCCAGGTCGATCAGCGCCAGCCGCCCGTCGTCGCACAGCAGTACGTTGCCCGGGTGCGGGTCGGCATGGATGTCGCCGTTCACGAACACCTGGTCCAGGTAGGCGTGCATCAGCTCGGTCGCCGGTGTGGCCAGGTCGGCCTCGGTGCGGCGCAGGCCGGAGATGGTGGTGACCTTGCTGCCGTGCACCAGTTCCATGGTCAGCACCCGCGAGGTGCACAGCCCCCACACCGGCGCCGGCACCACCAGCCGCGGATACGCCGACAGCCGCTCGCGGAAGCGCTCCAGGTTCTCGGCCTCGCGCCGGTAGTCCAGTTCCAGCAGCAGCACCTTGCGGAACTCGGCGATCCAGCCGGCGAAATGCATGCGCCGACCGGTCTCGGTCAGCGCGTCGGCGGTGCCGGCCAGGCCGGACAGCACCTCCAGGTCCAGGCGGATCGCCGCGTCCATGCCCGGGCGCTGCACCTTCACCGCGACCTCGCGGCCATCGCGCAGCACCGCGCGGTGCACCTGCGCCAGCGATGCGGCGGCCAGCGGCAGCGGGTCGAACGACGCGAACACGCGGCTGATTTTCGCGCCCAGTTCGTCCTCGACGATCTTCTCGATCACCGCCGTTTCCACCGGCGCCACTTCGTCCTGGATCCGGTCCAGCGCGTCGATGTAGGCCGCCGGCACCAGGTCCGGGCGCGTCGACAGCGACTGGCCCAGCTTGATGAAGGCAGGGCCCAGCGATTCCAGGTCGGCGGCGAAGGCCTGCGCCTCGGCAATGCCTGAGGCGTCGGCGATGGTCGGCTCGGGCGGTGGCGCGTGGCTCCAGTCCAGGCCGGTGAGGATGCGCCGGTGGCGGGCCAGGCGGGCGACCACCTGCGCGGTGCGGGTGAGGCGTTGGGTGGTGTCGGGCAAGGGAGGTCTCCGGCGACGTCGGAATGCCGGGCGGAGTATTCGCCGGCCGGCGTGATTGCCTTGTCAGTTGCCCCTGCAACGGTTGCGGCGCGACGCCGGCGCGGGTTACCGTCACCGCATGCTTTCGCCCACGCGCGCCAACCCGGTCAATTCGAACCGCAACGACAATGCGGCGAACAACCGTGCGCGACCGATGCGGGAGCGCGACCAGGCCTAGAACCACGCGAGCCCGGTCACCACGAAACCCGCATCCGGCCGATGCGGGTTTTTTTGTGGCCGGGGATTCAACCAAAATCACCAGGAATCAGGAGTTCTCCCATGTGTTCGATCTTCGGCATCTTCGGCCTGCAGCCGGGCGACGACCTGCAGGGCCTGCGACGGCAGTCGCTGGACCTGTCCCAGCGCCAGCGCCACCGCGGCCCGGACTGGAGCGGCGTGTACGTGGACGACGGGGCGATCCTGGTCCATGAGCGCCTGGCCATCGTCGACCCGGCCGGCGGCTCGCAGCCGCTGCTCTCCGGCGATGGCCGCCTGGCGCTGGCGGTGAACGGCGAGATCTACAACCACAAGCAGCTCAAGGGCGAGCTGAAGCAGGCCTACGCGTTCCAGACCGAGTCGGACTGCGAGGTGATCAACGCGCTGTATCTGGAGGACGAACCGGCCAGCTTCCTCAACCGCCTCAACGGCATCTTCGCCTTCGCCCTGTGGGACAAGGCCCGGGGCAGGGCGATCATCGCCCGCGACCCGATCGGCGTGGTGCCGCTGTACTGGGGCCACGACCGGGAAGGCCGCCTGCGCGTGGCCTCGGAAATGAAGTCGCTGGTGGACGAGTGCGCCGACGTGGCCCAGTTCCCGCCGGGGCACTACTACGACAGCGCGCTGGACGACGGCAGCGGCGCAGGCTCCGCGCTGCGCAAGTACTACGGGCGCCCGTGGCGCGACTACGCCGCGGTGGAAGGCGTCGAGGTCTCGCCGACCGGGTTGCGCGAAGCCTTCGAGGCCGCCGTGCACCGCCAGCTGATGACCGACGTGCCCTACGGCGTGCTGCTCTCCGGCGGCCTGGATTCCTCGCTGGTCGCCGCGGTCGCCGCGCGCTATGCCCGCCACCGCGTCGAGGACGGCGACAGGACCGAAGCCTGGTGGCCGCGCCTGCATTCGTTCGCCATCGGCCTGGAGGGATCGCCCGACCTGGCCGCGGCCGAGATCGCCGCGGAGGCGCTGGGCACGGTGCACCACGGCTTCGAATACACCTTCGAGGAGGGCCTGGACGCGCTGCCCGAGGTGATCCGCCACATCGAGACCTACGACGTCACCACCATCCGCGCCTCCACGCCGATGTTCCTGCTGGCGCGCAGGATCAAGGCCATGGGCGTGAAGATGGTGCTGTCCGGCGAAGGCAGCGACGAGGTCTTCGGCGGCTACCTGTACTTCCACAAGGCGCCCAACGCGCGCGAGTTCCACGAGGAACTGGTGCGCAAGCTCGACGCACTCAACAACTTCGACTGCCTGCGCGCGAACAAGTCGATGATGGCCTGGGGCGTGGAGCCGCGGGTGCCGTTCCTGGATCGCGAGTTCCTCGATGTGGCCATGCGCATGGATGCCAGCCACAAGATGGTGCACAAGGGCTCGGATGGCCCGCAGCGGATGGAGAAGGGCGTGCTGCGCCAGGCCTTCGACGGCTACCTGCCCGAGCAGATCCTGTGGCGGCAGAAGGAGCAGTTCAGCGATGGCGTCGGCTACGGCTGGATCGACGGGCTGAAGGCGCATGCCGAGGCGCAGGTGAGCGACCGCGAGCTGGCCGCGGCCGGCAAGCGCTTCCCGGTGAACCCGCCGCAGACCAAGGAGGCGTACTTCTACCGTTCGCTGTTCGAGCGCTTCTATCCGACCCCGGCGGCGGCGGAAACGGTGCCGGGTGGCAAGTCGATCGCCTGCTCCTCGCCGGCGGCGATCGCCTGGGATGCCAGCTTCGCGCAGATGGCCGACCCGTCGGGGCGCGCGGTGGCCGGCGTGCACGAACAGGCGCTGGCCGGGTAGGAGCGCCGGCGCCGCAGCATGCCTGCATCGGCCTTGTAGGAGCTCCCTTCAGGGGCGACCCGATACGGTCGAAAGGCGCGACGCTATTGCGCGAAGCCTCCGGAAGCGATGCGTTGAACGCGGCGCTGCGGCAGCCGCGTCGGGTCGCCCCTGAAGGGAGCTCCTACAAGTGCCGAGGCTCAGCCGCAGCTGATCCGGGTGATGGTGTTGTTGCCGTCGATGTGCAGGTTCACCCGGTCCGGCCGCAGGTCGCGGGTCACCGCCTGGCCGGGCGCGATCGGCCGGATCAGGCCGGCGCCGCTCTCGCGCCAGACCCGGGCGAAGACCTCTTCGTTGGCCGGCTGGCCAACTGCCCAGCCCACCGCATCGGCATTGCAGGCGCCGGCTGCGGCGCCGGCGCGGCCCGGGGCGCCCGGGTCGGGCTGGACCGAACTGCAGGCGGCAAGCAGGACGGCGCCCAGGAATGCGGCGGGGGCAAGGCTGCGTGCGGTCATCGCGGATTCTCCATGGGCGTGCGCGGAGGGGCAGGTGCGCGCCGGTTGCCGTGCGGGGCCGCGAGCGCGTGGTCAGTGGCGGGTGGCTGGTTGCGGTTGCAGGGTGAGGATATGCCGTGTCGTCCCGGGAAGAAACGGCGTCGGCCGGCCCGGTACCCAGTTGTCGTGGCCGGCACCCCAGAACGGCGACAGCGGATGGCCGCTCCGTCCGCCGCGCATGTGCACGATGCCGCGCGCGCGCCGCGTCGGCCTGGCTGGCGGCCTCGATGGTCACCACGCCCAGCGCGTCGCGCTGCACGGAAACCGGCGCGGCCAGGCCGGACACGGCGGACTCGCCGTCCAGCGTCGGCAGGCTGCCGCGCAGCAGGACCCAGGCAAGGAGGACCCGCGCGGCGGATTGTTCCACGGCGCCGTGCGGGTGCCGCGGCCGGGGAGGCGCTGTCCGCAAGGGAGCCGGCCACGACGTCCGTGCCGCCCGGGCGTCCCGCTGCCGCGACGCTGCCGTTGCGAGCCAGTTGCGAGTGATTCCGATTGAAACACCGGCCGCCGCCTTGCGGCACACTGCGCGCCGTGTGCAACCGGAGCCGACGACCATGAAAGGCCATCCCGAAGTCATCGACTGCCTGAAGGAACTGCTGCGCGGCGAGCTGGCCGCGCGCGACCAGTATTTCCTGCACTCGCGCCGTTACGAGGACCAGGGCCTGAAGGCGCTGTACGAGCGCATCGGCCACGAGATGCAGGAAGAGACCGAGCACGCCGACGCGATCCTGCGCCGCATCCTGTTCCTGGAAGGCGACCCGGACATGCGTCCGCATGCGTTCACCCCCGGCAGGACCGTGGTGGAGATGCTCGAGGCCGACCTCAAGGTCGAGTACGAGGTGCGCGCCAACCTCGCCGCGGGCATGAAACTGTGCGAGGAGAAGCAGGACTACGTGAGCCGCGACATGCTGCTGGCCCAGCTCAAGGACACCGAGGAAGACCACGCCTGGTGGCTGGAGCAGCAGCTGGGCCTGATCAAGCGCATCGGCCTGGAGAACTACCAGCTGTCCAAGATCGACGGCGGCGGCCCCGCACACGGCTGAGCACGGCCCCGGCCGCCGCCCTTGTAGGAGCTCCCTTCAGGGGCGACGCGATGCCGTTGGAGGCGCCGCGTTCAACGCGCAGCCTCCGGAGCGGTCGCCCTGAACGCAGCTGCGTCCGCACCCTCTCGGGTCGCCCCTGAAGGGAGCTCCTACAGGAGGCGTGGGCCGGTAGTGCGGGCGCGCGGGAACCGCGGGCCGTTCGCGCGGGCGAGCGGATTCAGTACCGGCGCAGGCGGTAGACGGCGGTGGACAGCGCGCTCACGCCATCGGCCTGGAAGCGCGGCTCCTGGGCGAGGATGTCGCGCCGTTCCAGCAGCTCGACCTCCCAGTCCGCCGCGAACAGTCCGCGCACTTCGTCTTCCCGCACCGGGAACGGCGGGCCCTGCATCTCGGCCTGCGGATACTCCAGGGTGATCAGCAGCCCGCGGCAGCCGCGCCGCAGCTTCGCATACACCTCCGCCACGTAGCGCCTGCGCATCGCCGGCGGCAGGGCGATGATCGCCGCGCGGTCGTAGACCGCGTCCAGGGTGCCGAGCAGGCCGGCCGACAACGCGAACACGTCGCCCAGGACCAGATCGATCGGCCCGGCGCGGTGGTGCACGCCGTCGGCGTCGGTGTCGATGGCCGCTTCCAGCCCGGCCTCCGAGAAGAAGGCCTGCACCGCCCGCGGCGACAGCTCCGCGCCCAGGACCTCGTGGCCCTGCGCGGCCAGCCAGTGCATGTCCAGCGTCTTGCCGGCCAGCGGCACGAACACGCGGCCGCCGGCGGGGATGCCGAGCCCCGGCCAATGCTTCTCCAGCAACGGCATCACCGCGTCGCGGTGGAAGCCGATGCGGCCCTCGTTCCAGCGCTGCAGCCAGAAATCGGCGTCCATCCCGGTCAAACCTCGTGCTGCGGGGTTCCGTGGAGCGGGGCAAGCCCCGCTCCACGCGGAGTCATTCGACGTCGAGGGTGTCCACCTTCTGCCAGCCGCGCGGCAGCAATCCCCCCCGCGTCGCCCGCGCGCCGACGTACTCGTCCAGGTCCTTGAACGAGAGCGACATCGTCCGCTGCCCGCTGCGCACCTGCAGGGTCTGGCCCGGCGCCACCGACGCGACCGCGACCACCCGCTCGGTGCCCAGCTTGGCCTTGGGGATGTCGATCAGCTTGTTGCCCTTGCCCTTGTCCAGCTCGGGCAGTTCGCCGGCCGGGATCGCCAGCAGGTGGCCGGCGCTGGTCACCGCCACGATCCGGTCGCGGTCGACGCTTGCCACGGCGGCCGGCTGCAGCACCTTCGCGTTCGGGGTGAGGTTGAGCATGGCCTTGCCGGCCTTGTTGCGCCCGGTCAGGTTCTCGAAGCGGGTGACGAAGCCGTAGCCGTGCGAGGAGGCGAGCACGAAGCGCGCGTCGTTGTCGCCGCTGGCCATGGCCTGGAACGACGCGCCCGCCGCCGGCGAGAAACGGCCGGTGAGCGGTTCGCCATTGCCGCGCGCCGAAGGCAGGGTGTGCACCGCGGTCGAGTAGCTGCGTCCCTGCGAGTCGAGGAACGCCACCTGCTGGGTGCTGCGGCTCTTCACCGCCGCCAGCAGCGAATCGCCGTCGCGGTACGACAGCCCGGCCGCGTCGACGTCGTGGCCCTTGGCCGCGCGGATCCAGCCCTTCTCGGACAGGACTACGGTCATCGGCTCGCTCGGCACCAGCTCGGTCTCGTCGATGGCCTGCGCGGCGCCGCGCTGGACCAGCGGCGAGCGGCGCTCGTCGCCGAACTTCTTCGCGTCGGCCAGCAGCTCGTCCTTGACCAGCTTCTTCAGCTTCGCGCGGCTGCCGAGCAGGCCGACGATGCGTTCCAGCTCCTTCGCCAGCTCGTCCTGCTCGCCGCGGATCTTCATCTCCTCCAGGCGGGCCAACTGCCTCAGCCTCGTCTCGAGGATGTAGTCGGCCTGCTCCCCGGACAGCTGGAAGCGCGCGATCAGCGCCGCCTTCGGCTCGTCCTCGGTGCGGATGATGCGGATCACCTCGTCCAGGTTGAGGAAGGCCACCAGCAGGCCTTCCAGCAGGTGCAGGCGGCGCTCGACGCGTTCCTGGCGGTGCTTGAGCCGGCGCACCACGGTGTCGGTGCGGAAGGCCAGCCATTCGTCCAGCAGCGTGCGCAGGTTCTTGACCGCGGGCTTGCCGTCCAGGCCGATGACATTGAGGTTGACCCGGTAGCTCCGCTCCAGGTCGGTGGTGGC
>CAZBDE010000094.1:9742-9912 GCA_964490415.1 uncultured Pseudoxanthomonas sp. | reverse complement strand
GCCGCGCCAGCGCCGCGTCCTTCTCGATATGCTTGCGATACTCGTCGAGCGTCGTGGCGCCCACGCAATGCAGCTCGCCCCGCGCCAGCGCCGGCTTCAGCATGTTCGAGGCGTCCATCGCCCCCTCGGCCTTGCCCGCCCCGACCAGCGTGTGCATCTCGTCGATGAAC
>CAZBDE010000094.1:0-9732 GCA_964490415.1 uncultured Pseudoxanthomonas sp. | reverse complement strand
CCTCGAACTCGCCGCGATACTTTGCGCCGGCGATCAGCGAGCCCATGTCGAGCGCCAGTAGCTGCTTGTCCGCGATGCTCTCCGGCACGTCGCCGTTGACGATCCGCAGCGCCAGCCCCTCGGCGATCGCGGTCTTGCCCACCCCGGGCTCGCCGATCAGCACCGGGTTGTTCTTGGTCCGGCGCTGCAGCACCTGGATCGTGCGGCGGATCTCCTCGTCGCGGCCGATCACTGGATCGAGCTTTCCGGATTCGGCCCGTGCGGTGAGGTCGATGGTGTACTTCTCCAGCGCCTGGCGCTGGTCTTCGGCATTCTCGGACTGCACGGTCTCGCCTCCGCGGATCTTCGCGATCGCTGCTTCCAGTTTCCCCTTGTTGGCGCCGGCGGCCTTGAGCGCGCGGCCGACCTCGCCGCCATCCTCCAGCGCGGCCAGCACGAACCATTCGCTGGCGATGAACTGGTCGCCCTGCTGCTGGGCCAGCCTGTCGGTGAGGTTGAGCAGGCGGGTCAGGTCGTTGCCGACCGACAGGTTGCCGGCCTGGCCGGAGACCTTCGGCAGTTTCTCCAGCGCCTCGCCCAGGCGTTCGCGCAGCAGCGGCACGTTGACACCGGCCTGGGCCAGCAGCGGCCGGGTGCTGCCGCCGGACTGGTCGAGCAGCGCGGTGAGCACGTGCACCGGTTCGAGCAGGTTGTGGTCGCGGCCCACGGCCAGCGACTGCGCGTCGGCCAGCGCCTGCTGGAAACGCGAGGTGAGCTTGTCCATCCGCATCGGGGGATCCCTCTGGAAGCAGTGGCCGGCGGTCCGGCGATGCTACCCAGATGAGGCTGTCCGCGCCGGTTTCAAGGCCGCGTGAGACCACCATCGGCGACCGGTTCCAGCCAGCCTTCATAGCGGATCAACCGGCCGGCCAGCGGCAATGCCGCATCGACCAGGAACTCGTAGCGGCCCTCGTGTTCGCGTTCGCGGCACTGGACCCGGCCGAACAGCGCCACCGGCAGCGGCAGCAACCCGAACAGGCGCACCCCGGCCACGTTCCAGTAGATCGCCCCGTCGGCAATGTGCAGCTGGAAGCGGAACTGCACCGGCCCCAGGCGCTCGCACAGCAGGCCGTCGCGGCACTTCAGCCGCGAGGCCATCGGATGGCCGCCGAAGTCGCGCCGCCAGGTCTCGCCCTTCGCGTCGGGCAGGAACTCCACCCGCAGCGGTGCGTCCTCCATCGCCGGAGGCAGTCCGGCGATGGCCACGCACAAGCGCGCCAGCGGGTGGCTGCCGCGTGCGATCGCGACCCGGCCCGCATACTCGCCGCGCACGCGCAGCGAATGCAGCGCGCGCACGGCATCGGGCAGGTTGAAGAACGGCGCGCGCAGCACCTGCTGGAAGACGGTCGGCTCGATGGTGGCTGCTGGAACTGGCGTCGAGGCCATGCGGATCGAGACCGGGCAGATGGAAAGACAGCATAGCCGGCTTGCGGCCGTGCGGCCGTGCGGTCGCCGGCGGCACGGCATCGACGGCGGATGTGGGCCAGGACGCGACGGGGCGCACCGGCGCGCCTTGCGCCAGTCGTTCGCTCAGCCCCGGGCCAGTTCGCGGCGGATCGCACGCAGCTGCCGCTTGACCGCGGCGCGCTGCTCCGGCGACAGCCTGACCAGCGCCTTCTGCCCGACCGACAGCGATTCCAGCGCCGGATCGGCGTAGAGGAAGCGCCCCTGCGGACCGGGCACGACCTGCGGCGGCACGGCCGGTTCCGGCGCCTGCAGCAGATGGTCGACCACCTCGACCAGGCGATCGTTGAAGTACGCGCCCGGCCGCCCCAGCTCGGCGTAGGCCTGCTGGAACAGCGGATAGAAACGCCGGTAGGCGGCGGCCAGGCGCTCCGGATCGGCCTGGACGAAAGCACGCACCCACGGCTCGTAGCGCAGGGCGTTGGCCCGGGCGATGCGCAGCGACGCGCCCTCGGCTCCGGCAGCGTCCGCTTCGGTCGCGAACTCGCCGGGCAATGCACGCAGGGCCAATGCGCGGGTGGCGATGCGCGGCTCGGTGAGGTTGTCGATCATCGTCACCAGGCGCTGGACCAGGTGGTCGCGCAGCAGCACGTCGAGCACGGAGGCATCGCCCGCCACCTCGACCAGCGCCTCCCAGGCCGCGGCATCGCTGTCGGCCAGCGCCGGGATCGCCGCATCGGCCAACCCGTCCGCCGCGAGCGGATGGCGGATCCCCGGCTCGACCGGTGCGACCGCATCGGGTTGCCGCGCCGGCGCCGAGGCGGCGGGAACCGCGTCCGCCGGCACGGGCCCACCGCCACGGGGGCGCAGCAGCCACCCTCCGGCGGCGACGACCACGACGGCGACCAGCAGCCAGGGCCAGGGGGAATGCTTGATCGGCATGGAAACTCCGTTGTTGATCCGATGGGACATGCACTTCGACCCTGCCGGTCGCCGTCGGTTCCGCACGCATCGCCGGGCACCGGAAGCAGTGCGATGGCACCGGCCCGCGGTCGCCTGACCTGAACATCACGCCCGCGTCGTGCACAATGGGCCGCATGGCCGACGCGAATCCCCCCCGCCCGTCGCCGCCGCCGCTCGACGACGCCTGTGCGCTGTTCCTCGACGTGGACGGCACCCTGGTCGAATTCGATGCCGACCCGGCCGGCGTGCGCCTGCTGCCGCAGGTACGCGAGGCGATCGGCGCGATCAGCGACCGCCTCGGTGGCGCGGTGGCGCTGGTCAGCGGCCGCCCGCTGGCCCAGCTCGACGCCCTGTTCGCGCCGCTGCGCCTGCCCGCCGCCGGCCTGCACGGCCACCAGTTCCGCGGCGACGCCAGGGCCAGCGCCGACATCCCCGAGGACACCTCGGCCTTCCTGCACGAACTGCACCGCCAGGCCGCGCACCTGGCCGCCGCGCACCCGGGCGTACTGGTCGAGCACAAGGGCGTGAGCCTGGCCCTGCACTGGCGCGCCGCGCCGCAGCACTCCGGGGCGGTGGCCGGCTTCGCCCGCGAACGCATCGCCGCCCTGCCCGGCTACCGCCTGCAGCCCGGCGACCACGTGGTCGAGTTCGTGCCCGAAGGCGCGGACAAGGGCCAGGCGCTGCAACGGATGATGGCGCGCGCGCCGTTCGCCGGGCGCGTGCCGGTGTTCGTCGGCGACGACCTCACCGACGAATTCGGCTTCGCCGCCGCCAACCAGGCCGGCGGCTGGAGCGTGCTGGTCGGCGCGCGCGCGGAAAGCGCGGCGACGCACACGCTCGCCGGCACCCGCGCGGTGCACGCCTGGCTGCAGGCGAACGCTGCATACAGGGAGGCCATCGCGCGGTAGCGCCCTGCGCCGCCGCGCTCCGGACCGAAGGGGAAAAGGAATGCAAGTACATCAATCGGACCTGCAACTGGGCGTCATCGGCAACGGCAGCTTCGGCGCCCTGGTCGATGCCTGCGGACGCGTGGTGTGGGCCTGCCTGCCGGCATTCGACGGCGACCCGGCCTTCTGCACCCTGTTGTCGCCGCGCGAACAGGAGGGCGGCGACTTCGGCATCGAGCTGGAGGACTTCTCCCACGCCGAACAGGCCTACCTGCCCAATACCGCGGTGCTGCGCACCGTGCTCCACGACAGCCGCGGCGGCGCGCTGGAGATCGTGGACTTCGCCCCGCGCTGGAAGCAGAACAGCCGCGTGTACCGCCCGGTCTCGATCGTGCGCCGGATCACCCCGCTCAGCGGCAGCCCGCGCATCCGCGTGCGCGCGCGGCCGCTGGCCGACTGGGGCGCGCGCCAGCCCGAGCACACCTGGGGCAGCAACCACCTGCGCTGGCTGCTGCCGCAGTTCACCCTGCGCCTGACCACCGACGTGCCGGTGCGCTTCATCCGCGACGGCCTGCCGTTCGTGCTGGGCCACCGCCTGCACCTGGTGCTGGGCCCGGACGAGCCGCTGACCCGCTCGATCTCCGGCTACGTCGAGGAAGCGCTGGGGCGCACGCTCGAGTACTGGCGCGAATGGGTGCGCTACCTGTCGATCCCGCTGGAATGGCAGGAAGCGGTGATCCGCAGCGCGATCACCCTGAAGCTGTGCCAGTACGAGGACAGCGGCGCGATCATCGCGGCGATGACCACCTCGATCCCGGAGGCGCCTGGGTCCTCGCGCAACTGGGACTACCGCTACTGCTGGCTGCGCGACGCGGCCTTCGTGGTGCGCGCGCTCAACCGCCTGGGCGCCACCCGCAGCATGGAGGAGTTCCTGCGCTACATCTTCAACCTCGCCACCCACGACGGCAGCCTGCAGCCGCTGTACGGGATCGGCTTCGAGGAGACGCTGGAGGAGCACGAGGTGCCGTCGCTGGAAGGCTACCGCGGCATGGGCCCGGTGCGGCGCGGCAACCTGGCCTGGATCCAGAAGCAGCACGACGTCTACGGCAGCGTGGTGCTGGCATCCACCCAGCTGTTCTTCGACCAGCGCCTGGTCGATCCGGGCGACGCGCACGCCTTCGCCCGGCTCGAACCGCTGGGCGAACGCGCCTTCGCCCTGCACGACGTGCCCGACGCCGGCCTGTGGGAGTTCCGCGGCCGCGCCGAAGTGCATACCTACACCGCGGCGATGTGCTGGGCCGCCTGCGACCGGCTCGCGAGGATCGCCGCGCGGCTGGGCCTGGACGAACGTACCGGCTACTGGCGCAGCCGCGCCGGAACCATCCGCGCGGCCACCCTCGAACGCGCCTGGCGCGGTGAGGCCAACCACTTCAGCGCGTCGTTCCAGAGCGACTACCTGGACGCCTCGCTGCTGCTGCTGGCCGACATCGGTTTCGTCGCCGCCGACGACCCACGCTACGTGGCCACGGTCGAGGCGATCGGCCGCGAACTGCGCCACGGCGACGGCGTGTTCCGCTACGTCGCCCCGGACGACTTCGGCACGCCGGAGACCAGCTTCACCATCTGCACCTTCTGGTACATCGACGCGCTGGCCGCGATCGGCCGCGTCGACGAGGCGCGCGACCTGTTCGAGCGGGTGCTGGCGCGGCGCAACCGGCTGGGGCTGCTGTCGGAGGACATGGCGTTCGAGGACGGCGAGGGCTGGGGCAACTTCCCGCAGACCTATTCGCACGTGGGCCTGATCATCGCCGCGATGCGCCTGTCGCGTTCCTGGCAGGAGGCCTCGTGAGCCGGCTGGTGGTCGTCTCCAACCGCGTCGCCATTCCCGGCGAGCACCGCGCCGGCGGCCTGGCGGTGGCGCTGCAGGCGGCGCTGTCCGAGCGCGGCGGCATGTGGTTCGGCTGGAGCGGCAAGGCCGTGCGCGGCCACGGCGGCGAAGTGCACGAACAGCGCGACGGCGACATCCGCTACGTCACCGTGGACCTGGACCGCGCCGACCTGGATGCGTACTACAACGGCTTCTCCAACCGCACGCTGTGGCCGCTGCTGCACTTCCGCCTGGACCTGGTCGACTACGACCGCGGCACGCGGGAAGGCTACCGGCGGGTCAACGCGCTGTTCGCCGACAAGCTGGCGCCGCTGCTTCGCGAAGACGACACGGTCTGGATCCACGACTACCACCTGATCCCGCTGGCCGCGCTGCTGCGCGAGCGCGGGATCGGCTGCCGGATCGGCTTCTTCCTGCACGTGCCGGTGCCTTCGGCCGACCTGCTGATGGCCATGCCCGACCACCAGCGGCTTTTCTCCACCCTGTATGCCTACGACCTGCTCGGTTTCCAGACGCGGCGCGACAAGGACCGCTTCCAGTCCTACGTGCGGCTGTACGGCGGCGGCCGGATCGTCGGCGAGGACCTGCTGGAGGCGCCGGGCGGGCGCCGCTTCCGCACCGGCGCGTTCCCGATCAGCATCGACACCGCGCACATCGCCCGGCAGGCCGCCGCCGCGGTGAACAAGCCGGCGCTGCGCGCCCTGCGCACCAGCCTGGAGCGGCGGATGCTGGCGATCGGCGTGGACCGGCTCGACTACTCCAAGGGCCTGCCCGAGCGCTTCCACGGCTTCCAGCGCTACCTGGAACGGCATCCGGACCAGAAAGGCAGCCTGACCTATCTGCAGATCGCGCCGGTCTCGCGCGGCGAAGTCAACGAATACCAGCAACTGCGCAACCAGCTCGAACAGATCGCCGGCCACATCAACGGCGGCCATGCCGAGCCGGACTGGACGCCGCTGCGCTACGTCAACCGCAACTTCCCGCACGCCACGCTGACCGGCTTCTTCCGCAGCGCGCGCGTGGGCCTGGTCACCCCGCTGCGCGACGGCATGAACCTGGTGGCCAAGGAATACGTGGCCGCGCAGAACCCGGAGGATCCGGGCGTGCTGGTCCTTTCATTGCTGGCCGGCGCGGCGCAGGAGATGACCGAGGCGCTGCTGGTCAATCCGCACGACCTGGACGGCGTGGCCGACGCCATCGCCACCGCCGCGACCATGCCGCTGGCGCGGCGCCGCGAGCGCTGGCAGGCGATGTACGACTACCTGGTCGAACACGACATCCACGCCTGGCGCAAGGACTATCTGCAGGCGCTGGAGTCGGCCTGACAGGGTAACCCCCCCACTTTTAGCGGTCACCAAAAGTGGAGCTAAGCGGCCATCGCCAATTTCTGCATCGGAGTGATGCCGCCGAGTGCCATATTCGGGCGCTCGTGGTTGTACGTCCATAGCCAACGCGTGGCCTTGTCCTGTACCTGCTCGATCGTGTCGAACAAGCGACCCGGCACCTGAGGCGTCGCCGCTGCAGGCCCCTGCAGGAGCTCCCTTCAGGGGCGACCCGATTCCGTTGGAAGGTACTGCATTCACACGGCGTGTCCGGATAGGCCGCGTTGAACGCGGCTGCGCCTTGGCTGCGTCGGGTCGCCCCTGAAGGGAGCTCCTACAAGGACGCGCGCCATTCGACGGGCCGGCCGGGGCCTTCAGGTCGCGTCGAGCCGAAGCGTTCGATCGGAGCATCGGCGCCGGACTTCAGGGGGCGACGGCCGTCCAGACCAGTGTGGCCATCCGTCCGGTGCGCGGGTCGCGGCGGTGGGAATAGAAGCTGCGGGGATCGGAAATCGTGCACAGGCCGCCACCGTGGATCGAGGCGGCGGGAATGCCGGACGCCTGCAGCCGGCGACGCGCCAGTGCGTACAGGTCCACCCGCCAGTGGCCGGGCCGGGTGGCGGCGAACGCCGAGGCCGCTTCCGCATCATCGGCCACGAACGCCTCGCGTACCTCGGCGCCGATCTCGTAAGCCAGCGGGCTGGCAGCCGGGCCCAGCCAGGCCTGCAGCCGCGCGGCCGGCGTGCGCATCGCCGCGACCGTCGCTTCCAGCACGCCCGACGCAAGCCCGCGCCAGCCGGCGTGGGCCGCACCGACCTCGCTGCCGTCCACCGCGGCGAACACCACCGGCAGGCAGTCCGCGGTGAGGATCGCCAGCACGGTGCCGGGGGTCGAAGTCACCGCCGCATCCGCTTCCGGTTCGGCATCGCCGGGCACCTCGCCGGCGGCCGGCGCATCGAAGCGCAGCACGCCGGTGCCATGCACCTGGTGCAGCCAGTGTGGCGACGAAGGCAGGCCGGCGCGACGCACGAGCTCGTCGCGGTTGGCCGCCACCGCGGCCGGATCGTCGCCGCAGCGCGCGCCGAGGTTGAAACGGTCGAACGGCGCATGCGAGATGCCGGCGCCGTGGCGCAGCGTGGTGAAGGCGACCACGCCCGGTGGTGCGGGCCAGCCGGCCGGCAGGATCGCGGGATCGGCGCTGGCGCGGGTCGCAGGCATCGGGGTCGCGGCGGCTCAGCGCCGCTGGCTTTCGTCCCAGGCGCGGCTGTCCTCGCGCAGCGCCCGCAGCAGCTCGAGCATGTCGGCGGGCACCGGCGCCGAGACGCGCACCGCCTCGCCGCTCACCGGATGGGCGAACTCCAGCGTCTCCGCATGCAGCGCCTGGCGCTTGAACCCGCGCAGCTGCGCGGCCAGTTCCCCGGTCGCGCCCTTGGGCAGCTTCAGCGGCCCGCCGTACTGCGGGTCGCCGACGATGGGATGGCGCAGGTGCTGCATGTGCACGCGGATCTGGTGGGTGCGGCCGGTCTCCAGGCGGCACTCCAGCGCGGTGTGCGCACGGAAGCGCTCGCGCAGGCGGAAATGGGTGACCGCGTCCTTGCCGTCCTCGCGCACGGCCATGCGCAGGCGGTCGCGCGGATGGCGGTCGATCGCGGCGTTGGCGGTGCCGCCGGAGACCAGCGCGCCGACCACCACCGCCAGGTACTGGCGGTGGACCTCGCGCGCGGCCAGCTGCGCGACCAGGCCGGTGTGCGCCGGCAGGGTCCGTGCCACCACCATGACCCCGCTGGTGTCCTTGTCCAGGCGGTGCACGATCCCGGCGCGCGGCAGCATCGCCAGGCCCGGGTCGCGGTGCAGCAGGGCGTTGACCAGGGTCCCGGCCGGGTTGCCGGCGCCCGGGTGGACCACCAGCCCGGCCGGTTTGTCGAGCACGAACAGGTCGGCATCCTCGTGGAGGATGTCCAGCGGGATGTCCTCGGGCAGCGCCTCGGTCTGGACTTCGGCGACCGCGGCCAGGGTCACGCTCTCGCCGCCGCGGACCGGGTCGCGCGGGCGCGCCGGCGCGCCGGCCAGCAGGGCGTCGCCGGACTTGATCCAGGCGGCCAGGCGCGAACGCGAGTATTCGGGGAACAGTTCGGCCAGGACCGCGTCGAAGCGGCGGCCGGCGGCCTCGTCGGGGACGATGGCCTGGCGTGTGGGGGCTGGAATCTGGGGCATGGGGGATCGCTGCCGGGATGGCCGGGCAGCCGGGAGTCAGTCGCCGGACAGGCCACTAGGCTATCATCGGCCCTTCCATTTCCGCGCCGTACGCTTCCGATGGCCCACCGCTCCCGCTTCGCCCTCCCCGCCCCGCTGCGCCTGGCCGCCCTGTTGCTGCTCGTGGCCTTCCTGGCCACCGGCTGCCGCAACAGCAAGGAGGACGCCGACGAGGGCCTGCCGGTCGAGCAGCTCTACGAGAAGGCCCACGGCCAGATGGAGAGCGGCAACTGGAGCGGCGCCGAGGCCACCTTCAGGCGCCTGGTCGCGCAGTACCCGTACGGCCCGCACACCGAGCAGGCGCTGATGGAGACGGCCTACGCCCAGTTCAAGGCCGGCAAGCACGAGGACGCGGTCTCCACCATCGACCGCTTCATCCGCACCTACCCGACCCACCGCAACATCGCCTACTTCTACTACCTGCGCGGCCTGTCGAACTCCAACCGCGACGCGGTGTTCCTGCAGCGCGCCTGGTCGCTGGACCCGGCCCGCCGCGACCTGGCCTCGCCACAGCAGGCCTACGACGATTTCGCCCGCGTGGTCCAGCGCTACCCGAACAGCCGCTACGCCGCCGACGCGCGCCAGCGCATGGTCGGGCTGCGCAACATGTTCGCCCGCCACGAGATGGACACCGCGCTGTATTACATGCGCCGCGGCGCCTGGCTGTCGGCGGTGGGCCGCGCCAACTACATCCTCGAGACCTACCCGCAGAGCGAGTTCCAGAACGACGCCGTCGCCGTGCTGGCCACCGCCTACCGCGAGCTGGGCAATGCCGCCCTGGCCACCGACGCCGAGCGCGTGCTCAGGCTCAACGACCCGCAGCACCCGGCGCTGACCGGCGACTGGCCGGATTACCCGTGGGCGATCCGCAAGCTGAACCCGTTCGCCGGCGAAAAGTCTCCGACCGGGCAGCGCAACGCCGAACGCCAGTAGGCGTTAAGAAGGCTTTAAAAAGGGGACGGAGGCAATTAAGCGC
>CAZBDE010000093.1:910-9986 GCA_964490415.1 uncultured Pseudoxanthomonas sp. | reverse complement strand
GTCATCGTCGACGACGAGGACCGCGAGAACGAAGGCGACCTGATCATGGCCGCCGAACTCGTGCGCCCGGCCGACATCAACTTCATGGTCACCCACGCCCGCGGCCTGGTGTGCCTGTCGCTGACCCGCGAGCGCTGCGCGCAGCTGGGCCTGGCGCCGATGGTGCAGACCAACACCGCCCAGTTCCAGACCAACTTCACCGTCAGCATCGAAGCGGCCGAAGGCGTGACCACCGGCATCTCCGCCTACGACCGCGCCCACACCATCCGCACCGCCGTGCGCCCCGACGCGAAACCGGCGGACCTGAGCCAGCCCGGCCACATCTTCCCGCTCACCGCCCAGCCCGGCGGCGTGCTCACCCGCGCCGGCCACACCGAAGCGGCCGGCGACCTGCCGATGCTGGCCGGCCTGGAACCGGCCGGCGTCCTGGTCGAAGTGATGAACCCCGACGGCACCATGGCCCGCCGCCCCGAACTGGAAGTGTTCGCCCGCGAACACGGCCTGAAGATCGGCTCCATCGCCGACCTGATCGCCTGGCGCCTGGCCACCGAACACACCGTCGAACGCATCGACGCACGCGACATCGACACCGAGTTCGGCCCCTTCCAGCTGGTCACCTACCGCGACCGCATCGCCCACGAACTGCACTTCGCCCTGGTCCGCGGCACCCCCGACCGGGACACCCCGACCCTGGTCCGCGTCCAGGTCGAAAACCCCCTCAGCGACCTGCTGCACTGGCGCCGCGATGACTTCGGCGTGGCCGCCACCGACGCCCTGCGCGCGATCGCAGCCGAAGACCAGGGCGTGATGGTCGTCCTCTCCGCCCCGCGCAACCCCGACGACCTGCTCGCCCGCCTGCGCAAGCAACCCGAAGCCCGCCGCGACCCCAAGGACGTCGGCCAATGGCGCCGCAACGGCGCCGGCGCCCAGATCCTCGCCGACCTCGGCCTGGGCCGCCTGCGCGTCCTCGGCACCCCCCGCCGCCAGGTCGGCCTCTCCGGCTACGGCCTCGAAGTCGTCGAATACCTCCACCCGTAGAGCGGGGCTCGCCCCGCTGCCCCGGCCTTTCATCGCTTCGCCGTGCGTGTGCATCCAGGCAAGCCCGGCTCCACGACGGCCGTGAAAAGGAACCGCCCGCCACCCCGGAAGTGCTCCGTTGCGGTGCCCCTGACGGGAAGTAAAGGAGGAGGAACCGGCCGCAGGCCGGTTCCGGGGGACATGAGCGGCAGGGGCACCGCAACGGAGCACCCTCCGCCACCTCCCAGCCGCGCGCTTTTCCCGAACCCTCCGCAAGACGTCCCCCAGCCCCCATCCCCCGCGTCCGGTAAACTGTGCGACCCCCAGGACCCACCCACCCATGACCCACTACGAAGGCGACCTGCGCCTCCCCGACGGCGCCCGCTTCGCGATCCTGGCCAGCCGCTGGAACGCACGCATCACCGACGCCCTCGTCGCCGGCGCCCGCCAGTGCCTGGCCGACAACGGCGTGCCCGAGGACGCCATCGACGTGGTCCGCCTGCCCGGCGCCTGGGAACTCCCGCTCGCCGCCCAGCAACTGGCCACCGCCGGCGGCCACCGCGCCCTGATCGTGCTCGGCTGCGTCGTCCGCGGCGACACCCGCCACTACGAACACGTCGCCGACCTCTGCGCCGAAGGCCTGATGCGCGTCGCCCTGGACACCGGCGTGCCCGTCCTCAACGGCGTGCTCGCGGTGGAGAAGTTCGAGGACGCCGAAGCCCGCGCCGGCGGCAGTCACGGCAACAAGGGCGAAGAAGCGGCGCTGGCCGCGCTGGAAATGGTCAACCTGCTGGAGCGCCTGCCATGAACCGCCCGCACCGCCCGCGCCCCGGCGTCGACCCGGTCCTGCGCGCCCGCGCCCGCCGCCGCGCCCTGCAGGCGATCTACGCCTGGCAGATCTCCGGCGGCACCACCCAGGCGGTGATCGCCCAGTTCGCCCACGAACAGGCCCACGAAGTGGCCGACCTCGAATACTTCGAGGACCTGGTCCGCGGCGTGCTGGCCGAACGCACCGGCCTGGACGCCGCACTCGTCCCGCACCTGGACCGCGGCGTCGAGGAAGTGGACGCGATCGAACGCGCGGTGCTGCGCCTGGCTGCCTACGAACTGCTGCACCGCCCCGACGTGCCGTACCGCGTGGTCCTCAACGAAGCGATCGAGATCGCCAAGCGCTTCGGCTCCGAGCATGGCCACACCTACGTCAACGGCGTGCTCGACCGCGCCAGCGCCGAATGGCGCGCGGTCGAGGTGCAGGCGGGCCGGCCGGCGCGCTGACCGGGCGTCCAGACACCGTCTCGTTGCCACCGCGTCCGTAGAGCGGAGCTTGCCCCGCTGCTCCCGGCCTCCATCGCGTCGCCAGGCGTGGGCAGCCGGGCAAGCCCGGCTCTACATGTGCGCCGCCACGGCAATGGCCATGCCGTCGCCGGTATCCGCCCGGGATGGCATGCCGCCACTGGATCCGGGCAAGATGCCCGCATGGCCGAATTCGACCTCATAGAGCTGATCCGCGCGCGAACGCGCGCGCCGGCCGACGCGCGTGAGGACGTCGTGCTCGGGATCGGCGACGACGCCGCCTTGCTGCGCGTGCCCGCCGGGCACGAACTGGTGGTCACCGCCGACACGCTCAACGCCGGCGTGCATTTCCCCCTCGACGCCGCCGCGGCCGACATCGGCTGGAAGGCGCTGGCGGCCAACCTCTCCGACCTGGCCTCGATGGGCGCGCGGCCGGCCTGGTGCACGCTGTCGCTGTCGCTCCCGCAGGCGGATGCGGACTGGGTGGGTGGCTTCCTCGACGGATTCCTGGAACTGGCCGCCGCGCACGGCATCGTCCTCGCCGGCGGCGACACCACGCGCGGGCCGCTGTCGATCGCGGTGACCGCGATGGGCTGGGTCGAGGCCGGCGCGGCCTTGCGCCGCGACCGCGCGCGTGCCGGCGACGACATCTGGGTCACCGGCACGCTCGGCGACGCCGCCGGCGCACTGGTGCTGGGCGGGCACATGCCGCCGCCGGGCCTGGATCCTGCCGCGACCTTGCCCGTGGCGGACGCAGGCGATGCCGCATTCCTGGCCGGGCGCCTGCACCGGCCTGCGCCGCGCGTGGACGCCGGCCGCGGCCTGCTCGGCCTGGCCCGCGCCTGCGTCGACGTGTCCGACGGATTGCTGGCCGACCTGGGCCATGTCTGCGCGCGCAGCGGCGTCGGCGCCGAGGTCGCGGTGGCCTTGCTGCCGGCGTCGGCCGCGCTGCGCCGCGTGTTCGGCCCGCACGCCACCGCGTTGCAGGCCGGCGGCGGCGACGATTACGAGCTGTGCTTCACCGCGCCGCCGGCGTTGCGCGACGCGGTGGCGATGGCGCTGGAACAGGCGGGCGTGGAGGGCGCGCGGATCGGCCGCATCGTGGCGGGGGATGGCGTGCGGGCGCTCGGTGCCGATGGGGACGCATGGCGGCCGCCGCGCGGCGGCTACGTGCATTTCCTGTAGGAGCCCCCTTCAGGGGCGACCCGATTCCTTCCGAAGACGCCGCGTTCGACGCAACCTCTCCGGAGGGGTCGCGTCGAACGTCGCTCCCGCCAGCCGCCTCGGGTCGCCCCTGAAGGGAGCTCCTACAGGGCGGCCACGGCTGTGGCCATGCGTTCGACGGCCTCCACCAGCAGCGGCCGCGGCATCGCGAAATTCAACCGGACATGGCCTTCGCCGCCCTGGCCGCACTCCGCGCCATCGGTGAGCGCGACCTGCGCATGCCGCCGGAAGAACACATGCGGCGCCACCTCCAGCGGCAGCGCGCGGCAGTCCAGCCAGGCCAGGTAGGTGCCCTGCGGCTCGACGTAGCCGACTTGCGGCAGGCGTTCGCGCAGCAGGCGGCCGAGCAGTTCTCGGTTGCCCTGCAGGTAGCCGAGCACGCCGCGCAGCCAGGCGTCGCCCTCCCGCCAGGCGGCGGTGTGCGCGACCACGCCGAGCGTGGCGGTGCTGTTGCCGGCGAAGTGGCCGATCCCGCGCCAGCGGCGCAGGTCCTCGTCGCGGGTGAACAGCAGCTGCGCGCATTTCAGCCCGGCCAGGTTCCAGGCCTTGGAGGCGGATACCGCGGTGATCGCCTGCCGCGCCGCCTCGTCCGAAACCGTCGCGTAGGGCACGTGGTGCCGGCCCGCGTACACCAGCGGCGCATGGATCTCGTCGGCGAACACGCGCGCGTCGTGGCGCGCGGCGATCGCGGCGATGCGCTGCAGCTCGTCGCGCGTGTAGACCTTGCCGATCGGGTTGTGCGGATTGCACAGCAGCAGCATGCGTGCGCCGGTGGCGAAGGCCTGCTCCAGCGCGGCCTCGTCCAGCGCCCAGTCCCCGTCGTCGCGCCGCATCGGCACCTGCAGCACCGGGTGGCCGAGCAGCGCCAGCAGCGGCAGGAACGGCATGTAGCAGGGCACCGGCACGGCCACGGTCGCGCCCGCCGGCAGGTAGTGGCGGCAGACCACCTCCAGCGCGCCGAGCACGTCGGGCACCGCGCGGATCGATTCGGCCGGCACGTCCCAGCCGTGGTGGCGGCGCTGCCAGTCCGCGCAGGCCTCGGCCATCGCCCGCACCGGCGCGGCGGAGAGATAGCCGACCTGGCCGCGGTCCACGGCTTCGCGCAGCGCGTCGCGGATCGGCGGCGCGATGCCGAAATCCATCTCGGCGACGAAGGCGCCGATGCAGTCGGGGAACGCGCGCCACTTCAGCCCGCCGCCGTCGCGCAGCTGCTGCAGCGTGATCGCATCGAATGCCGAAGTATCCAGAACCGCCCGCTCCATCCAACCCCCGCCCATTGTAAAGGCCTCTTGTAGGAGCTCCCTTCAGGGGCGACCCGAGGTCGTTGGAAGGCGCCGCATTCAACGCGCCGCCTCCGGATGGGTCGCGTTGAACGCGGCTGCGACCAGCGACCTCGGGTCGCCCCTGAAGGGGGCTCCTACAATGAGGGCAGCAACGGCAACACCTTGCCGGGGTTGAGGATCCCGTCGGGATCCAGCGCGGCCTTCACCGCGCGCATCGCCGCCAGCGTCGGCGCGTCGAACGCGCGCTCCATCCAGTCGCGCTTGGCCACGCCGATGCCGTGCTCGCCCGACAGCGTGCCGCCCAGCGCCAGCACCAGCGAGAACAGGTCCGCCAGCGCGGTGCGCGCACGCGCGTCCTCGGCCGGGTCCTCGGGGTGGTACATGATGTTGACGTGCAGGTTGCCGTTGCCGGCATGGCCGAACACCACGATCGGCAGTGCCCGCGCGGCGGCCAGCGCCTCCACGCCGGCGACCAGGTCGGGGATGCGCGACACCGGCACCACCACGTCCTCGTTGATCTTGCCGGGAGCAATACTGCGCAGCGCCGGCGACAGCGCGCGCCGCGCCGCCCACAGCCGGTCGCGCGCGGCGCCGTCGGCGGCCACGTCCAGTGCGAGCAGGCCGTCGCCTTCGGCCGCCGCGGCCAGCGCCTGCAGGGCCAGGGGCAGGGTGTCGTGGTCGCCGTCGGCCTCGACCAGCAGCATCGCGCCGGCCTCGGGCACCTCGCTGCCGTTGCGGCGGAGCAGGGCGATCGCACTGGCGTCCATGAACTCGAGCATCGCCGGCACCTGCGGCTGGCGCATCAGCCGCGACACCGCCGCCGCGGCCGCGCCGGCGTCGCGGTACAGCGCGCGCAGCCCGGCCTGCGCGACCGGGCGCGGCACCAGGCGCAGGGTCGCCTCGACGATCAGCGCCAGGGTGCCCTCGCTGCCGACCAGCAGGTGGGCCAGGTCGTAGCCGGTGGCGTCCTTGGTCCACGGACCGCCGCAGCGGATGATCTCGCCGGCGCCGGTCACCGCGACCAGGCCGAGCACGTTGTCGCGGCTGGCGCCGTACTTCACCGCGCGCGGCCCGCCGGCATTGCAGGCCAGGTTGCCGCCGATGGTGCAGCGGTCGAAGCTGGTCGGATCCGGGGGCCAGAACAGGCCGTGCGGTTGCAGGGCCTGTTGCAGGTCGCCATTGAGCACGCCCGGCTCGACCACCGCGCAGCGGTCGCCGGGGCGGATGTCGAGGATCCGCGCCATCCGCGCGAACGACACCACCACGCCGCCGGCGAAGGGCACCGCCGCGCCGGTGGTGCCGGTGCCGGCGCCGCGCGCCACCACCGGGATGCGGTGCCTGCGGCAGGCGCGCACCAGCGCGGCGACTTCTTCGCGGTCGCGCGGCATCGCCACCGCATCGGGCAGCGCCGACAGGCGCGAATCGTCCTCGCCGTGCGCGCGGCGGATCTGCTCGCCGGTGAACCAGCCGTCGACGCCGAGCAGGGTGGACAGCTCGGTGGCGAGGGCGGGGGGGAGGGCGGTGGTCATGGGGTGATTGTAGGGGGGCGGTACAAGCGCGGGGGCGGAAAGGGCGTCGGGTCGCCCCTGAAGGGAGCTCCTACAAAAAAGCGTCGACGCCCTTGTAGGAGCCCCCTTCAGGGGCGACCCGACACCCCCTCCGAAGCCACATTCAACGCATCCCCCAAAGACGCGCCCCTACACGTCATCCAGCCGGAACGCATCCTTCATCCACCGCAACCTCGGCGCCGCCGGATCGCCACTGGCCTCCACCACGTCGAACCGGCACGGCAGCTGCGCCAGCCGCGGCCGTCCGGACAGGTACAGCTGCGCGGCGCGCACCAGCTTGCGCCGCTTGGCATGGTCGACCGAGGCGAAGCCGCCGCCAAAGCCCGAGCCGGCGCGGTAGCGCACCTCCACGAACACCAGCGTGCCGCCGTCGGCGCCGGGTTCGAGCATCACCAGGTCCAGCTCGCCGCCGCGGTAGCCGACATTGGCCGCCTGCAGGCGCAGGCCGGCGCGTTCCAGTTCGGCGCGCGCCGCCGCCTCGACGAGCGCGCCGCGGGCGCGACGATCGAGTGGCGGATCAGCGGCCACCCGCCGCCATCGGTACCGGCACGCCGCCGCTGAAGATCGACCACTGCGGCTGGCGGACCACGTTGCCGAATCCGTCCAGGCGCAGCGAACCGGTGGCGCCGCCCAGCTCGCCGTCCTTGTAGATCACCAGCCGTTCGAGGAAGGCGCTGACCAGCCACGCGTCGTGGCCGAACGCGAACAGGCGCGCGCCGCCGCCGCGCGCGGTCGGCAGCGTCTCCGAGACCTGGCTGTAGGGCGGCAGACCGGCCACGCCGCGCGCTGGCCAGGCTTCGCCGGGGAAGATGATGCCGTCGAGGACCACGTCCTCCGACGCCTTGCCGGTGCCCGCAACCAGCTGCGAGGCGGCCACGCGGGTGCGCGAGGCGAAGCCCGCCATCGCCAGCTGCGGCACCAGCGCGCGCGCCTGCGGGCCCCGCACGGCCAGGAACACCGAGTCGGCGCCGGCCGCCGCGGCCTGCGCCAGCTGCGCCGACACGTCGCCCGGCTCGTCGCCGACGCTGACCACCCCGGCGATCTGCCCGCCGCGCTCCTGGATCCGCGCGCGGAACGCATCCACCGCGCGGCGGCCGTTGTCGTCGCTGCCGCCGATCAGCAGCGGCTTGCGGTGTTCGCGCGCGAGCAGGTAGTCGGCCGCGGCGATGCCGTCGTCCTCCGGCGCCAGCGAGAACGCCAGGTGGCCCGGCGGCGGGGCGACCGTGCCGCGGTTCAGCGCCAGGCTCGACACCGGCAGGTCGGCCTGGGCGAACACCGCGCTGACCTCGTCGCGGCCCAGCGGACCGATCACGAAGTCGTTGCCTTCCGCGACCGCGCGCGCATACGCGGCGGTCGCGCCGGCGGGGGTGCCGCCGGTGTCGAAGAAGCTGATCGCCGGCCGCGGCCGGCCCTCGGCGAAGTAGCCGGCGAGCAGGCCGTCGCGGACCGGGCCGGAGGCCACGGCCAGTTGCCCGGACAGCGGCAGCAGCACCGCCAGCTTGTGCGGCGGGCGGAAGCCGTCGGCTGCGCCGGGCGCACGCTGCTCGAAGTTCCAGGCATGCGCGGTGTCGAACGGGCGCGGCAGCGGCAGGCCGCGGCGGACCAGGGCGCGGCCTGCGAAGTTGTACAGCGGGTCGCCGGCCGGCAACGCGGCGGCGCGCGCCGCCAGCGTGGCGTTGTCCAGGGTCGACAGCAGGCGGTCGATCTCGCCGCGGTTGCCGGAGCGCGCCTCGCCCTGCAGGCCGGCATCGGCGCGCGCGCGCGCGGCCGCGGCGCCGAAGCCGTCGCCGCCGGCTTCCAGGCCGCGGGCCTGGGCCAGGTACCAGCGCGCCTGCAGCGGCGCGGGCAGGGTGGCCGGGTCGCTGCCGGCGAGCGCGGCGGCCACGCCACCGGGCTGCTGCGCGGCCAAGGCCAGTTCGGCCTGCACCAGCGCCAGGCGAGCGCGGCTGGCGCCGCCCACCCGGCGCGCGTCCAGTTGCGCCAGCAGGCTGCGCGCGCGCGCGTCGTCGCCGGCCTCGTGCCAGGCGAAGGCCGCATCGGCCAGCAGCGCGTGGTGCTGCGCGCCGCGCGCGGCGGCGGCCAATGCCTCCAGCCGCTGCGCCGCTTCGCGCGGCTGGCCCTGCTCGAGCTGGGCCAGCGCGGCCGCATGCTCGGGCGCGGCACCCGGTGCGGTGGCCACGCTGGCGCAGCCGGCGGCGAGCAGCAGGGCCAGCGCCGGCGCCAGCCAGTGCAGGCGGCGGCGCAGGGCCGGGCCGTTCGAGGGCAGGCGCTTCGAGGGCAGGGCGGGGGCGGCGTTGTTCGGCATGTCCATCCGTCGGGCCGGGCCTGTCGGGGGAAAGGGCTTAGGATTCTACCTTCCACTCGAAGCACGGACCCGTGATGCCCGCCGCCATCCTGCACGTCGTCGCCACGCCCATCGGCAACCTCGGCGACCTCTCGCCGCGGGCCCAGCAGGTGCTGCGCGAGGTGGCGGCCGTCTGTGCCGAGGACACCCGCCGCAGCGGCCAGCTGCTGGCCCACTTCGGCATCGGCACGCCGCTGCTGGCCCTGCACGAGCACAACGAACAGCAGCTGGCCGAGCGCCTGGTGGCGCGGCTGCTGGCCGGCGAACCGCTGGCCCTGGTCAGCGACGCCGGCACCCCGCTGGTCAGCGACCCGGGCTACCGCCTGGTCCGCGCCGCGCGCGCGGCC
>CAZBDE010000093.1:0-900 GCA_964490415.1 uncultured Pseudoxanthomonas sp. | reverse complement strand
CGGCCGGGGTGAAGGTCAGCCCGGTGCCCGGGCCGTCGGCGCTGATCGCCGCGCTGAGCGTGGCGGGCCTGCCCAGCGACCGCTTCGCCTTCGAAGGCTTCCTCCCGGCCAAGGCCTCGGCCCGCCGCGAACGCCTGGCCGGACTGGCCGGCGAGTCGCGCACCCTGGTCTTCTACGAATCCTCGCACCGCATCGAAGAGTCGCTGGCCGACCTGCGCGCCGCCTTCGGCGACGACCGCCCGGCGGTGCTGGCCCGCGAACTGACCAAGCTGTTCGAGACCGTCCTCGACGGCCCGCTGTCCGACCTGCACGCGCGCGTCGTGGCCGACCCCGACCAGCGCAAGGGCGAGTTCGTGCTGGTGGTGCAGGGCATGGGCGAGGATGCCGACGCCACCCTGGCCGAAGGCCGCCGCGTCCACGCCATCCTGGCCCGGCAGCTGCCCCCCTCCGCCGCCGCCAGGCTCGCCGCCGAAATCACCGGCGCCCCCCGCAAAGCCCTCTACGGCGCCGATTGATTTTGTAGGAGCTCCCTTCAGGGGCGACCCGATCCCGTTGGGAGGCGCCGCATTCAACGCAAAGCCTCCGGATGGGCCGCGTTGAAAGCAGCTGCATCCAGCCACCTCGGGTCGCCCCTGAAGGGAGCTCCTACAAACAAAAGCGCCGTCGCGGAGGCGGGCGAAGGGCGCTGCGGCAGCGGCAGGGGACCGGAAGTGAACGCACGCCGCGGCCCGAAGGGGCATTTCACGGCGAAAGCCGTAGAATGCCCGCGGCGGAGTCGGCCAGACAGTCGCGTCACCCCTCGCTTGTCGGGAGGTGCCGAGGAAAGTCCGGGCTCCACAGGGCACGGTGCCAGGTAACGCCTGGGCGGCGCGAGCCGACGGAAAGTGCAACAGAAAGATA
>CAZBDE010000092.1:0-10133 GCA_964490415.1 uncultured Pseudoxanthomonas sp. | reverse complement strand
GTGCCCCCTGCCACGTCGACGCCTTGCGCTTTCCCTTGCAGGAAATGGAGAAGGACACGCGCGTACGACGCCGCGCGCAATGCCTCAGCGAGGCGGCGCCGGTCCCCGGTCGTAGTAATCGCTGCGCCCCTGCGGCTGGCGCTTGAAGCGGCGGTGGATCCAGAGGTATTGGGCAGGCGCCTCGCGCACCATCGCTTCGATCGCCGCGTTCACCCTGCCCGTGTCGGCAACCGCTTCCTCGCTGGGGAAATCGGCCAGGGGCGGCGCCACCCGCAGCACGTAGCGGTCGCCCTCGCGGCGGTGGAAGAACGGCACCACCGCGCAGCCGGTCAGGCGCGCCAGCTGGTGCGTGGCGGTGATGGTCGAGGCCGGCATGCCGAAGAACGGCGCGAACACCGTGTCCTTGCCGCGCATGTCCTGGTCCGGCGCGTACCAGAGGAAACCGCCGCGCTTGAGATGCCGCACCGCGCCGCGCAGGTCGCTGTTGCCGAACATCGCCGAGGCGTAGCGCAGGCGGCCACGCTTGACCGCCCATTCCATCACCGGGTCGCGGTGGCGGCGGTACATGCCGGCCAGCGCCACGTGGTCGCACAGCAGGCGGCCGCACAGCTCCAGGGTCATGAAGTGGCCCGACACCATCAGCACCCCGCGGCCCTGTTCCTGCAGCGCGCGCAGGTACTCCAGGCCCTCGATGCGCACGTGCCGCCGCATCGGTTCGATCCCGCCCCACCAGGCGCGGGCGAACTCGAACAGGCCGACGCCCAGCGCGTCGAAACTGTCGCGCAGCAGGCGCCGGCGCCAGGCCGGCGGCTCGTCGGGGAAGCACAGGCCGATGTTGACCTCGGCCGCGCGCCGGCGCGTCCCGGCCAGGTGCAGCGCCAGCCAGCCGACCCCGCGGCCGATCGCGCGCTGCCACAGCCAGGGCAGGCGCGCGGCCAGCATCATCGCCGCCAGGCCCAGCCACATCGGCCAGTGGCGCGGGGTGAAGGGCGGGCGCGGCGGGACTTCGTCGGGCGCGGTCATGGCGCCGATTCTAAGGGTTGCTCCCGCGGAGCGCGGCATGCCCCGGTCCCGGGCCTGCGTGCACGGACCGCCCGCCCGCCCTCGGCTATGCTGCGCGCATGCCGAAACCAGCCATCCGGAAGGAACCGGGCGAGGGCGCGCTGCGCGCGCTGTACTCCTTCGCGCTGTACCTGCTCTCGCCGCTGACCCTGTACCACCTGATCTCGCGCGGCTTTCGCGTGCACGAGTACTTCCGCCGCTGGGACGAGCGCTACGCCACCTACGGCGCCCAGCCCGGGCGGCCGTGCGTGTGGCTGCACGCGGTGTCGGTGGGCGAGGTCAACGCCGCCGCGCCGCTGGTCAATGCCCTGCTGAAGCAGCGGCCGGACATCCACTGGGTCATCACCACCATCACCCCCACCGGTTCGGACCGCGTCCGCGCGCTGTGGGGCGAACGGGTCGAACACGTCTACCTGCCCTACGACCTGCCCGGCAGCACCGCGCGCTTCCTGCAGCATTTCCGCCCGAGCCTGTCGCTGATCATGGAGACCGAGCTGTGGCCGAACATGCTGTTCGCCTGCCGCGACCTGGGCATTCCCGTGTACATCCTCAACGGGCGGCTGTCGGCGCGTTCGCTGCGTGGCTACCGGTTGCTGCGGCCGCTTATCGGGCGCGCGCTGCGCACGGTGAAATGCGTGGCCGCGCAGTCGGCCGCCGACGCGCGCCGCTTCCAGAAGCTGGGTGCGCGCGCCGACCAGGTCCGCGTGCTGGGCAACCTGAAGTACGACGTGGCCGTGCCCGAAGGGCTGGACGGGTTCCGCGGGCAGTTCCTCGCCGCGCTGGGCGCGCCGCGACCGGTGTGGCTGGCCGCCAGCACCCACGAGGGCGAGGAGGCCGAGGTCGTCGCCCTGCACCAGCGCCTGCGCGCGCGCTGGCCGGGCCTGCTGCTGCTGTGGGCGCCGCGGCATCCGGAGCGTTTCGCCCGGGTGCATGCGCTGGCCGTCGCCGCGGGCTGGAAGACCGGGTCGCGCCGGCGCGACACCTGGCCGCGCCCGGACGAGGACGCCTTCGTGATCGACACCCTGGGCGAGCTGATGGCGTTCTACGGGTGCGCCGACGTGGCCTTCGTCGGCGGCAGCCTGCAGCCGGTCGGCGGGCACAACCTGCTCGAACCGGCGGCGGTGGGCACGCCGGTGGTCACCGGGCCGCACCTGCACAATTTCGCCGAGATCGCCCGGCTCATGGACGAGGCCGGCGCGCTGCGCATCGGCGCCGATGCGCGGGCGGTGGGCGATGCGATCGAGGGGCTGCTCGCCGATCCCGCCCTGGGCCAGGCCATGGTCGATGCCGGGGCGGCCCTGGTGGACCAGGGCCGTGGCGCGCTGCAACGGACCCTGGAGCTGGTCGCCGGCGACCTGCCCGCGCCGGTGGACGAAGCCGCGGTGGCCGTGGCTCCGGTCGCCTGAATCCGGAAACGACAAGGGCCGCTTCGAGGCGGCCCTTGCCGGGCGCTGCCGTGGCCGGGCTTACCGGGCCGGTGCGGGCGGATTGCTCAGCTGCGATTCGGCGTCGACGGTGAGCAGGGCGTTGACCTGGCGCAGCTGCTCGATGTCCAGCTCGCCGGTGGCCTGGGTCAGCAGCAGCCGGTTGAGCAGGAAGTTGTAACGCGACTGTGCGTACTCGACCTGCGCCTGGAACAGCGTGCGCTGGTTCTGGACCACGTCCAGCACCGTGCGGGTGCCCACTTCCAGGCCGACCTGCGACGCATCGAACGCGCTTTGCGCGGAGACCACCGCCAGGCGGCGCGCCTCGACCTCGCTGACGCCGGCGACCAGCGCCTGGTAGAGGTTGCGGGTGTTGCGGTCCAGCGCCCGGCGCTGCGCTTCGTACTGGTCCTGGGCCACGTCGCGCTGGGCCAGGGCCTGGCGCACGCGCGACTGGGTCGCGCCGCCGGCGAAGATCGGCACGCTCAGGGTCAGGCCCACGGTGGTGCCGGTGCTGTCGCCGGTCGAGCCGCCGCCACCGCCCACGCTGTCGCCCCAGGCGGCATCCTTGCCCCAGCCGCCGCCCAGCGCCAGGGTCGGGTAGTGGCCGCCGCGCGCGGTCTGCACGCTCGCCTCGGCCGCGTCGACCTGCAACTGGGTCGCGCGCAGCGCGGGGTTGCTGTCGACCGCGCGGGTGACCCAGCCCTGGGCATCGTCGTGCGCCGCCGGCAGCTCGGGACGGAAGTCGATCGGCAGCGCGCGCAGGTTGCGCACCGGCTGGCCGGTCAGTTCGGCCAGTGCCTGGTAGCGGTCCTCCAGGGCGTTGCGCACCAGGATGGTGTTGGCGCGGGCGTCGTCGTACTGGGCGCGCGCCTCGTGCACGTCGGTGATCGGGGCCAGGCCCACTTCCAGGCGCTTGTCGGCGTAGTCGAACTGGCGCTTGCCGGCCGCCTCGTTGGTCTCGGCGGCGGCCAGCGATTCGATCGCCACCAGTACGTCGAAATAGGCCGCGGCGGTGCGCACGATCAGGTCGTCGTTGGCCGCGTCCAGGGTGTAGTCGGCAGCCTGGCTCAGTGCGCGCTGGGCGCGCAGGCTGGAGAACTGGCTCCAGTTGAACAGGGTCTGGCTGGCGTTGAGGCCGTAGCTGCGGCTGGTGCCGGTGAACGAGCCGCTGATGCCGTCGTACTCGGTACGCGACTTGCGCAGGGTGGCGTCGCCGGACAGCTGCGGCAGCAGCGCGGCACGTGCCTGGACCGAGCCTTCCTTGTCGTACAGGGTGTTCGATTCGGCGATCGCCAGCTGCGGATCGCCGTTGCGGGCCATCTCGTAGGTTTGCAGCAGGTCGGCGGCATCGGCCGAGCCGGAGGCCAGCGCGGCGGCCAGTGCCAGGGCGAGGGAACGGCGGATCATCAGCGGCTTCCTTTCTTGGTGTGCGGCGCGCGCTGGATTGCGCGCCCTCGGGGGGAATGTCGGTGCTGGCCGCGCCCTCGGGGCGGCGGTCAGAACAGGAATTGCGGGACCGGCTCGGCGCCGTGCAGGTAACCCAGCTCGGTCTCGAACAACGATTCGGTAGGGGCGGCGTTGACCGCGTCGCCGCGGACCATGCGCACGGCCTCCATCGCCGGCGCCTGGCCGCGGACCACGAACAGGCGGCCGCCCGGGCGCAGCCACTGCAGGAAGCGCGCGGGCACCTCGGTCACCGCGGCGGTGACGCAGACCGCGTCGAACTGGCGCTCGCCGGCGTACTGCAGCGCGTCGGCCACCTCGATGCGGACGTTGCTGCCCAGGCCGGTCGCGTCCAGCCGCGCGCGCGCGGCGGCGGCCAGCTCAGGGACCAGTTCCACGCTGACGACTTCGCGGGCCAGCGCGCCCAGGCAGGCGGCGGTGTAGCCGCTGCCGGTGCCCACTTCCAGCACGCTGTCGCCGGACTGCAGCTGCAGCGCCTGCAGCATGCGGCCCTCGAGCACCGGCTTCATCATGTTCGCGCCGTGGCCCAGCGGCAGCTCCAGGTCGGCGTAGGCCAGCGCGCGGTGCGCCTCGGGTACGAACGCCTCGCGCGGCACCCGGCCGACCACGTCGAGCACGGCCATGTCCAGCACGTCCCAGGGGCGGACCTGCTGTTCAACCATCAGTTCGCGGGCACGGGCGTAGTCGATCGTCATGGAGTTCATCCGGCGCGGGGAGCCGGGCATTCTACCGGGCCGGACCGCCGCTTGCCGGCAAGGATCGCCGTGGCCGGCAAGGCCGACGCAGTGCCGGAAGTCACCGCGACCTCCGGTGCCGCGGCCGCGGGGCCGGCTCAGGCGCCATGGGCCCGCAGGAAGAAGTCGACGGTGGCGTCGATGTGCCGGGCGACTTCGGCCGGGCCCGGGTCCAGGCACAGGCCGCAGGCCATCAGCGGGTGCAGTTCGCCCTTGAGCAGGGAGAAGAACTGCGAGGAGGCCAGGGCGACATCGTCGATCTGCAGCTGTCCCTGCGCCACCCGGGCCTGCAGGAACTGGGCGAACACTTCCTGCACCCGGCGCGGGCCGGCGTTCCAGAACAGCTCGCGCAGCGCGTTCTCGGCGGTGCCGGGGGTGTTCATCATGCGGTGCATGGCGATCGCCTCCTCGCTGGTGATCAGCGCGAAGAAGGCGTGGCCGATGGCGTGCAGCTGCTCGCGCAGCGGACCCTCGGGCGGGCGTACGAACAGTTCGTCCGGCAGCACTTCCTGGCACTTGGAGGCGATGGCCGCGGAGAACAGGCCCTCCTTGTCGCCGAAGTGGCTGTATACGGTCAGCTTGGAGACGCCGGCGGCGGCGGCGATCTGGTCCATGCTCACGCCCAGGTAGCCCTGCTCCAGGAACAGACGCTTGGCGGCCTCCAGGATCGACGCGCGCTTGCCCAGGTCCTTGGGCCGGCCGGGACCGGCGGTCTTGGGGGTGGGGGCTTGGGCGGCGGCGTTCTTCAGGGACATGTCGTAATACTGGACCACACGGTTTTCTATTTATACCATACCCGCTGGTTCAATTATTGAACACGGGACGGCGGTGGCGATGAGGAAGGGACTCGGGGCGCGCGGTGGCTTGGTGGTTGTTCTCGCGGCGCTGGCCGCGGGCTGTGGCGGAACGGACGCGCCGGTGGCGGCAGGACGGCCGGTCTGGGTGGTGCAGCCGCAGGCCGACGCCGGCGATGCGGCGCTGGCGTTCCCCGGCGAGGTGCATGCGCGCGAAGAGAGCCCGCTGTCCTTCCGCGTCGGCGGCAAGCTGGTGCGGCGCGCGGTCGATGCCGGCGCGCGGGTGGAGCAGGGCCAGGTGCTGGCCGAACTCGATCCGGCCGACCAGGCGCTGCAGGCGCAGGCCGCGCAGGCGCAGCTGGCCGCCGCCGAGGCCGAACTCAAGCGCAGCAAGGGCGACCTGGACCGCTACGCGAAGCTGGTCGAGCAGCAACTGGTCAGCCGCTCGACCTACGAGGCGCAGCGGGCGGCGTACGAAGCCGCCGCGGGGCAGGCGCGCGCTGCGCGCGCGCAATGGGACGTGACCCGCAACCAGGCCGGCTACACCGAACTGCGCGCGCCGCGTGCCGGCGTGATCGCATCGCGCCAGGCCGAGGCCGGGCAGGTGGTGGCTGCCGGGCAGACCATCTTCGTGATCGCCGCCGACGGTGGCCGCGAGGTCGCCATCGACCTGCCCGAGGCGCGCATCCGCCAGTTCAAGGTCGGCGATGCGGCGCGGATCGAGCTGTGGAACGCGCCGGGCCGGCCGCTGCCGGGCACGGTCCGCGAGATCGCCCCGGCCGCCGATGCGCAGACCCGCAGCTTCGCCACGCGCGTGGCGCTGGGCGATGCGGCGCAGGGCGAAGTCGAACTCGGCCAGAGCGCGCGCGTCTACCTGGCGCAGGGCGGCGCGGGCGATGGTGGCCTGCGCGTGCCGCTGTCGGCACTGCAGCGTGGCGAGGACGGCGCCGCGGCGGTATGGGTGGTGCGCGGGGGCAAGGCCGTGCGCGTGCCCGTGGCCGCGGGTGAATTCGGCAGCGAAAGCGTGCCGGTGCGTGGCGACGGACTGAAGGCCGGCGACTGGGTGGTGGCCGCGGGCGGGCACCTGCTGCGCGAGGGCGAACCCGTCGCGCCGGTGGACCGGGAGAACGTGCCGGTCGCTGACGCGGCGGCCACGGCCGCGCCGCCGAAGGCCGACTGACCCATGCGCCGCTTCAACGTCTCCGCCTGGGCCCTGCACAACCGCGGCCTGGTGCTCTATTTCATGGCCGCGCTGGCGGTCATCGGCACGTGGTCGTACCTGCGCCTGGGCCAGAGCGAGGATCCGCCGTTCACCTTCAAGGCGATGGTGGTGCGCACGATCTGGCCGGGCGCCACCGCCGAGGAAGTATCGAAGCAGGTCACCGAGCGCATCGAGAAGGCGGTGATGAACACCGGCAGGTACGAGTTCGTGCGCAGCTATTCGCGCCCGGGCGAGTCGCAGGTGATCTTCATGGCGCGCGACTCGATGCCTTCGCGCGACGTGCCCGACCTGTGGTACCAGGTGCGCAAGAAGGTCGGCGACATCCAGGCCACGCTGCCGGCCGGCGTGGTTGGGCCGTTCTTCAACGACGAGTTCGGCGACACCTTCGGCAACATCTACGCGTTGACCGGGCCGGGCTTCGACTACGCGATCCTCAAGGACTACGCCGACCGCATCCAGCTGGACCTGCAGCGGGTGGCGGACGTGGGCAAGGTCGAGCTGGTCGGCCTGCAGGACGAGAAGGTCTGGATCGAGATCGACAACACCAAGCTGGCCACGCTGGGCATCCCGCTGCAGGCGGTGCAGCAGGCGCTGGAAGGGCAGAACGCGGTGGTGCCGGCCGGGTTCTTCGAGACGCCCGGCGAGCGGGTGCAGCTGCGCGTGGACGGGCCGTTCCGCAGCGTCGAGGAGATCCGCGCGTTCCCGATCCGCGCCGGCGGCCGCACCATCCGCCTGGACGACGTGGCCGCCGTGCACCGCGGCTTCTCCGACCCGGCGGCGCCACGGATGCGCTTCATGGGCGACGACGCGATCGGGATCGCGGTGGCGATGAAGGACGGCGGCCACATCCTGCGCCTGGGCGACGAGCTCGAGGCGCGGTTCGCGCGGCTGCAGCGGACGCTGCCGGCGGGCATGGAGCTGCGCAAGGTGTCCGACCAGCCCGAGGCGGTGCGCGAATCGGTGGGCGAGTTCGTGCGGGTGCTGGCCGAGGCGGTCACCATCGTGCTGCTGGTCAGCTTCTTCTCGCTCGGTTTCCGCACCGGCCTGGTGGTGGCGGTGTCGATCCCGCTGGTGCTGGCGATGACCTTCGCGCTGATGCACTGGTTCGGCATCGGCCTGCACAAGATCTCGCTGGGCGCGCTGGTGCTGGCGCTGGGCCTGCTGGTGGACGACGCGATCATCGCGGTGGAGATGATGGCGATCAAGATGGAGCAGGGCTTCGACCGGCTGCGCGCGGCCAGCTTCGCCTGGGAGTCCACCGCGTTCCCGATGCTGACCGGCACGCTGATCACCGCGGCCGGGTTCCTGCCGATCGCCACCGCGGCTTCCAGCACAGGCGAGTACACCCGCTCGCTGTTCCAGGTGGTGACCATCGCGCTGCTGGTGTCGTGGGTGGCCGCGGTGTTGTTCATCCCATGGCTGGGCGACCGGATGTTGCCGGACCTGGCGCATCCGCAGCCGCCGGAGTCCGGCAGCCTGGCGTTCCGCCGCCGCGCGTTCCGCGAGGGGCTGGCCGACCGCTGGCCGCAGTTCGCTGCGGTGCTTGCGCCGGCGCCGCTGGAGGGGCACCACCACGATCCCTACCAGCGTCCGTTCTACGTGTGCTTCCGCCGCCTGCTCGACGCCTGCCTGCGCCGGCGCTGGCGGGTGATCGGCATCACCATCGGCGTGTTCGTGCTGTCGCTGGCGATGTTCCGCTTCGTGCCGCAGCAGTTCTTCCCGGATTCGACCCGGCCCGAACTGATGGTCGACCTGGAACTGGCCGAAGGCGTGTCGCTGCACGCCACGCAAGCGCAGGCGCTGAAGCTGGAGGCATTGCTGCGGCAGCGCAAGGACATCCGCAATTACGTCGCCTACGTCGGTACCGGCTCGCCACGCTTCTACCTGCCGCTGGACCAGCAGCTGCCGGCGACCAACTTCGCCCAGTTCGTGGTGCTGGCGCAGGACACCCGGTCGCGCGAGGAACTGCGCAACTGGCTGTTGCACGAGGTGGTGCCGCAGTTCCCCGAGCTGCAGATGCGGGTGACCCGGCTCGAGAACGGCCCGCCGGTGGGCTATCCGGTGCAGTTCCGCGTCTCCGGCGAGCATGTCGACCAGGTGCGCGCGATCGCGCGCGAGGTCGCCGGGCAGGTGCGCGCCAATGCGCACACCACCAACGTCAACCTGGACTGGGACGAACCGAGCAAGGTGGTGCGGCTGGAAGTGGACCAGGACCGCGCGCGCGCGCTGGGCATCAGCAGTGCGCAGCTGGCGCAGTTCCTCAGCGCGCAGCTGTCCGGCTACAGCGCCAGCACCTATCGGGAGGGCAACGAACTGGTCGGGATCATGCTGCGCGGCGGTGCCGGCGATCGCGGCCAGCTCGAGCTGCTGGGCAGCCTGGCGGTGCCGACTGGCGATGGCGGCAGCGTGCCGCTGTCGCAGGTGGCGCGGCTGCGGCAGGTGTTCGAGGACGGGATCATCTGGCATCGCGACCGCCTGCCGACGATCACGGTCCGCGCCGACCTGAGCGACGAACTGCTGCCGGCCGCGGTCACCGCGCAGATCGATCCGACCCTGGACGGAATCCGCGCGCGGCTGCCGCAGGGGTACCTGCTGGAGGTCGGCGGCTCGGTGGAGGATGCGGCCCGCGGCCAGAACTCGATCGCCGCCGGCATGCCGCTGTTCCTGATCGTGGTCACCACCTTGCTGATGCTGCAGCTGCGCAGTTTCTCGCGCACGGTGATGGTGCTGGTCACGGCGCCGCTGGGGCTGATCGGGGCGACGTGGTTCCTGTTGATCTTCCGGATGCCGTTCGGGTTCGTGGCGATGCTCGGCACCATTGCTCTGGCCGGCATGGTGATGCGCAATTCGGTGATCCTGGTCGACCAGATCGAGCAGGACATCGCGGCGGGCCACGATCGCTGGCATGCGATCGTGGATGCGACGGTGCGGCGGTTCCGGCCGATCGTGCTGACGGCGCTGACGGCGGTGCTGGCGATGATCCCGTTGTCGCGCAGTGCGTTCTACGGGTCGATGGCGGTGGCGATCATGGGCGGCCTGATCGTCGCGACCGCCCTGACGCTGCTGTTCCTGCCGGCGCTCTACGCGGCGTGGTTCCGGGTGAAGCCGGAGGAGGCGGGGGCGTAGTGCGCGCTGGGTCTTCCGGTTAAAAGCTCAAAGCGCCGGACACGTGGCGGGGCCACTCCGATGCGATGCCTGCTGCCGCTCATGTCCCCCGGCATCGGCCTGCGGCCGATGCCTCCTCCTTGACTTCCCGTCAGCAGGCATCGCATCGGAGTGCTCAAGGTGGCGGGCGGTTCCGCGTCGCCCGCCCGCAACGCCGCCCGCCTTTTTGTAGGAGCTCCCTTCAGGGGCGACCCGACGACGCTGGAAGGTGCCGGCTTGCACTGCCGGATCCTCCGGAGCTCTGGCGTTGAACGCGCCTGCGATC
>CAZBDE010000091.1:0-10259 GCA_964490415.1 uncultured Pseudoxanthomonas sp. | reverse complement strand
CAGACCGAGCACCCCGGGGGCGACGGTCGGCACCGTGGGGGAGGGTGTCGGCTGCCCGTACCAGGGCGAGGTACCGCTGGCCGACGTGGTCCGCGTGGCGGCCCGCCTGCATGCGCTGGGCTGCTACGAGATCTCGCTGGGCGACACCATCGGCGTGGGCACGCCGCTGAAGGCGCGGGCGATGCTGCAGGCCGTCGCCGCCGACGTGCCGATGGCCGCGCTGGCCGTGCATTTCCACGACACCTGGGGCCAGGCCCTGGCCAATGTCGCCGCCTGCGTCGAGGCCGGCGTGCGCGTGGCCGACGCGGCCGTGGCCGGCACCGGCGGCTGCCCCTACGCGAAGGGCGCCAGCGGCAATGTTGCCAGCGAAGACCTGGTGTATATGCTGCGGGGCATGGGCATCGACACCGGCATCGACCTGGAGGCGCTCGCCGACACCGGCCGCTGGCTGGCGTCACGGCTGGGGCGCGATACCGGCAGCAAGGTCGGGCGGGCGCTGGCGGCCGCATGAGCGCCGCCGGCCAGGCCGTCTCCGAGTCCATGCAGGGCATGGAACCGGAAGCGGTTTTGGCCGCGCTCGCCGCCGCCCTGCGCGACCCCTCGCTCGCACCGGGCACGCGCCGCCTGCTGCTGCAGGCCCACGATGCCCTGCGCCAGGCCCTGGCCGACGGCGAGACCGCGCGGCTGCGCTACCACGCCCTGTTCGACGCGGTGCCCGACCCGGTCAGCATCCTCAGCGAGACCGGGATCGTGCTCGACCTCAACAAGGCCGGCATCCGCGCCTACCACCGGCCGCGCGAGGAGATCGTCGGCCAGCCGATCGAGGTGCTCAACCCGGACCTGCCGCCGGACCACCTGATGCCGGTGTGGGAGACGCTCAACCGCGGCGAGACCTACGTCATCGAAGTCACCAACATGCGCGGCGACGGCAGCCGCTTCCCGGTCGAGGTGCATTCGGCCGGCTTCGAGCATGGCGGCCGGCGCTGCATCGTGGCGGTGGCGCGCGACCTGAGCAGCCGCTGGCAGGCCGAGTCGCGCTACCGGCTGCTGATGGAGTCCATCGACAAGGGCGTGCTGCTGCTCGACGGCGACCTGCACCTGCTCTCGGCCAACCCCGCCGCGCACCGCATCCTCGGCCCGGGCCTGGAAACCGACCTGCACGCGCACCCGCGCGACTGGAACATCGTCGACGAGCACGGCCGCGGGCTCGCCGAGGAACAGTGGCCCACGCAGCGCTCGCTGGCCACCGGCCAGATCATCCCCAGCACCACCATCGGCCTGCACCACCTGCCCAGCGACCGCATGGTCTGGATCTCGGCGACCACGGTGCCGGTGTTCTCCTCCGGCCGCGACGAGGCCGACCACGTGTTCGTGCTGTTCAGCGACATCACCGAGCTCAAGCGCGACAGCACCCTGTTCGACCGCGCGCAGTCGCTGGCCCACATCGGCGGCTGGGAATGGGACCGCGGCCGCCAGCGCCTGTACCTGACCGGCGAGGCCTCGCGCATCGTCGACCTGGAACCGGGGCGGCGCGGCATGGACGAACTGATGGAGCGGCTGCGCCACCGCGACCGGCGCCTGCTCGAGGACGCGCTGGAGCGCGCCTTCGCCCAGCGCTCGCCGTTCGACCTGGAACTGCAGGGCCAGCGCGGCGACGGGCACAGCTTCTGGATCCGGATGATCGGCGAGATCGAACCGGGCAACCATGTCTCCCCGCGCATCGCCGGCACCCTGCAGGACATCACCGAACGCAAGCAGGCCGAGGAGACGCTGCGCATCCAGGCGCGCACCGACCCGCTCACCGGCATCCTCAACCGCGACGCGAT
This sequence comes from uncultured Pseudoxanthomonas sp., assembly GCA_964490415.1. Lineage (GTDB taxonomy): Bacteria > Pseudomonadota > Gammaproteobacteria > Xanthomonadales > Xanthomonadaceae > Pseudoxanthomonas. The sequence goes on along the minus strand of CAZBDE010000091.1, from coordinate 8,433 downwards.
CCTGGGCGAGCTGGACGAACGCCTGCGCGAACCGGCGCAGGCCTCGGTGGCGGTGCTGTACATCGACCTGGACCGCTTCAAGACGGTCAACGACGTGCTCGGCCACGGCGCCGGCGACGACCTGCTGGTGCGCACCGGCCAGCGCATCGCCCACGCGATCGGCACCGAGGGCCTGCTCGCCCGCTTCGGCGGCGACGAATTCCTGGTCCTGTGCGATGGCGCCGATCCGGCGCAGGCGCCGCGCCTGTCCGATGCGATCCTGCAGGCGCTGACGCGGCCCTTCATGTTCGGCGAGGACGAATTCACGGTCAGCGCCAGCATCGGCATCGCCTACGCGCCGTCCGACGGCACCCGGCCGCAGCAGCTGATCCAGAGCGCCGACATCGCCATGTACGACTGCAAGCACCGCAGCCGCAACGGCTGGCAGGTGTTCACCCCGGACCTGGCGCGCAAGCAGCAGGACCGGCTGCAGATCGAGACCCAGCTGCGCCGCGCCCTGGACAACGCCGAGTTCCGCCTGGTCTACCAGCCGCAGGTGGACCTGCGCCACGGCACCATCGTCGCCGCCGAGGCGCTGATCCGCTGGCAGAGCCACCAGCTCGGCGAGCTGCGCCCGGACCTGTTCATCAGCCACGCCGAGACCACCGGCGACATCGTCCGCATCGGCGACTGGGTGCTGCGCGAGGCCTGCCGGCAGGTGTGCGAGTGGCGCGAACAGGGGCTGGGCATCGTCCGCGTGGCGATCAACGTCTCCTACCGCCAGTTCGTCGCCGACGACCTGGCGGTGAAGGTCGCCGAGACCCTGCGCGAGTTCGGCGTGCCCGGCTCGGCGCTGGAACTGGAGTTCACCGAGCGGGTGCTGATCGAGGACGCGCCGGCGACGCTGCGCACCTTCGCCGAGCTGCGGCGGATGGGCGTGATCCTGACCATCGACGATTTCGGCGAAGGCTACAGCGCGCTCAACTACCTGCGCCGGCTGCCGATCCACGGGCTCAAGCTGAGCCAGCTGTTCGTCGAGGGCGTGCCGGAGAACCGTTCCGACGTGGCTGTGTGCGAGGCGGTCAGCGCGATCGCGCGCAGCCTGGGGCTGGGCCTGGTCGCAGAGGGCGTGGAACTGGAGGCGCAGCGGCGCTTCCTGCTCGAACTGGGCGTGCCGGTCGGCCAGGGCTTCCTGTTCGCCCCCGGCCTCCCCCCCGACGAACTGGCCCGCCGCCTCGCCGCCAACCCGCCTTTGTAGGAGCTCCCTTCAGGGGCGACCCGAGGTGACTGGATACGCGGCGTTCAACACGCCCCATCCGGAGACTCCGCGCCAGAACCGGCGCCTTCAGCCGTGATCGGGTCGCCCCTGAAGGGAGCTCCTACAAGGACGTGGCGGGGCCGGAGAGGCGCTTGTCCCAGGGTTCGGTCCGGCCCTGTTCCAGGCGGCGCTCGAACAGCGCGCGCCACGACGGCACCAGCGGCAGCGCCAGCGCGGCGGACAGTTCGGCGCGGTCCAGGGTCCGCCGGTAGAGCAGTCCGGCCAGCCGCGGCAGCGGCCATTGCGGATGCGGGCGCTCGAGCAGGACCAGGGCGCCGCCGGCCTGCACGCTGCCGGTCTCGAGCACGCGGTAGTACCAGCCGCTGCGGCCACTGTCCTGCACGCGCCGGGCCATGTCGGCGACACCGAAACGGTCGGAGAGCTTCCAGCACGGCTGCCGGCCCTGCGCCAGCTCGACCACCGCGCTGCCCAGGCGCAGGCGGTCGCCCAGGCACAGGTCGGCTTCGGTCACGCCGGTGGTGCTGATGTTCTCGCCGAAGGCGCCGGGCGCCTCGAGCAGCGCATGCGCACCGATCTCGCCGCGCCAGGCGGCGTAGTGGTCGCGGGGGTAATGGTGGATGGCCTTGTCCGGGCCGCCGTGCACGCGGCGGTCGCCCTGCTCGTCGCCGTGCAGACCTTCTGCACCGATGGCGACCGGGCCGGCAACCGGCTGCTTGGCGATCGCACTGCGGCTGCCCGGACGCGTGTAGTCCACCGCCTTGCCGGTCAGCACCGCGTCGATCCGTGCGAGCACGGGCTCGTTCACCGCCCCCCCCTCGCGCGACCACGCGTGGATGCCACGCCGCCCGCCCGTGGGCGATGCGGGGAGAAGGCCGCCCGCCCGTGAAGCGGGCCTGCGCCCGCTCCCGCGCCAGGGGCGCCCGCGGCGATCTCCGGCCGCAGGCGCACGCCGTGCCTCAGGCCGCCGCCGGCAGCGCGGCGATCTCGGCCGCGAGCAGCTCGCCCAGCACCTTCACCCCGGCGTCGATCTTGTCGCCCGGCACGGTGACAAAGGACAGGCGTAGCGTGTTCGTCTTCGGATCGACCGCATAGAACGGCGCGCCCGGCACGAAGGCCACGTGGCGCTCGATCGCCTTGGCCAGCAGCGCGCCGCTGTCGATGCCCTCGGGCAGGTCGACCCAGATGAACATGCCTCCGTCGGGGCGGTTCCACTTCACCTGCGCCGGGAACTCGCGCTCCAGCGCGGCCAGCATGTGCTCGCACTGCGCCGCGTACAGGGTGCGGATCTCGGGGATGTGGCGGTCGAGGAAGCCGTCCTGCACCGCCTCGTACACGATGCGCTGCGAGAACGACGGCGTGTGCAGGTCGGCGGCCTGCTTGGCCTGGACCATCTTGCCGAACACCGGCTCCGGCGCCACCACGTAGCCCAGGCGCAGGCCCGGGGCCAGTACCTTGGAGAACGAGCCCATGTAGATCACCCCGTCGGGATTCATCGACAGCAGGCTCGGCAGCGCTTCGCCGCCGTAGGACAGTTCGCCGTAGGGATCGTCCTCGACCAGCGGCACGCCGGCCGCATCGGCCAGTTCCACCAGCGCCTGGCGCCGCGCCAGCGGCATGCGCCGGCCGGTCGGGTTCTGGAAGTTGGGCAGGCAGTACAGGAAGCGCGCGCCCGCCAGCTGCCCGGGCGTGATCGCGTCGGTGACGATGCCCTGGTCGTCGCTGGGCAGCGAACCGAACTCCGGCGCGAACAGCGAAAACGCCTGCAGCGCACCCAGGTAGCTGGGGGTTTCCACCAGCACCTTGCTGCCCTCGTCGATCAGCACCTTGCCGAGCAGGTCCAGGCCCTGCTGCGAACCGGTGGTGATCAGCACGCGCGAGGCCGGGATGCGCGTGCCGCCCCGGCTCAGGCGCTCGGCGATCCATTCGCGCAGGGGGGTGAAGCCCTCGGTCGGGCCGTACTGCAGGGCCGCGTGCGGGGCCTCGCGCAGCACCTTCTCGGTGGCCTGGCGCATGCGCTCGACCGGGAACGTGGCCGGGGACGGCAGGCCGCCGGCGAAGGAAATGACCTCGGGACGCTCGGTGACCTTGAGGATCTCGCGGATGGCCGAACTGGTGAGCGCCTGGGCGCGGCGGGACAGCGTGTATTGGGTAGTCATGGGCGCATTGTACCGGCCCGGCCCCGGCCTTGGCCGGCGGGGCCGGGGGGGCGCACCGGAATCTTCACGGAGCGGCAACACCGGCTTCCGGCGCACGGCCGATAATCGGACTGTCCGCGCGAACGCGCATCGGCCCGAAGGAGGCCCGGCATGTCCTTCCGCCAGTTCCCCGCTACCGGCAACGACGGCAACCCCTACATCATCATCGAGTTCCACGACGCCCAGGGCAGTCCCGACAGCCAGCCCGCGCTGCGCTACGAGCTGGCCGATGGCCAGCGCCTGCAGCGCAGGGAAGACCGTTTCGCCAACGCCGACGGCACCCTGGTGCTGACCGCGGACTGAGCCGCGTGGCGCAGCCGGGCAGGCCCGGCTCCACGGGGCGTCGCGTCAGGGGCGTTCCAGTACCCGGCCCACGCCGCTGCGGTCGATTGCCCCGGCGGCCGCGCGCAGCGTGTCCACGTCCGCGCCGGCCTCGAAGCCGATGCGGAAATGCACCTCGCCGGCCGGGGTGCGCGAGGAATGGATCGAGGAAATGCTGATGCCGTGTTCCTCGAACACGTGCAGCAGCGCGCGCAGCGAACCGGCGCGGTCCTCGGGCAGGTGCACGCTCAGGCGCCGGGTCTCGGTGAGGTCGGCAAGCAGGTAGCCGACGCGTTCGAAGGTGTAGCTGCCCTCGCCCGCCGCCTCGCCCCAGCCGGCGCGGTTGGCACTGAGGAAATGTTCGCGGAACTCGGCGCGCGCGGCCTCGTCGCCGCGCGCGACCAGCGCCTGCAGCCGCGCGATCTCCGCGCCCAGCCGCGCCAGCACCTCGCCGGTGTGCGGGTTGCCGAACTGGATGTCCTCGTAGATCTCCGGGTTCAGCGACAGGATCCGCGCGATCACCGCGGCGTCCATCTCGAAGGCGATCGAGCGGTACGGCATCAGCGCCGCCGGGCCGCCCAGGTCGCCGGCGAAACTGCGCAGCACGCCCGCCTGGCCCAGGTGCGCGGCGTGGACCATCGCCTGGACCAGGGCCATGACCCGGTCGTGGTGGGCGGGCGTGGTGCGCACGTACTCGCCCTGCAGCGCCTCGAGCAGCCGCTGCAGCCAGGGGCGCCACGCCTCCAGCCGTTCCTCGCAGACCACCACCACCCGGCCCTTGAGCGTGGGCGTCTTCAGCGGCGCGGTCATCGGGTGCAGGCCGACGACCTCGGCCTGCGATTCGAGCATCGCCGCCACCGGCGCCTGCTTGAGCGAGGTGATGTCCAGCCACAGCCGCCCGCGCTCGCGCCCGGCCGACTGCGCCACGTACTGCGCGATCAGCGCCGGGGTCTGCCGGATCGGCGCGGCGAACACGAGCACGTCGGCCTGCTCGATCAGGTGCCCGGGCGTGTCGCTGCCCGGGTCGGCAGGATCGTGGCCGAGCACGCGCAGGTGCATGCGCTGTTCGAAGAAGCGCCGCAGCCACACGCCATAGGCACCGGCGCTGCCGACCAGGCCGATCACCGGTTCGGCCGGCGGCGATGCGGCCGGCGTGACGTCCCGCAACCGCGCCGGCGCGTTCACAGCGCCACCGCCGGGAAGCGCGCCGGGCCGTCGGCCAGCGCCGCGGCCGGCGCGGCCTGTGCGTCGAGTTCCTCCCAGCCGTTGGCCAGGGTCGATTCCAGCGCGGCATGCACGCCCGCCAGCGCGCGCTCGGCGGCGCGCGCCGGCGCTTCGCCCCGCAGCAGGAACGCGGCCATCAGGGCGGAGAGCACGTCGCCGGTGCCGGCCACGTCCACGTCCAGGCGCGGCGACTGCAGGCGCCAGGCGCCTTCGCGCCCGACCAGCAGGGTCAGCAGCGCATCGCCTTCGCCCGCCACGCTGTGCGCCAGCACCCATTCCGGACCCCGCGCCAGCAGCGCGCGCGCCGCGCGCAGCGCATCGGCCTCCCGCAGCGCGGGCTGCCCGCCGAGGCGTTCGAGTTCGAAGGCATTGGGCGTGACCATCCACGCCAGCGGCAGCAGGCGCTCGACGAACACCGTTTCCAGGCCCGGCTCGACGTAGGCGCCGGTATGGGTGTCGCCGATCACCGGGTCGAGCAGGTAACGTGGCGCGCTGCCGGCGGCGTGGTGCCGTTCGAGCCAGCCGGCGAAGGCCTCGCCGTTGGCGACGCTGCCGAAGTAGCCGGACAGCAACAGCGGTGCGCGCCCGGTGACGCCGCGTTCGTCCAGGCCGCGCAGGAGGTCGGCCAGCCAGTCGGCCGGCAGCACGCGGCCACGCAGGGTCGCGTAGAAAGGCGTGTTGCTGAGCAGCGTGGTCGGCACCCCGGCCACGCGCACGCCGAGCATGCGCAACACCGGCAGCGCCGCGCTGTTGCCGGCGTAGCCATAGGCCAGCTGCGACTGCACCGAAACCAGGTCCACCGGCGACGGCCCGCGCGGGCGGTTGCGGCGTTCGTGGACCAGGTGGCTGTGCAGCGCGTCGCTCATCGGCTCGGCCGTGCAGGAGGGCTCCGCATGCTAGCGCGCGGTCGCGCGCGCGGCGCGCAGCGTTTCAGCTGCAACGGAAATGTGCTGATTCCGTCGCGGTACTTGCGGAACGGCGCCGGTCCATGGCCGCCGCCGTGCAGCGGCACGACGGATGCGCGCGAAACGATGGAAGCGGCACCTGGGCGTCCACCACGACGGCGGGCGCCGCGGGCTCAGGTGGACGTCATCCGGCCCCAGAACGACTTCACCCCGTCGAGGAAGGTGGCCGAACGCGGCGAATGCCGCCGGCCTTCCTCGCCGCCGAAGGTCGCTTCGAACTTCTCCAGCAGCTCGCGCTGCTCGGCGGTGAGGTTGACCGGAGTCTCCACCACCACGCGGCAGTACAGGTCGCCGGCGCTGCGGCTGCGCACCGACCTGACGCCCTTGCCGCGCAGGCGGAACACCTTGCCGGCCTGGGTTTCGGTGGGGATGCGGATCTCGGCCTCGCCGTCGAGCGTGGGAACGGCGACCGTGTCGCCCAGCGCGGCCTGCGAGATGCGGATCGGCACGTCGCAGTGCAGGTCGTCGCCGTCGCGGCGGAAGATCGCATGCTCGCGCACCCGCACTTCCACGTACAGGTCGCCCGGGGGGGTGCCGGGCGGGCCGGCCTCGCCCTCGCCCTGCAGGCGGATGCGATCGCCGCTGTCCACGCCGGCGGGGATCTTCACCGACAGGACCTTTTCGTCCTCGATGCGGCCGGCGCCGTGGCATTCCTTGCACGGATTGCGCACCGCCTGGCCGCGGCCGCCGCATTCGGGGCAGGCCTGCTGCATGGTGAAGATGCCGCGCTGGAAGCGGACCTGGCCGCGGCCGTGGCAGGTGGCGCAGGTCTCGACCTTGCCGTCTTCCGAGCCGCTGCCGTTGCAGGGCGCGCATTCGGACAGCGTCGGGATGTCGATGCGCTTCTCGACGCCGGCGACCGCTTCCTCCAGGTCCAGCTCCATCACGTAGCCGATGTCGGCGCCGCGCCGCGCCGCGCGCGGGCCACCGGCGCCGCCGAAGATCGAACCGAAGATGTCGCCGAAGATGTCGCCCATGTCCGGCGTCGGCCCGCCGCCGCCGCCCATGCCGTGCTCGAACGCGGCATGCCCGTGCGCGTCGTAGGCGCGGCGCTTGCCGGCATCGGCCAGGACCTCGTAGGCCTCCTTGCACTCCTTGAACGCGGCCTCGGCGGCGGCATCGCCCGGGTTGCGGTCCGGGTGGTGCTTCATCGCACAGCGGCGATAGGCCTTCTTCAGTTCCTCGTCGCTGGCTTGACGGGCCACGCCCAGCACTTCGTAGTAATCGCGCTTGCTCATCGGGTTTCCATCGGGCTTTCATGCGACAGCCCGCGCCACCGTTGGATGGCGCGGGCTGCATGGGCCGCCGGCGCTGCGGGCGCCTTGCGGCTTACTTGCTGTCGTCGTCCTTGACTTCGGTGAACTCGGCGTCGACCACGTCGTCCTGCGCGCCGCCCGCGCCCGGGGCGCCGCCGGCGGCACCGGCCTCACCCTGCGCCGCGGCGGCGGCCGCGGCGTACAGCGACTGCCCGGCCTCTTCCAGCACCTTGGCCTTGGCCTCGATCTGGGCCTTGTCGTCGCCCTTGAGCGCGGTCTCCAGGTCGGCGATGGCGCCTTCCACGCGGCCGATCACGTCGCCCGGAACCTTGCTGCCGTGTTCGGTGATCGCCGAACGCGTGGCGTGGACCAGGCCGTCTGCCTGGTTGCGCGCCTGCACCAGCTCGTGGAACTTCTTGTCGTCCTCGCGGTGCGCCTCGGCGTCGGCGACCATCCGCTGGATCTCCTCGTCCGACAGGCCCGAACCGGCCTTGATCTCGACCTTCTGCTCCTTGCCGGTCTTCTTGTCCTTGGCGGTCACGTGGACGATGCCGTTGGCGTCGATGTCGAACGACACCTCCACCTGCGGCATGCCGCGCGGCGCCGCGTCGATGCCGGTGAGGTCGAACTTGGCCAGCGACTTGTTGAAGCGGGCCTGCTCGCGCTCGCCCTGCAGCACGTGCACGGTCACCGCGGACTGGTTGTCCTCGGCGGTGCTGAAGGTCTGCGAGGCCTTGGTCGGGATGGTGGTGTTCTTCTCGATGATCTTGGTGAACACGCCGCCCAGGGTCTCGATGCCCAGGCTCAGCGGGGTCACGTCGAGCAGCAGCACGTCCTTGACGTCGCCGGCCAGCACGCCGCCCTGCACCGCCGCGCCGATGGCCACGGCCTCGTCCGGGTTGACGTCCTTCTTCGGCTCCTTGCCGAAGAACTCGGTCACCGCCGCCTGCACCTTCGGCATGCGGGTCTGGCCACCGACCAGGATCACCTCCGCGATGTCGCTGGCGCGCAGGCCGGCGTCGTTGAGCGCGACCTTGCACGGCTCGATGGTCTTCCTGACCAGGTCCTCGACGAGGGCCTCGAGCTTGGCGCGGGTCAGCTTGATGTTGAGGTGCTTCGGGCCGGAGGCGTCCGCCGTCACGTACGGCAGGTTCACTTCGGTCTGCTGCGCGCTCGACAGCTCGATCTTCGCGCGCTCGGCCGCGTCCTTCAGG
>CAZBDE010000090.1:0-10270 GCA_964490415.1 uncultured Pseudoxanthomonas sp. | reverse complement strand
AAGCAAGGCTGTCTTCCTATGCTGCCTTTTACTTGTTCAATGGTAATGCACCAGACTATCAGTTGAGCGGACATGTAAAGGCTAACTCATTGATATTCAGCATAACCTTTTTCAACTTGAACCGAATGTTACAACTTGTTTTATTGGTCATCTGCAATTCATGCGTTTGATGATTAAAATTTCCGGACATTTCCAATCTTCGTGCTACAGAATATCAGATGAATTGGTTTAAACGGAAGTCCGAAGACTGCGAACATTGCAGGGCACAAGTGAACAGCGCACCTTACCATCGCACAACACTTGCGCCAGAGTGGGGGGTGCCTGCGGATTTATTTTCTGGAAAACGTTTGTGTAAACCTGTTTCAGGACAAGGCCGGGATAAAACAAGGCCGTCTGAAAGATAGCCTTGTTAATATTTTAATGAAATTCTTTTTTACCGGTTGAAGTTGAACGACACGTAAACCTGGGCATTGGAATTCTTGGAGTCGCCTAATGCTAAATCTGCGGAATCTGAGCGGGCAATTTTTTGCAAGCCATATTTGACTCCGGCATGACGGGTTAGCGGAAATCGAATTAAACGGAATTTGTATCTTTTGCCCGTGAAGTCCCTCGTCACCCTGCTGCTCCTGCTGTTGCCGTGCCTCGCCTGGTCACAAGCTGATTCGCTATTCGTAAGGGCCGACACGTTAACCGATCCCGCAGCGCGCAAGCTTGACTCCCTGCAGCATAGCTTCACCTTAAAAACCGATAGCCTTAAACAGGCTTACACCGTTGAAACGCAAAGGCTTGCTTCATTCAGGCAAAAATACCTGCTGAAGATCGACAGCCTTAAAGCCAAAAGACCAATAACACCCGATAACCCGTCTGATGCTTTAGGCAGTTCTGAAGATGTCTCCTTGTATACAAAAAAGATTGACAGCCTCGATCAGCAGTTGGAGAGCATTCAACAACGGACAGCTTCAACACTCGATTCATTAAAGGGCACCGTGAATCAGCAGGTCAGCAAGCTTAAGCTGCCGAAAGAAGCAAATGCCAGCGTTGAGGCATTAACATCTGTCATGGATAAGGTGAATGTACCCGCATTCGATTCGGACGTTGCCGGTAAGCTCGGCCTTAATAATATAGAGCCTGGATTACCTGACATATCAGGCACCGGGATTCTCCCGACCGCTAATCTGCCCAACACAAACCTTCCTTCGGTTAACCCGGACATTCCCGGCCTGAAAGGAAACATTCCTTCAACGGACATCAATATGGATAGAGTAGGAGAGATCACCGGCCAGGCCGGAGATATTCAAAAGCAAGTAACGGAAGCAACCGGCTCAACCGAAGCATTGGGAAATACACTTGAATCCAAGGCAAGTGAACACGTAAAAGGATTGCCTGATCAGAAGCTGCCCGATGCTGCAGGTTTGCCGGGCGGTGTGCCGAAGACAGGCGATGAAGCGAAAGAACAGCTTGCGCAACTGGCAAAGAAGGAAGCTATGAACCACTTTACCGGAAAGGAAGCCGTGCTTACCTCAGCGATGGATAAGATGAGCAAGTACAAGCAGAAGTACAGCAGCGTGAACAGCGTAAAGGACATTAAAGACGAGAAGCACCACAACGAACTGAAAGGCAAGCCGCTTCGCGAGCGGCTTGTGCCTGCGCTCACGTTACAATTCCAGAGCTGGGAGGATTTTATGCTTGACATCAATCCGTCAGTAGGGTATAAGGTTACATCACATTTCACAGCCGGCATCGGGTGGAACCAGCGCATTGCATTTAATATTCCGCAGCAGCAGTTCAATGAAGAAGCGAAAGTTTATGGAGTAAGAACCTACGGAGAGTATATGTTAAAGAAAGGCTTCGGCTTCCGGCTGGATATTGAAACGATGAACACGCCTGCCAAACAAAAAGACCCGGCAACCGATGTTGCCCCAGCGCGCGACTGGGTGTGGGGTGCGCTTGTCGGGGTGAAGCAAAAGTACCCGATCTATAAAAAGCTGAAAGGCAATGCGCAGCTGATGTACAACATCTTTGATAAAGACCACCGCAGCCCGTACCTCGATCGGGTGAACTTCCGCATGGGGCTTGAGTTTACAGTGAAAAAGAAGCCGAAGGAAAAGGACAGGCAGAAGTAAGGCCCACGGTCATCCGTTAAAGTCTTTAAACATTTAGCGTGTATATCAGGCATTTAGAGCTTGATGTAAGAATTACTACAATTTTGCACAATGCAGGTTTGGGAAATTAACTTTATTGGCCCCATAACCTAAACTATCATCTCGATGAGAAGAATCCCCCCATTGATTCTCATCCTGTGTATGTCAGCAGCACCTGCCTTTTCGCAAGGTGAGATTCCTGTTGATATGTACACAGGGCAGCCATCCATCACAGTTCCGCTCACGATCATCACCTGCAATGATATTTCGCAGCCGGTTGTATTGACCTATAGTGCAAACTCGGTTGCAGCAAACAGCCCCTTCGGCCCGGGCTGGAGTATTTCGGCCGGATCAGTTACCCGTGAAGTGCGGACGTACCCGGATGATGTGGGTTACAACCTCACAACGAAAGGATGGTTTTATCAAAATCCATCCAGCGTACTCAACGCTACCGACATCGGAAATTTTGTACCGGCAGCGGATGATTCCACTGCATGGGATCCCGGGGAGGGAACAGATCATACCAAAATCAACGGGCTGAATTATACCGTTGATACCGAACCGGATGTTTTTCATTACAACGCTGGAGGAATCTCCGGCAGCTTTGTGTTTGATAATGCGCTTGGCCTCCGAACCATACCCTACGCAGATGTGGTCATCACACCCACCTATACAAGCGGCAGTGACCGGAAGATTACCAGCTTTACGATAACCACGAATAACGGTTTTGTATACACATTCGGTCATATTGTTTCTGCAAGCCGCTCGACTGCTGAAGATCTTTATGCCAACCGGAGTTATTACCTGACTACCGAATATGAAATGTACAATCCATCCGTTACCTACACCCGCGAGTGGAAACTAACGCGTATCGATTCGCCCACCGGTGCATACATCACATACACCTACACAAACATATCGGATAGCCAGACTTCCAACGCAGAAATCGGCCTGTACCAATACCCCGATCCGGTTTATGCCAACCCTTCCGATATTATACAAAACACCGCATACAAGATTACTGAGATTTCAGGGCGGGCCGATATTACCTCGGTTACCGGGTCAACAGGTTCAAAAGCTGAATTCAGCTATTCAGGAGGAACACTGCAAACCGTAACCCTTAGTGACACCAGGCGCGGAACGACAGCAGAAGAAAGAAAAGTAAAGAGCTTCAGCTTCGAATACCTGCCGGTGACATATACCTATGACAATTATGCGGACTACCCGAACAAAACTGTTCAGTTCCTGAAATCCGTTACCGAGAATTCCGGCTGTGAAAAACTGCCACCGCATGAATTTAATTATACAGGATTGTTTACGCTGACAGGTTTGTATTATAAACCGGGTACGTTTTTACTATCACCAAGAGGCTCCGATCAATGGGGCAACCCAAACTCCGTGGCAAATAATTACCCGTTTCCGAAGCTTTATATTTATCCTGCCGAGCCGATGGTAAACCGGTACCGTACCAGCCGCATACCGGGCTATACGGGTGATGAGTTTATTGTTCCGGGTGCAAACCGTGGCAGCATAGGATCTACGGGGGGGATATTGCAATCGATAAGCTCACCGGAAGGCGGAGTAACCGAATTTGTTTTTGAATCCAATAATTACTTTGATCCGCACACGAACCAAACCGGAAATGCAGGAGGATTGCGCATTCGCAGGATCAGCTATCACGATGGGTTTAACCAAACCCCGATCGTCAAGACATTTGAATATGTTGATCCGGACACCGGGTTGTCTTCCGGTAGGCTCATCCGAATGCCCGCGCTTGCGATACCCTCTTTCACATGGAAAAGCCCGGGCGGAGCTTCCCATGATAAAATGTTTGCGACATCCGGTCTGACCACCGAGCAAAAATATCAGTACCTGCTTATCCGGAGGGAAAGCGATCAGTCACCGGGAGAAACCACGCAAGGCAACACGGTCGGTTATAAAATTGTTACGGTAAGCCGGCCCGGTGCAGGCTATGCCCGGTTTGAGTTCTTGTTACCGGCAGCACATGGCGATGCAGCCACGGGCGACTGGACACCCACGGTAAACAAGTTTGCGAGAAACGCATCCGGTGTTGACATGGGAATTATAGACGGGGCGAACACCTGGGGCTTTCCTTTTTCGCCTAACCCGAACTACGACTTTGAGCGCGGACTCATTTCAAAAAAATCGGACTACACAAGCAACGATAAGCTGGTGCAGCAAACCATAACCACGTACAAGCGGCTTTACAAGTCAGGTACAACTCCGTATAAGGTCTGGGGACTGAAATACGACCGGTATCCGGGGAGCAATCCTGCCAATAAAATTTTCTTTTACGGCCGCTATTATTTACTGACCGATGCCATAAATGTTCCCGCGAAGGAAGTCACCATCCGGTTTGACCTTACCGATACCACAGGCAATACCCGGCAAAAAGATTCGGTGGAATATTTGTATGAAAGCACAGCGCACAAACTGCTTACCCAGGTTAAGCGGTACACGGCAGACGGGAACCTTTACACAACCCGGATCAAATACCCGAAAGATTATACCACCAATGCCTCGGGTGCTGCCGATGCGGTTGCTATCCACACGATGAAAAGCAACAACCGGCATTCCATGCCGATAGAAACGATCCAGACATTTAAGAAAGCAGGAAACGATTCGGTGTGGGTGATTGGCGGATCAGTTGTGAAGCTCGACCCGTTCGGGGGGAGCAGGATTATGGTGCGGTCGGTATGGAGCCTGAAAGCCTCGCCACCGGTTTACTACAGCAGCTTCAACCAATCCGCGGTTGTTAATTCCTCGGGCTACAAATTCAAAATCGATCCGCGTTATGAACGAACCGATTCCATTCTCTCGTACACATCCTTTGGAACTGTTAAAGCAAGCTACAGCCCGGTTTCCCGCAAGACGGCTGTTACCGGCTATGGATATACGTCCAGTATCCCGGTTGTGCAGCTTATGAATGTTCGGTTGAACGGCATCAACGATATCCAGGCAGGCTTTTCGGACTTTGAAACAACCACAGGCTATGAGTTTACGGCCGACACTTCTTACTATGGAACCGGCCGCACCGGGCTGAAAGCCTTTTACCCGAAAAAAATATTGAAAAAAGTTGTAACGCGTGCACCCGATGTAAGCACCTACATCCTTGGCTTCTGGGTGAAGAGCAACACCACCTTCACATTGAAAGTTACACTTCGCCCGGCCGCGGGCGGAGCAGCATATTCAACTGTTAATGTCAGCGTCCCCAACACAAGCTCGGAATACCAGTATATCCAGCAAGCCATTCCGCTCACCGGTGTGCCTGCTGCTCCCGCAACGTTTAGAGTTGACCTTCAGGCTTCAAGCTTATCGGCCCCGCCAGCAAACAATCCACCGATCGGTGGCACCTCGGCCTCGCTGCTCAACGTGATCGATGACGTATTCTTTTACCCGGAAAATGCCGACATGGTTGCTACGACTTACCAGCTACCTTACGGGGCAACATCCGTCACCTCCGGCACCGGGGCAACGACCTATACAGAATATGACCCGTTAGGCAGGCCCCGGATTGTATATGATAAAGACAGGAACATTGTTAAGCGGAACGTATACCAGTACATTGCACAAAGCCCGCTCACGGCAGATTTTTCAATCAGCGGAGTAACGCTTGGCGAAACTACAACCTTTACCGCGGCTACGAACGACTGTGTGACGGATGCAACATACGAATGGGACATAGGTGCAGGATTTACGTCAGGTACAGCGGTGAAGACACATACATTCGATACGCTTGGAATACATACGGTAAAACTTCGGGTGACCAGCGCTGCGTACGGCACGCAAACAACGACAAAATCATTCACCAGCGTTACTTCACCGTTTACTATTAATATCTGTGCCAAAGGGGCTATTTATTTTTCAGGCGGTGTGCCAGATCTGTTTGGGCTGTGCCAAGAGATTACCGCAGACCCTCCGGGCAATGGTGTAATTTTTAGAGTGTCCACGCTTGCTTCCGTATCTGCGTACCAGTGGCAGACGCGCGACCTGGGGTCAGCTACCTGGGTAAATATAGGGTCTCCCGGCCCTAACGCAGACCAACATTTGTTCAAGGTGCAGCCGGACATCACCTACTCCAGCTACGAGGTAAGATGCAGGGTAACAACTAATTCGGGCGGAGTAGGTTTTTCGCCAACCATGCAAGTAATTTTTGAAAACTAATTACCAGGAAAAAAAATGAAACGAGTTTTATACCACATCCTGAATGTTATGCCCCCCGGCAGGTTTCTGCTGGCCGGTGTAATCCTGTTGCTGTGTTCTGAATGCTGGTCGCAGAACAACACTGTGCTTGACACAGCGCACACCTGGTTATCATACAAAAACATTGATCTCTATTCTAATCTGCATTTGCCCGATACGTTCAACATTCAATTATCGGCCACTGCCTTACGGCTTGCCAACAGCGGGCGCGAACGTGAATTCCCGGTGAGCAATATCGAAGGAAGCTGGACAGACATCACCCAGCCCGGAACGGTAACCTTTGATGTGCAGGTGCTTGACCTTGCGGGAAAAGGCAGGCTGCAGCGCGAAGGCGGCCAGCTTTCGCTTGTGATCGACCTATCGGCCCGGCCCGCATGGATGAAGCGGAAATTTATCATTAACCAGCCGTAACGTTATGAAAAACCTGCATGTAACCTTTTTGCTGGTAGTATTGCTGAGCGGCTCGGCATGGGCTGCGGTGCCTCCTCTTATAGCTATAGCGGGCCCGAGTGTGGTATTGGCGGGCACGGCCTGTACCTACTCCTACACCGATTCTTTTATAGGAGCCCCGCTATGGTCCATTACCTCTGGCACGGCCGTGATCAACAGTGTGTGGTCGAAGGGTAATACCTACTATGCTTCTGTAAGCTGGACCACCTCGGGGACGATTAATTTTTTGGATGAGGTTTCGGAAACGGGCAGCTACATGAACGTAACGGTGATCGCGCCCCCTTCTGTTACGAACGGGTTTGCTTGCGGGCCTGACAGCGTAACCCTTACGGCAGCACCGGGTGCGGGCGCTAATCAGGTGCGGTGGTACACGGCATCCACAGGCGGTACATTATTGAGCAGTTCAACAACCTTTAAGCCGTATGTTACCAGCACCACTACCTATTATGCAGAGAGCTGGAATACAACCTATTCGATTGCCAGCACGCGCACAGCCGTAACAGCCACCCTTCAAGCTTCCGTTGCTGCGCCCGGTTCCGTTACCAGTGCTTCGCGTTGCGGGGAAGGCCCGGTTACGCTGAGCGCCACGCCCGGCACAGGAACGAACACCATTCTCTGGTACACCTCTGCGGTGGGGGGCGATACCGTGCATACCGGGTTAAGCTTTACCACCCCCGTGTTATCGCACATTACAACGTATTATGCGGCCAGTTATAACGACTCCACGGGATGTATTTCGGGAGAACGTATGGCAGTGCTTGCCACCATCCATGCCGCCCCGCCTGCCTTATCGGCCTGGGGAATGCCGGTGCGGTATGGTTCCGGCCAAACCGATTTGCAGGCGTATTCGTACACGCCTGCCCGGCCCGGAGTAATAGAAGAATTAACAGACGGGGAGATCGATACAGTGCTATACGATATTCTTTGGTACGGGAGCATGGAACATGCGGAATCCGACACCTTGCGGCTGACCAATGCAAAAGTATTCACCACCCCTGTGCTTACGGCCACCACCCCGTATTACGTGCGTACAAAAGATAAAGAAACAGGCTGCTTCAGCGAGATCGCCTCTGCAGTGGCCGAAATAGTGCCCTACGTAACCCATGCCAGCATTCGCACCGATGTGGTGCGGGTAACCGGGGTAAAAACAGAGCTATCACTTTCAACATTAACAGACGCTGAAAAAACCACCACCTTCTCCTACCTCGATGGCATTGGCCGCGTGCAGCAAAGCACGGTGCTGCGGGGCAGCCCCTCCGGGAAAGACATTGTGATGCCGTACGAATACGATGTAACCGGCCGGGCATCAAAGCAATACCTGCCCTACACCGACACCACGACAACGGGAGCATTCCATTCGGCCTATAAAGGCGAGCAGCAAAAGTTCTACCTCGCCTCCAACGACAAGATTGCAGACGACAGCGCGGCCTATGCCGTTTCGGTGTATGAAGAATCACCCAGGGGCGCGGTGCTGGAACAGGGCAGCCTTGGCAAAGGATTCCAGCCGGGGCAGGGCCATTCTTCGCACGCAGCATATTCGTTCAACACCGCCACCGACTACGTGCGCAAATTTGACGGCAAAGGAAACAGCACAACGTGGCATGCCGCCAGCACGCTTGCCAAAACAAAAGGCACCGATGCGGAAGGCAACTTCACAATAACCTTTACCGATGGCAACGGGCAAGCCGTACTTGTACGCCAGTGGATCGATGCGAACGTGGAAAGCGCGTACACCGACTACCTCGAAACATATTATTTATATAACGACCTGGGACAGGTGACCTACATTGTATCCCCCAAAGGCACAGCCGAACTGAAAGCCAACAGCTGGAATTTTACTTCAACCATCAAAGACAGCTACTGCAACCGGTTTAACTACGACAACAAGGGGAGAGTTATTGAAAAGAAAGTCCCGGGCCAGGCGTGGCAATACATCATCTACGACCCGCTCAACCGGGTGGTGCTCACGCAGGACGGCCTGCTGAAACCGGGCAACCAGTGGATGTTCATCAAATACGACTACAAAGGCCATGCGGTGATGACCGGCATCCACACCAACACAACCTATACCACCCGCGCAGCCATGCAAACCTACGTGGATGGAATCTATGTATCCGGCCATGCCGCCTTTACCGAAGACACGTGGTACGAAACGCAGGGCACAACCGCGCACGGCTGCACCAACGTAAGCTTCCCGAAAGACAACATCGATGTGCTGTCCGTGAACTACTTCGATGACTATGATTTTGATAACAACGGCACGGCCGATGCAAGCTATGTAACCGAAAGCCTTACAGGCGAGCATACGCCCGCCCCGTACACCTTCGGCAAAGCCACCGGCAGCAAGCGCAAAATCCTGGGAACAAGCACATGGCTGTACACCTACGTGTTTTATGACGACCGCGGCCGCGCCATCCAGGTGCAGAGCACTAACCCGTTGAACACATCAAGTCTTGACCGGGTAACGAACGTATATGCCGATGACGGCCGGGTGCTCTATTCAAAAAAATATCACCATGCCGGAACACCCGGCACCACCACCGTGCTTAACAAATATGAGTACACCGCGCGGGGCGGCCTCGAAAAAATCTCACAGGCCAACAACGGCAGCGGCTACCAGTTGCTGGTGCAGTACGAATACAACGAGCTTGGCCAGGTAGTTGACAAGAAGCTGCACCACACGGGCGGGGAAAACTTTTTGCAATCCGTTGACTACCGCTACACCATCCGCGGGCAGCTTGCGTCCATTAACAACAGTCAACTGACGGTTGACAGCAGGAATGATGATGAGAACGACTACTTCGGCATGGAGTTGCTCTACCACGAAAGCGAAGCCGGGCTAAGCACAACTGCGAAATATGACGGCAGCATTTCCGCGATCAAGTGGAAAAGCGCTGGGGCGGAAAGCGGCAGTGCCGGGCAGAAAAGCTATGCCTACAGCTACGACAAAACGGGCCGGCTTGAAACGGCCAGCTTTGTGAAAAAGGAAACATCATGGAACAAGGAAGTTAGCGCACAGGATGAAACGATGAGCTACGACCATAACGGAAATATTAAATCGTTAACAAGAAAACAGCGCAAGTATGATGATTTAAGCGGCTCGTACACAAACGAAACGATTGATAACCTGACCTATACGTATAAGAGCACCGATGCCAACAGCCTCGAAAAAATTACCGATGCAGCCTCGCTAAGCGCGGGGTTTGATAACGGAAGCAGCAGCACGAATAATGACTACACCTACGATGCAAACGGAAATTTGTTAAGTGATAAGAACAAAGGCATCGACAGCATAAAGTACAACTTCCTCGGCAAGCCGGTGCGGATGAAGTTCAGCGATGGTAAAGTGATCACCTACGTGTATGATGCAGGCGGGAACAAGCTTACGCAAAAGCTGTACAACGGGGCAACGCTGATAACGAAAACCGACTATGCAAATGGTTTTGTGTATGAGA
>CAZBDE010000089.1:0-10272 GCA_964490415.1 uncultured Pseudoxanthomonas sp. | reverse complement strand
TGGCCGGCACCGCGGTGTGCACGCTGTTCTTCGAACCGTCCACGCGCACCCGCAGTTCGTTCCAGCTGGCCGCGCAGCGGCTGGGCGCGGACGTGCTCAACTTCGACGCCTCGACCTCGTCCACGCGCAAGGGCGAGACCGCGCGCGACACGCTCAAGAACCTGGAGGCGATGGGCGTGCGCGGCTTCGTCGTGCGCCACCCGGACGACGGCGCGGTGCAGGCCCTGGCCAACATCGCCGGCGAAGGCACCGCCCTGGTCAATGCCGGCGACGGACGCAGCGCCCACCCGACCCAGGGCCTGCTCGACATGCTGACCCTGCGCCAGGCCTGCGGCGGCGACTTCTCGAAGCTGAAGGTGCTGATCGTCGGCGACGTGAAGCATTCGCGGGTGGCGCGCTCGGACCTGCACGCGCTGCGCGCCCTGGGCGCCGGCGAAGTCCGCGTCTGCGGCCCGGCCGCGCTGCTGCCGGAGGCGGGCACCACCGCCGGCTGCGCGGTCGGCGAGGACTTCGACGCCATGCTCGAGGGCGTGGACGCGGTGATGATGCTGCGCCTGCAGCGCGAGCGCATGGAGGAAGGCCTGGTGCCCTCGCTGGAGGACTACCACGCCGGCTACGGCCTCACCGCCGCGCGCCTGAAGCGTGCCGCCCCCGGCGCCGCCGTGCTGCACCCGGGTCCGATCAACCGTGGCGTGGAAATCACCGACGAGGTCGCCGACGGCCCGCAGTCGTGGGTGCTGCGCCAGGTCGCCAACGGCGTGGCCGTGCGCATGGCCGTGCTGGAGCACCTGCTGGGCTGAAGCGGGGGGTGCGGTCGCAGGCTCAAGGGCCTGACCAATCCCGATCCCCGTCGGGCGAATTCTGTAGGAGCTCCCTTCAGGGGCGACCCGACGACATTGGAATACGCCGGTTCGTACCACCCCTCCTTTTCCGGAGTGTTGGCGTTGAACACCGTTGCGTTCCAGCCGCCTCGGGTCGCCCCTGAAGGGAGCTCCTACAAGAAGCCGGCAAGGCTTCCGGGGCGGCGTTCCCGCCGCGCCTCAATCCGCGGCGATCGCCGCCGCCGCGTCCGCCTCCGAGGTGACACCGCGTGCGGACTCGACCAGGCCCAGGAATTCGCGGCGCAGTCCCCAGCGGTCCTCGCCCAGTGCGCCGCGTGCGGTGGCGGCGACGTCGTCCCAGCGCCACCCGCCGACGTTGCTCCCGCCGCGCAGCAGGTCGGCGTAGCCGGCCACCGCGGTGGCGAAGCGCAGCGATTCGCTCGGCGCGCGCTGCAGCGACGAGCCCAGGACCGGCGTTTCGATCAGCCGGCTGCGCTCCTGTCCCGGCAGCTTGTAGCGCAGCCGCAGGTGCGCCAGTTCGCCGCCCTTCGCCGCCGCTGCATGGCCCGCCGTGGCCGCGCCGCCGCCATAACGCAGCGCCGGCAGCCGCTCCCCGCCCGAGCCGACCAGCGCCACCTCGTACAGCGCCGTCACCTCGTGGCCGGCGCCGATGTCGCCGGCGTCGACCCTGTCGTTGGCGAAGTCCTCGCGCCGCAGCAGCCGGTTCTCGTAGCCGACCAGGCGGTACTCGGCGACCAGCGCCGGGTTGAACTCGACCTGCACCTTCACGTCGCGGGCGATGGTCAGCAGGGTGGACTGCATCTGCTCGACCAGCACCTTGCGCGCCTCCTGCGGCGTGTCGATGTAGGCGTGGTTGCCGTCGCCCGCGTCGGCCAGGCGTTCGGCCATCGCATCGTGGTAGTTGCCCTGGCCGAAGCCCAGCGTGGACAGCGCGATGCCCGACTTGCGCTGGTCCGCGACCCAGGTTTCCAGGGTGCCGCGCTCCACCGTGCCGACGTTGAAGTCGCCATCGGTGGCCAGCAGGATCCGGTTCACCCCGCCTTCGACGAAACCCTGGCGCGCGGCCGCGTAGGCCAGGCGGATGCCTTCGCCGCCGTTGGTGCTGCCGCCGGCCTCAAGCCGCTCCAGCGCGGCGAGGATCTCGGCATGGCGGTCGCCCGGCGTGGGCGGCAGCACCAGGCCGGCCGAACCGGCGTAGACCACGATCGACACCCGGTCCTGCGCGCGCAGCTGCGGCACCAGCATCGCGAAGGCCTGCTTGAGCAGCGGCAGCTTGTCGTCCGAGTACATCGAGCCTGAGGTGTCGATGAGGAACACCAGGTTGGACGGCGGCAGGGTCGCCTTGTCCACGTCGTAGCCCTTGATTCCCACCATCAGCAGCTGGCGGTTCGCGTTCCACGGCGAGGGCGCCAGTTCGGTGGTCACCCGGAACGGGACCTCGCGCGTGGCAGGCGCCGGATGGGCGTAGCCGAAGTAGTTGAGGAATTCCTCGACCCGCACCGCATCGGCCGGCGGGCGCTCGCCCTGGCGCAGCATGCGGCGCACGTTGGCGTAGCTGCCGGTGTCCACGTCCACCGAGAAGGTCGACAGCGGCTGCTCGCTGGCGCGCTGCACCGGGTTGTCGTCGCGCGCTTCATAGCGCTCGGTGTTGGTCGGCGGCGTCACCGGCAGGTAACCGCCGGCCGGGACGGGTGTGGCGAAGACCTGCAGCCGCATGTCCGTCGCCAGCGAGGCTACGGGCGCCGGGGGCGCGGGCGGCGCCATGTGGGCATCGGCCGCCGCCTCGGCCATTTCGTGCCGGCTCCTGGCGTGCGCCTGCTTCTTTGCCTGGGCCTGCGCCGCGGTTTGCGCCCGGACCCGGGCAAGGCCTTCGTCGTGGCGGGAACGGCTTTCGGCGGCGGCCTGCGCCGCGCCGGTTCCGGCGCCGGCGGCCGGTTCGGCCTGCGAAGCGGAGGGCCCGCTGCTGCAGGCGGACAGGGCCAGCAGCACGGCGGCGGCCAGGGCGGTGGTGATCGGGGACTTCAAGGCATTGCGCATGTCGGGACTCCCGGGTTGGTCGGGAGATCGAACGCGCGGTCCGCGACGACGGGGTCAAGCGATGCGATCCGGGCGTGCCACGCGATCCGGCCGCGGCGCCGGCCCGTGCCGCTCAGGCCACCATCGGCTGGAACTCGATGCCCAGCCCCGGCATGCTTTCCTTTTCCCCCAGCAGGTCGGCGCGCAGCAGCGGGCGGCTGTCGATCCAGCCGCGCTCGAGCACCAGCTGCAGCCGGCTGCCGTCGGCGGCCAGGTCCAGCATCGGGATGTCGTCGCGGTCGTGGGCCCGGTGCAGCAGCACCGCCAGGCGCAGCAGCGCGGCCTTGCGCCGGGCCGACAGCAGCAGGCGGTCGGGCAGGGCGTCGAAGGCGGCCTTCGGCACGCCGCGGCGGTGGCTGCGGACCAGCGCCGCCAGTACCTGCTGCTCCTGGCGCGAGAAGCCGGCGAGGTCCGAGTGTTCGAGCACGTAGGCGCCATGCACGTGGTACCCGCTGTGGGCGATGGCCAGGCCCAGCTCGTGCACGCGCGCGGCCCAGCCGAGCATGCGCGCGTCGTCGTCGTCCAGCGCCCAGGCCTCGCGCACCTGCCCGAACAGGCGCATCGCCGTGCCCTCCACGCGCGCGGCCTGGATCTCGTCCATGCCGTAGCGCCGGACCAGCGCCTCGACCGAGGCGTCGCGCGGATCGGCGACGCCGCCGCGGCCGAGCATGTCGTAGAGGATGCCCTCGCGCATCGCCGCCTTGCTCACCAGCAGTTTCTGCAGGCCCAGCGCCTGGAACGCCGCCTCCAGCACCAGCACGCCGCCGGCGATGATCGGCCGGCGTTCGCTGGACAGGCCCGGCAGGTCGATCTGGTCGATGCTGTCGGCCTGGAGCAGGCGCTCGCGCAGCTGCGGCAGCGCCTCGGCGGTGATCGCGCCCTTGGTCAGTTTCATCGCCGCGCAGATCTCGCCGATGGCCTTGTGCGTGCCCGAGGACCCCAGCGCCTCGTGCCAGCCCAGCGCGCGGTACAGGCGGGCGAACTGCTGGAATTCGGCGCTGATCTCGGTCAGCGCGTCTTTCCACTTCTTCTTCGACAGGCGCCCGTTGGGGAAGAAACGCCGGGTACTTGCAATACAGCCGGCCTGCAGGCTTTCGCGCTCCACCGGCTCGAAGCCGCGGCCGATGATGAATTCGGTCGAGCCGCCGCCGATGTCGATCACCAGGCGCAGCTCGCCGGCCCGGGGCGGCTGCGCATGGGCCACGCCAAGGTAGATCAGGCGCGCCTCCTCACGGCCGGAGACCACTTCGATCGGCGAACCCAGCGCGGTTTCGGCCGGGCGCAGGAACGACTGCGGGTGGTGCAGCTGGCGCACGGTGTTGGTCGCCAGCGCGCGCACGTGCAGCCGCGATACCCCGCGCAGGCGCTGGCCGAAGCGCGCCAGGCAGTCCAGCGCGCGCTGCCGCGCCGGGTCGTGCAGGCCGCCCTTGCCATCGAGGCCGTCGGCCAGGCGCACGGTCTCGCGCAGGCGGTCGACCACGCGCAGCTGGCCCAGCGTGTGCTGGGCCAGGACCATGTGGAAACTGTTGGAGCCGAGGTCGATCGCGGCCAGCGCGTCGCCGTCCTGGACCTGGGGGCGGGGGGAGGCATAGGGCATGGCGCGTATCCTAGCGGATGCGGCCGCCGGTTCCGCGTCCCGTGCGTCCCGCCGGCGGTGCACGCTACAGCGTCTCCAGCAGTGCCAGCTGCGCCGAGTACGCTGCCTCGCCCGCGGCCGGTTCGCACTTGCGGTAGGCGCCATCGGCGCCCAGCTCCCAGGCGTTGCAGTTGTCGGCCAGGTAGTTGTGCAGCGCCTCGCGCTGCACCCGCCCGGCCAGCTTCGGGTCCAGGATCGGGAAGCAGGTCTCGACCCGGCGCAGCAGGTTGCGTTCGAGCCAGTCGGCGCTGGCGCCGAACAGCTCCGGCTTGCCGTCGTTGCCGAACCAGTACACGCGGCTGTGTTCGAGGAAGCGGCCGACGATCGAGCGCACCCGGATGTTGTCCGACACGCCGGGAATCCCCGGGCGCAGCGTGCAGGCGCCGCGCACGATCAGGTCGATCCGCACGCCGGCCTGCGAAGCGGCGTACAGCGCACGCACCACCTGCGGCTCGTTGAGCGCGTTCATCTTGGCGATGATCCGGCCGGGACGACCGCTGGCGGCGAGCCGGGCTTCGCGCTCGATCCGCGCGAGGATCCCGCTGTGCAGGGTGAACGGCGATTGCAGCAGGCGCTTGAGCCGGTTCGACGGTGCCAGCCCGGACAGCTGCTGGAACAGCAGGTGCACGTCGTTGCCGATGTCCGCATCAGCGGTGAGCAGGCTCAGGTCGGTGTAGGCGCGCGCGGTCCCGGAATGGTAGTTGCCCGTGCCCAGGTGCACGTAGCGGCGCAGGCGCCGGCCTTCGCGGCGCACGATCAGCAGCATCTTGGCGTGGGTCTTGAACCCGACCACGCCGTACACCACCTGCACGCCGGCCTCCTGCAGGCGGTCAGCCACGCCGAGGTTGGCGTCCTCGTCGAAGCGCGCGCGCAGCTCGACCACCACGGTCACGTCCTTGCCGTTGCGCGCGGCCTGGACCAGCGCGTCGACGATCGCCGAGTCCTTGCCGGTGCGGTACAGGGTCTGCTTGATCGCCAGCACGTCCGGATCGGTGGCGGCCTGGGCGAGCAGCTCGAGCACGCCGGCGAAGGAATCGAAGGGATGGTGCAGCAGCACGTCGCCGCGGGCGACGTGCTGGAACACGTTCTCGTCCTCGAGCCGGTGGCGCGGGGTGAACGGGGCGTACTTCAGTTCCGGCCGCTGGACCAGGTCGTAGGCCTGGATGACCCGGTTGAGGTTGACCGGCCCGTCGATGTAGTAGACCGCGTTCTCGCTCAGCTCGAAGTTCCGCAGCAGGGTGCGCACGATCTGCTTGGGGCAGTCGTGGGCGATCTCCAGGCGCACCGCGGGGCGGTAGCCGCGGCCGACCAGTTCGCTGCGCAGCGCCGAGGCCAGGTTCTCGACTTCGTCCTCGTCCACCACCAGCTCGGAATTGCGGGTGACCCGGAACTGGTAGGCGCCGCGTACCTGCATGCCCGGGAACAGTTCGTCGACGAACGCCGCCAGCATCGAGGACAGCAGCACGAAGGCCTGCTTGCCCTTGCCCGACAGGCTCGGCGGCAGCTGCACGATGCGGCTGAGCGAGCGCGGCGCGCGGACGATGGCCAGGTGCCCCGGACGGCCGAACGCATCCATGCCCTCCAGCACCACCACCACGTTCAGCGACTTGTTGAGGATGCGCGGGAACGGATGCGAGGGATCCAGCCCCAGCGGCGACAGCACCGGC
This sequence comes from uncultured Pseudoxanthomonas sp., assembly GCA_964490415.1. Taxonomy (GTDB): domain Bacteria; phylum Pseudomonadota; class Gammaproteobacteria; order Xanthomonadales; family Xanthomonadaceae; genus Pseudoxanthomonas. Next base: position 4,051 of record CAZBDE010000089.1, on the reverse strand, counting down.
ATCACCTTGTTGCGGAACCAGGCGCGCAGCCAGCGGCGCTGGCGCGCGTTCCAGCTGTTGCGGCCGAGGACGCCGACGCCGGCCTCGGCCAGCGCCGGGCGCAGCACTTCGTTCCAGCAGCGGTACTGCGCGTCGACCAGCCCGGCGGCGCGATCGTGGATCAGGTCCAGCAGCTTCGCCGGGGCGATGCCGTCGGACTGCGCCGGCAGGCCCAGGTCCACGGCGTGGCGCACGGTGGCCGCGCGGATCTCGAAGAACTCGTCGAGGTTGGTGCAGGAGATGCACAGGAAGCGCAGCCGCTCCAGCAGCGGCACCGTCGGGTCCTGCGCCTGGGCGAGCACGCGGAAGTTGAAGTCCAGCTGCGACAGCTCGCGGTTGAGGTACAGCGCGGGATCGCGCAGGGCGTCGCCGGCAACCTCGTGCTCGGCCGGGGCGGGGAGGGCGAAGGGGCGGCTGTCGGTTTCCATGGCGGGATTCGGTGGCACGAAGGGGGAAGAGGGGCGCGCGCCGGCGAAGTCAGCCGGCCGCCTGGCCGGTCGCCGGGTCGCCGCCAGCCGCGGCCGCCGTGCCATCATGCCTCGGCTGCACGCGTTCGGGGCCGAAGTGGCAGGCGAATACGCTGCCCTGGCCGACCTCGCTGTCGATCGCCAGCCGCGCCTGGTGCAGGCCGAGCACGTGCTTGACGATGGCCAGGCCCAGGCCGGTGCCGCCGCTTTCGCGCGAGCGGCTGCTGGACACCCGGTAGAAGCGTTCGGTCAGGCGCGGGAGGTGCGCGGCGGGGATGCCGTAGCCGGTGTCGCGCACCGACAGCACCGCGCCGTCGTCGTCCGAGCGCGCGAACTCCACCTCCACGCGGCCACCGGCCGGGGTGTAGCGGATCGCGTTGGTCACCAGGTTGGAGAAGGCGCTGTGCAGCTCCTGGGTCGAGCCGAGCAGGTCGCAGCCGGCCAGGTCGTGCATTCCGATCGCGTGCCGGCCCTTCGAATAGGCCTCGGCCTCGCGGCGCAGGGTGGCCAGCATCGGCGCCATCGCCACGGTTTCCTCGGGCAGGCTGTCGCGCGATTCCAGCCGCGATATCGTCAGCAGGTCCTCGACCAGCCGGGTCATGCGCTGCGACTGTTTCTGCATTTCCTCGAGCATCGGCCGCCACTCGGGGAAATCCTCCGGATCGAGCATGTCCAGGTAGCCGTGGACCACGGTCAGCGGCGTGCGCAGTTCGTGCGAGACGTTGGCGACGAAGTCCTGGCGCATCTGTTCCAGGTGCAGCAGCTTGCTGACGTCGCGCGCGATCAGTAGCCAGTAGTCCTCCGAATACGGGATCAGCCGCAGGTTCAGGCGCACCCGCGGGTCCACCGGCGAGGGCGCGTCGTGCATCGGTTCGGCGTTGCGCCCGGTGGCCAGCCAGCGCGACAGCGGCAGCGGCTGCAGGCGCTCGCCCACGGGTGCGCCCAGGTCCTGCGGATGGTGCAGGCCGAGCAGTCCGGTGGCGGCGCGGTTGAACCAGATCGCGCGCTGGGTGTTGCGGTCCACCACCACCACCGCGTCGGGCAGCGCGGCGGCCGCGGCGCGGTAGGCGCGCAGCATGTCCAGCAGGCGCCGCTTGCGCGCGCGCATCTCGGTCTGGCTGCGGTGCAGGAGGTGGTCCAGTTCGTTCCAGGCGCCGCTGCCACGGGACGGCTCCCAGCGCCTGCGCGCGGTCAGGCCGAGCAGCACGCGGCGCAGGCGCCAGTAGTGCCAGGCCAGCACGGCCAGCGCGGTGGCCGCCAGCACCCAGCCGGCCTGGCCGATGGCCAGCCCCAGCAGCGTCGCGCCGGCCAGCAGCGCGGCCAGCACCTGCAGCGTGCGGCGCCAGGCCGCGCGCAGGTGGGGCGGCATCCTGCCGGTGTTCATCGCATCGCTCCGGGGCGGCGTTGCCTGGGGGGCGTGTCGGGGATCATCCGTGTGGCGCGTCCTGCGCCCTCAGGTGGCGGTCGAGAAGCGGTAACCGGCGCCGCGTACGGTCTGGACCATGTTGTCCACCGCGAACGGCTCCAGGGTCTTGCGCAGGCGGCGGATGTGCACGTCGATGGTGCGCTCCTCCACGTACACGCTGCCGCCCCACACGTGGTCCAGCAGCTGGGCGCGGCTGTAGACGCGCTCGGGGTGGGTCATGAAGAAGTGCAGCAGGCGGTATTCGGTCGGGCCGATCGGCACGGCGGCGTCGCCGGCGAACACGCGGTGCGCGGCGCCGTCGATGCGCAGCGGGCCCACGGTGACGCTGCCGTCCTCGTCGTCCTCGCGCGAGCGGCGCATCACCGCGCGGATCCGCGCCAGCAGTTCGCGCGCGGAGAACGGCTTGACCACGTAGTCGTCGACGCCGGCCTCGAGGCCGCCGACCCGGTCGTTCTCCTCGCCGCGGGCGGTGAGCATGATGATCGGCACCTCTCGGGTCAGCGCTTCGCGGCGCCAGCGCCGGGCCAGTTCCAGGCCGCTGGTGCCGGGCAGCATCCAGTCGAGCAGGATCAGGTCGGGGACGCGGTCGGCGATGGCGGCCTGCGCCTCGCGCGCGTCGCCGGCGTGGACCGGGGCATAGTCGCCCTTGCGCAGGGCGAAGGCGACCATGTCACGGATCGCGGGTTCGTCGTCGACGATCAGGATCTGCTTCTGCACGGCGTGACCGGAGTCCGGGAGACGACGCGATTAGACTACCGTCCGATGACCGAATTGTGACAGGCGCGGCGCGCGTGGGCGGCACGTGCATGTCAGCGGCGTTGCATGTCCGGGTCCTGGATGCCCTGGCGGCGCAGTTCCAGCACCGTGGGCGTGATCGCGGCGATGCGGGCATCGACCCGGGAACGGGTCACGTAGTCCAGGTCGCCGCGCTTCTTCAGCGTCTCCAGCTGGATCAACGCCTGCTCCGGCCGGCCGTTGAGGTAGGCGGCCTCGGCGTAGGCCTCGGCGGCGCGGTGGGTGTCGCCGGCCAGCTCGCTGGCACGGGCGAAGGCCTGCTGGAAGGCGGGGTCGTCGCCGGCGCGGGACAGCAGCGGCCGCAGCACCGCCTGGGCGCGCTTGCCGGATTCGGCCGTGCCCTGTTCGACCAGGCTGCGCGCATAGCCCAGCGCCACCGGACGGTTGCCGGGCATCTTCCGCAGCAGTTCGTCGAAGCGGCGGTTGGCCTGGGCGGCCTTGCCCGAGCGCGCTTCGGCCTCGCCCAGGGCCAGGGCCACCCACAGGCTGTCCGGGTGCGACTGCAGCAGGTCTTCCAGCTCCCGTTCCGCCGCGGCCGGTTCGCGGCCCATGCGCGCCACCGCCAGGCCGTAGCGCTGCGGGTCGGACAGGCCCTTGGGGCTGGACCGGCGCAGGGCGTCGTACTCGCGGATCGCTTCGTCGGGCGTGTTGGCGCTGAGCGCGCGCAAGCGCTCCTGGGCCCAGGCGAACTGCCGGCCGGGGCTGTCGTCGAGCGGATCGAGCGGGTTGTCGAGGCGGAAGCCGGCCGGCAGCAGGGGATTGGCGTTGGCCGGTGGCGGGGCCTGGATCCGCAACGGGTCCATCCGCTCGACCCGCTCGCCGCCGCCCGGCACGGTGGTGGTCGCGGTGACCATGCCGCGCTTGATCTGCTCGGCGCGCTGCTTGGCCTCGCCGATGCGGGTGGTGTTGACCGGGTGGGTGCGCAGGTAGTCCGGCGCCGTGTAGCCGCCCTGGTTGGCGCGCATGGCGAAGGACATGCGCTCGAAGAAGCCGGCCATCGCGTCCACGTCGTAGCCGCTGCGCGACAGGGTGCGGATGCCGAGCCGGTCGGCCTCCGACTCGTTGGAGCGGGTGTAGTTGATCTGGTTCTGCTGGATCAGCGCCATCGCGCCGGCCAGGGCCGCCTGCGAGGCGTTGTTGGCCGAGGTGCCTCCGGCCGCCTGCGCGGCCACGATCGCGGCCAGCATGCCCAGCAGGATCGGGACCTGGTCGCGCTGGGCGCGCTCGACCCCGCGCAGCACGTGCTGCTGGGTGACGTGGGCGATTTCGTGCGACAGCACCGCGGCGACCTCGTCCTCGCGCTGCGCGGTCAGCACCAGGCCGG
>CAZBDE010000088.1:0-10299 GCA_964490415.1 uncultured Pseudoxanthomonas sp. | reverse complement strand
GTCAGCAGCTCGACCGTGCCCATCTCGCGCATGTACATGCGCACCGGGTCGGTGGTGCGGCCGCCTTCCGAATCCAGCGCGGTCAGCGCGGCGGCGGCTTCCTCGGCGGCGGTGTCGTCGATCTCGCGGTTGCCGGTGTTGCCGTCGTTGAGCAGCAGGGTCTCGGCGTCGGGCGCGACTTCATGGACATCGATGCCCATGCCGTTGATCATGCCGATGATGTCTTCGATCTGCTCGGCATCGACGATGTCGTCGGGCAGGTGGTCGTTGACCTCGGCATAGGTCAGGTAGCCCTGCTCCAGGCCCTTGCTGATGAGCTGCTTGATTTCGGATTGCTGGGCTGGGCGTTCGTTGGCCATGTGCGGCGCCACCGGGTCTGAAGAAGTGAAGTGAACCTAGCATTATAACAGCCCGGCCCACTGGAAGCCGGTCGGCCCTTGTGCGTCAAGCACTTGCGGGCTGCCGCCGTTCAGCGGGCTCAGGCCCGCAGCAGGAAGGTGACCGGGCCGTCGTTGACCAGGCTGACCACCATATGGGCACCGAAGCGGCCGGTTTCCACCCCTCCGGCGTGTTGCCGGCGGCAGGCCTCCACCAGCAGGTTGAAAACACGTTCAGCCTCGTCCGGCGCGGCCGCGGTGCTGAAGCCCGGACGCATGCCTGCGCCGGTATCGGCGGCCAGGGTGAACTGGCTGACCAGCAGCAGGCCGCCGCCGGTGTCGGCGAGTGAGCGGTTCATCTTGCCGGCATCGTCGGCGAAAACACGGTAACCGAGCAGCCTCTGGGTCATCCGCGCCACCTTGGCCGCATCGTCTCCGGGCTGCACGCCGACGAGGGCCAACAGGCCGGGTCCGGTCGCCCCCACGACCTGTCCGTCGACTTCCACCGAAGCCTGGGTGACGCGCTGGATCAGGGCGAGCATGGGCGGGCCGTCGCGGGGGGGAGGCCGACAGCATCGGGCGGGCGCCCCGCCTTGTCACCCGTCGCCGGATCGCGGGTGCCCGGCAGAGGCCGCGGCGGGCGCCCGATGCAAGCCCGTGACGGCGCGCCGCCACGATCCGGCGAAGGCGGCCGGCCGGCCGGCCCGGCTAGACTTGCGGCATGTCCGCCCGCACGCAAGCCCGCCTGCTCGTTGCCGCCGCCAGCCTGCTGGGGCGCCTGCCATGGTCGTGGCTGTACCGGCTCGGCGATGGCATCGGCACGCTCTGGCAGCGCGGCAATGGCCGCGAAAGCCGGGTGACACGGATCAACCTGGCGCTGGCCTTCCCGCAGTTGCCGGCGGCCGAGCGCGAGGCGCTGCACCGGCGGATCCTGCGCACCACCGCGCGGCAGGCGCTGGAGACGCTCAAGCTGTGGACGCGGCCGACCGCCCGCAACCTGGCGCTGCTGCGCGAAGTGCACGGCGCCGAACTCTACGACCAGGCGCTGGCCGCCGGCCGCGGGGTAATCGTGGCCGCGCCGCATTTCGGCAACTGGGAACTGCTCAACCAGTGGCTGGCCTCGCGCGGGCCAGTGGCCATCGTCTACCGGCCACCCGATTCGGCGGTGGGCGACGAATTCCTGCAGCAGGTACGCGGCGTGGACAACGTGCGCCAGGTGCGCGCGGAAGGCCCGGCGGTGCGGCAGCTGTGGAAGGTGCTCAAGGAGGGCGGCGCGGTCGGCATCCTGCCCGACCAGCAGCCCAAGGCCGGCGATGGCGAGTTCGCGCCGTTCTTCGGCGTACAGGCGCTGACCATGACCCTGCTGTCGCGGCTGGCCGAACGCACCGGCTCGCCGGTGCTGCTGGCCTGGTGCGAGCGGGTCGGCGACGGTCCGGGCTTCGTCCTGCACCTGGAACAGGCGCCGGCGCAGATCGCCGATGCCGATCCGCAGCAGGCGGTGGCCTTCCTCAACCGCGAGGTCGAGCGGATCGCGCGCCGCGATCCGTCGCAGTACCAGTGGACCTACAAGCGCTACACGCTGCGCCCGCCCGGCAGCGGCGAAATCAATCCATACGAAGAGCGCGAGTGGGCGCGCCGGCCGGCCTGACCGGCAGGGCGGCCTGGCATGCGACCTGCGTGCGCCGGCCAGGAAGCCACGCCTGCACGGGTACGCATCCGCTGCCGTGAACGCTTACGATCCGGCTACCGCTTCCGCCTCCCAAGCCGCGCCCGTGACCAACACCCTGGACGAATCGTCTCCTCTCCCGCCGCCGCTGCCGGCCGCCCGCGCGGCGGATGCGCCGTGGCAACCGCTGCCCAGGCGCGGCGCCCTGCTCTACGCGGCCGGCACCGGCATCGGCTTCGCCCTCCCGGCCGGGCTCGGACTCGGCCTGGTGGCGTCGGCGTTCTTCGAACAGCCGCGGATCCCGTCCGTCATCGGTGCGGCGCTGGCCGGCCTGGTGCTGGGCATGCTCGTCGGTTTCCTGCGCCACCGCCGCATCGGCTGGAAGCTGGACGAGGACGGCTTCGCCACCCGCCGCGGCGGGCTGTGGCGCAGCGAGACCCTGGTGCCGGTCTCGCGCGTGCAGCACCTGGACCTGGAGCGCGGGCCGCTGGAACGGCAGCTGGGCCTGGCCACGCTGGTCGTGCACACCGCCGGTACGCGCATGGCCGCGGTGAAGCTGCCCCTGCTGGCGCTGGCCGACGCCGAGGCGCTGCGCGCGCACCTGGCGCACCAGGTCGAAACCGACGACGCGCTGTGACCGGCCTGCCCGCCGCCGATGCCGCGCCGCCCGAGCAGCGCCTGCACGCGTGGTCGTGGCTGTTCGTGCTGCTGCAGCAGGTGAAGCAGTTCGTGTTTCCGTTGCTGGTCCTGCTGGTATTCGGCCGGCGCGGGGGGGGCGAGGGCTGGGCCACGCTGGGACCGCTGATCGGCGTGGGCGTGCTGGTGCTGTTCTCGCTGCTGCAGTACTTCACCTACCGCTACCGCGTCGGCGAAGACGCGATCACCATCCGCAGCGGCGTGCTGCAGCGTTCGCAGCGCGAGATCCCGTTCGCGCGGATCCACAACGTCGGCCTGCACCAGTCGCTGCTGCACCGGATGTTCAACGTCGCCGAAGTGCGGCTGGAGTCGGCCGGCGGGCAGAAGCCGGAGGCGCACATGCGCGTGCTCGGCCTGGACCATGCGCTGGCGCTGGAGCGGCTGGTGCGCCACCGCGCCACCCCGCCGGCCACGACCGGCGGGGAGGCGGATCCTTCCTCCACACCCACCACGGCGGACGACGAAACGCTGCTGGCCCTGCCCACGTCCGAGGTGGTGCGGCTGGGACTCGTGTCCAACCGCGGCATGATCGTGTTCGCGGCGGCCTTCGGCCTGCTCTGGCAACTGGTTCCCGACGGGCGCCTGGTGGCGCACCTGGCCCAGGACAGCTTCCGCCAGGCCGCCGGCTACGCCGACGAACTGCACCTGGGCTGGCTGGGGATCGGCTCCACCGCGCTGGTCGCCTTCGGTGTGTTCGTGGCGATCCTGCGCCTGCTGTCGGTGGCCCTGGCATTGAGCCAGTACCACGGCTTCCGCCTGAGCGAGTCGCAGCGCAGGCTGACCGTCGAGCGGGGCCTGTTCGCGCGCATCCGTTCCAGCGTGGCGCCACGCCGGATCCAGGCCTGGTACCTGCAGGAAAACCTGTTGCATCGCTGGTTCGGCCGGCGCGCGTTGCGGATCGACACGGCCATCGGCGGCCGCGAGGACGATCCGCGCAGGCTGCGCGAACTCGCCCCGATCGCCACGCCCGCCGCCTGCGACGCGCTGGTGGCGCACCTGCTGCCGGGAGGCGCGTGGCCACCGGCGCAGTGGCGGGCGCTGCCGCGGCGGGCGTGGTGGCGGCTGTTCGCCGGCAGCGCACCCTGGAACCTGCTGCTGGCCGGCCTGCTGGCCTGGTACCTCGGCCCGGTAGGGCTGCTGGTGCTGCTGTGGCTGCCGTGGTCGGGATATGCGGCCTGGCGCCAGGCCGGGCGGATGGGCTACGCGGTCGATGCGCGGCTGGTGGCGGTGCGGGGCGGCTGGTGGTCGCGCTGGTGGCGCTTCGCCGAGGTCGACAAGCTGCAGGCGTTGCGCCTGCAGCGCTCGCCGCTGGACCGTTGGCTGGGCACCGCGACGCTGTGGCTGGACACCGCCGGCGCCGGCGGGCTGTCGCCGCCGCTGCGGATCCGCTACCTGCCCGAGGCCGAGGCGCGGGCGCTGCACAGGCGACTGGGAAGCGCGTTGGCGTCGCGTCGCCTGCGCTGGTGAGCCGCGCCGGTCAGCCGTCGCCGGGCGCCGGTGCCTTGACGATCCCGTAGTCGGTCCAGGCGCGACGGTCGCGCCGGGTCTCGGCGCGCAGCCGGCGGTTGAATTCGATCCCTTCGGTGCCGGCGTAGCCGCGGGGATGGTCCAGGTGCAGGGTCACGGCGCGATGGCGGATGCGCTTGCCGCGCACGCCCGCGTTCTCCAGGCGTTCGCCGAACTCGCGGTCCTCGCCGCCATAGGCCATGCGTTCGTCGAAGCCGTTGACGGCCAGCACGTCGCGCTTCCAGGCCGACGCACTGTGTCCGTTCCAGCTGGGACGGGCCGTGGTGATCGTGTCGAGCAACCAGCCGCCGACCGGACCCGCGCGCAGCTTGAGGTCGCGTGGCGTCGCCGGCATGCCGTGCGCGTGCAGCCAGCGGGCGTCGAAGCAGCGCCCGCTTTCGATGTCCTCAGGCCCGATCGCCAGGCTCGTCGCCATCGGCAGCTTGTGGTAGCCGCCGGACAGGAAGCGTCCTTCGCTGCGCAGGCGCAGGTGGGTGGCGATGAAGTCGCAACGCGGGAGGCAGTCGCCGTCGGTGATCACCAGGTAGTCGGCGCGGCTGGCGACGATGGCGCCATTGAGCGCCTCGCACTTGCGGAAGCCCTGGTCCGGCTGCCACAGGTGGCGCAACGCGAACGGCAGGCGCGGGCGCAGTCGTTCGATGCGCTCGCCGGTTTCCCTGCGGCTGCCGTCGTCGGCCACGATCACTTCGAAATCCAGCCTGTCCTGCGCGGCCAGGCCGAGCAGCACCTTCTCCAGCCAGTCCGGCTGGTTGTAGGTGGTGAAGATGACGCTGGCGGCGATCGTCGGCACGGCATCGGTCACGGCAGGCGGCTCATTTCCCGCCCGAAGGGCCCCAGTAGCCGATCCGCCTGCGGATCTTGAGCTTGCGCCACAGGTTCCAGGGCTTCGGCCGGAGGTTGCGCCCGCCGGCGGCGACGAACGCGTCGATCGCGTCGAGCACGCGCTCGCTGGAGTGGCCGTCGCGGTACGGGTGCAGGCGGTCGGCGAAATCGCGCACCGCGGCCATCAGCTCCGGCGGCCGCGACAGCGCGCGGCGGATCGCCGGCTCGAACTGCGCCGGATCGTCGATGTCGATCAGCTGCGGGCCCGGACGCCGGTTCCTGAACGTCACCACCGGCTTGTAGGTGAGCAGGAACTCGTTGAGCGCAGACGAAGTGTCCGAACACATCATGTCCGCCTGGCCGAACAGGTCGAGGATGTTGTCGTTCTCGGCGAAGACCAGGTGCTCGTTTTGCAGCGCCTTGTACTTCGCGACCACTTCCGGGTCCATCTTCGGATGGAAGGTGACGATCCAGCGCCACTCGCCGCTGCGCGACAGGCGCGCGATCTCGTCGTACAGGATCGGCGCGGCGCTCCAGGAGGGCGAGAAGGTGGAGTGGTAGAGGATCACCGGCGGCTTGCGCACCGGCTCGGGCGCGTCGCCGAGCTGCGCCATGAACGGATCGATCTTGGGGAAGCCGGTCTCGGCCACGGCGAAGTGGCCGAGCTGCTGCGACAGCTCCGAGAACGCGGCGGTGTCGCGTGGACCGGTGGTGCAGTACAGGTCGAAGAAGCCGCGGATGTAGATGTGCCGCGGCTTGCCGGCGTCGAAGCCATGGAAGGTCTCGACCTTCACTCCGGGGAAGAAGTGCGGCACCGCGTTGCTGGAGGTGATCACCGCGTACGGGTTCCAGGCGCGTACCTGCTCGACGCTCAGCAGCATCTCGTCCGCGGCCAGGTCCTCGGCGCCGGGCCCGTCGAAGAACCAGGCCGCCTCGCCGCCGCGGGCACGGATCGCGTCCTGGATCGGGCGCAGGATCGCCAATGCGTAGCGCTCGGATCCGTACAGCAGGTAGTGTCTGGGCACGTCGCACTCCCGGTGCGCTGGCGGTGCGCGCGATTATCGCACCGGGGCGCGCGCCGCCGGCATGCCCTGCTAGGCTTGCCGCACCGCCACGCACCCCCGGCCGCCGCCGCATGTCCGCCGACCACCCCGCTTCCGCCGCTTCGCCCGCCGCCCCGGGCCGGGTGCCGCTTTCGGCCTGCGTCATCGCCTGCAACGAGGCCGACCGGATCGGCGACTGCGTGGCCTCGCTGGGGTTCTGCGACGAGGTCGTGGTGGTCGACTCCGGTTCCACCGACGGCACCCGCAGGATCGCCGAAGCCGCGGGCGCGCGCGTGCTGGTGCGCCCGTTCGATGGCTTCCGCAGCCAGAAGCAGTTCGCCGTGGACCAGTGCGCGCACGACTGGGTGCTGAGCCTGGACGCGGACGAGCGCGTCGACGCGGTGCTGCGCGCTTCGATCGAGGCCGAGCGCGCGGCCGGTTTCACCCGTGCGACCGGCTACCGCTTCGCGCGGATGTCCGAGTACTACGGGCGCTTCCTGCGCCACGGAACGTCCTATCCGGACCGCGTGCTGCGCCTGTTCGACCGCCGCCGCGGCGGCTGGCGCGGCGACCGCGAAATCCACGAGGCGGCGTCGGTCGACGGGCCGGTGGCCACGCTTCGCGGCGACCTGGTCCACTTCCCGACCCGCTCGTTCATGCAGCTGCTCGAGAAGAAGCAGCGCTACGCGCGGATGATGGCCGAGCACGACTTCGCCCGCGGCAAGCGGGCCACGCTGGGCAAGCTGGTGCTGGCGCCGGCCTGGCGCTTCTGGCGCAGCTACCTGCTGCGGCGCGGCTTCCTCGATGGCTGGGCGGGGCTGCTGGAGGCGTACGTCACCGCCAACTACGTGCGGCAGAAGACAATCATGCTGTGGCTGCTGCAGAACGGGCAGCCGCTGGTGGATCCGCCCCGCCCGCCCGCACCCCCGCACTTGTAGGAGCTCCCTTCAGGGGCGACACGACCAGGTCAGGAGGCGCTGCGTTCTACGCGGAACCTCCGGATCGGTCGCGTTGAACGCGGCTCTGTCCTGGCGTCCTCGGGTCGCCCCTGAAGGGGGCTCCTGCAAGGAGCGAAGAATCCGTTACCGCGGTGGCGCGGCCAGTTCGCGCGCGTCGAGATAGCCGTCGCCGTTGGCGTCCTGGCGCTTGAACCGCTCGGCCAGGCGCTGGCGGTGCGTGTCCAGGGTGACCGGCCGGCCCTTGCCGCCCGGCAGTTCCGCGCTGGACAGCACGCCGTCGCCGTCGCGGTCCATCCGCTCGAAGGCGTAGCCCATCCAGACCACGTACTCGGCCTGCGACACGCGGCTGTCGCCATCGGTGTCCATCCGCGCCAGGTAGTCGCCGGTGCGCTCCACCTGTGCCTGCGCACCGGCCATCAGCACCAGGCCCGCACAAAACAGCAGGCCCGGGCGCAAGGGCCCGGGCCTGGCGATCGCGGCAAGGGCGCGGCGCCTGCGCATCAGTGCGCCAGCGCGTAGCCCTTCAGCTGCATCGAGTATTCCTGCAGCGCGCGGATGCCGCTGGCCTCGGCTTCCTGGCACCAGGCCTGCAACTGGCGCAGGCGCTCGGCCGCGTCGTGGCTGCGCGCCTCCAGCAGCGCGGCCAGGCGCGCGCGGTGTTCGACCAGCGCCTGGATCCGCGGCCGCTGCGACACCCAGGCATTGAGCTGCTCGCGCGCGTCGGCGTTGAGCCAGCGGCCGTCATCGACCAGGCCGCGGCGCATCCGCCGCGGCAGCAGCTGGCGCAGCTTGGCACCGGCGGCGGCGGCCTCCTCGCGCAGCGCCGGCATGAGCACGTTGCGCTGGTAGTCGGTCATGGCCTGGAAGCGGTGCGAAAGCAGCGCGCGCAGGGTCTCCGAATCGGGCGCGGCGATATTGGGCCGGATGTCCAGGCTCGGCGCCACGCGCAGCACCCTGGCCAGGCGCAGCTTCTCCAGGCCCTTGATCGCGGCCCAGCCGATGTCGAATTCCCAGCGCCGCATCGAGAAGCGCGCCGAACTCGGGAACGCATGGTGGTTGTTGTGCAGCTCTTCGCCGCCGATCCACACGCCCCACGGGGTCAGGTTGGTCGAGGTGTCGGCCGACTCGAAGTTGCGGTAACCCCACCAGTGGCCCAGGCCGTTGACCACGCCGGCGGCCCAGAACGGGATCCACGCCATCTGGATCGCCCACAGGGCGACGCCCGGCAGGCCGAACAGGACGAAGTCGACGAAAAACAGCGCGGCCGGGCCGAGGTTGGCGTGCGGGGTATACAGGCGGCGCTCGATCCAGTCGTCCGGCGCGCCCTTGCCGTACTGCTCGATCGAAGCGCGGTCCGCGCGCGCCTCGCGGTACAGCTCCACGCCCTCCCAGAACACCTTGCCGATGCCGCGGGTCTGCGGGCTGTGCGGATCCTCCTCGGTCTCCACCTTGGCGTGGTGCTTGCGATGGATGGCCACCCACTCGCGGGTGATCATCGAGGTGGTCAGCCAGGTCCAGAAGCGGAAGAAATGGCTCAGGACCGGATGGAAATCCACGCCGCGGTGCGCCTGGCTGCGGTGCAGGTACAAGGTCACCGAGAAGATGGTCAGCTGGGTGAAGACCAGCAGCACCACCAGCATGCCGAGCCAGCCGAGACCAGCCACGCCGGAGGTGAGGAAATGGAGCAGCGCGTCGGGCATCGCCAGGGACTCTTGGAGGACGGAAACGCCGGACGGCAGCGGCCCCGGCACGGGGACATGATGGCGCCTGTTCCGGCAAACTTCACCCGTCGGCCGCGTACTGTGTTCATGTGCGGCCCCGCCGCCCAGGAACGCCGAACCCGATGTCCTCCCCCGCCCCCCTGCCCGCGACGGACGCCACCCGCCCGCCGCTGATCGAACTGGACCGCGCCAGCGTCGTCCGCGGCCAGGTCCGGGTCCTGCACGAGCTGTCGCTGCGCATCGACCAGGGCCGGCACACCGCGGTGCTCGGCGCCAACGGCTGCGGCAAGTCCACCCTGATCAAGCTGATCACCCGCGAGCTGTACCCGCTGGCCCGCGCCGACGGCACGCCACCGGTGCAGGTGCTCGGCCAGTCGCGCTGGCAGGTGGACCGGCTGCGCTCGCAGCTGGGGATCGTGACCGGCGATTTCGGCGCCCACCTGGCCGACATGCCCGAACTCACCGCCGAGGGCGCGGTGCTCAGCGGCCTGTTCGCCAGCTTCGTCGTCCCGCCGTTCCGCGAGATCACCGACGACATGCGCCGGCGCGCGGCCGAGGCGCTCGAACGCGCCCACGCCCTGCCGCTGCGCCAGCGCCTCTACGCCGAACTGTCCACCGGCGAGGCCCGCCGCGTGCTGATCGCCCGCGCCCTGGTCAACCGCCCGCAGGCGCTGCTGCTGGACGAACCGGGCACCGGCCTGGACCTGGTCGCGCGCGGCCACCTGCTGGCCATGCTCCGCGACCTCGCCCGGCAGGGCGTGACACTGGTCCTGGTCACCCACCACATCGAGGAAATCGTCGCCGAGATCGAGCGCGTGGTCGTGCTCCAGGCCGGTCGCATCCTCGCCGACGGCCCGCGCCACGAGGTACTGACCGGCGAACGGCTGTCGCAGGCCTTCGGCGGCCCGGTCCGGGTCTGGCGCGAGACCGACCCGCACGGCCACGAGAACTACCTGGCCGCCGCCGGGGACTGACCGTGCCCGAACTGCCCGAAGTCGAGACCACCCGCCGCGGCCTGGCACCGCACGTGGAGGGTCGCCGCGTCACCGCGGTGACCCTGCGCCGTCCCGACCTGCGCTGGCCGATCCCCGACGAGATCCGCCGCGACCTGCCCGGCCGCCGCATCGCCGCCGTGCGCCGCCGCGCCAAGTACCTGCTGCTGGACACCGAGGCCGGCGACAGCGCCCTGCTGCACCTGGGCATGTCCGGCATGCTGCGCGTGCTGCCGCCGGAAACGCCCCTCGGCGCCCACGACCATGTCGACATCGCCCTCGATTCGGGCCGGGTGCTGCGCTTCACCGACCCGCGCCGCTTCGGCTGCCTGCTCTGGCAACCGGCCGGCAGCGAACACGAACTGCTGCGCGGCCTCGGCCCCGAGCCCCTGTCCGACGCCTTCCACGGCGACTACCTGTTCGAGCGCAGCCGCGGCCGCAGCGCCCCGGTGAAGACCTTCCTGATGGACCAGCGCATCGTCGTCGGCGTAGATGT
>CAZBDE010000087.1:0-10641 GCA_964490415.1 uncultured Pseudoxanthomonas sp. | reverse complement strand
GGGTGAAGCCCCATTCGTTGTCCAGCATCGACAGGTCCGAGTGGCAGATGCCGCAATGCTCGACCGTGATCTCGACCTCGTCGGCGCCCAGCGGGCCGGGGTCGTACTCGAAGGGTTCAAGGGCAGCACCGGAGGTCGGGGCGGCCCATGCGCGGTAAGTGGTCATGGAGGGGCCTTTGATGGCTACTGGTGGGTGAAGGCGGACGATACTCCGTCGAGGCGGCGACCCGGGAAAAGCGCACTCTGACCCCTGTTCTGGAGTTCGCGGTTACACGTCCGAAATCGGCCAGACACCCGGCTCTGGCTGGACCACATTGGCGCCTCGCCCACTGACGGAGAGCGCGCGTGACCCTACTGGCCAACAAGGTGGCAATCGTGACCGGGGCAAGCTCCGGCATCGGCCATGCGACCGCCAAGCTGTTTGCACGGGAAGGCGCCAGGGTGGTGGTGACCGCGCGGCGCCAGGCCGAGCTCGACGGACTGGTCGAGCAGATCGCGGCAGCCGGCGGCCAGGCGGTAGCCGTTGCGGGCGATGCGAGGGACGAGGCCGTCGCCAAGCGCGTCGTGGAGGCTGCGAACCACCACTTCGGAGGCCTCGACATCGCTTTCAACAACGCAGGCTCGATCGGGGAGACGGGGCCGGTCCATGACGTGTCGCTGGCGGGCTGGCGTGACGTGCTGGACACCAACCTGACCAGCGCTTTCCTCGGTGCCAAATACCAGGTACCCGTGATGATCGCGCGGGGCGGCGGGTCGCTGATCTTCACCGGCTCGTTCGTCGGCTATAGCGCCGGCATGCCGGGCATGGCCGCGTATGCCGCCAGCAAGGCCGGGCTGGTCGGCCTGACCCAGGTCCTCGCCGTCGAGCTCGGCCCGAAGGGCGTCCGCGTGAACGCAGTCCTGCCCGGAGGCACCGATACCCCCGCCAGCATCACCAACGCCCCCGACGCCACCCCGGAGGTGCTCGCCTTCGTCGAGAACCTCCATGCGCTCAAGCGCATGGCCAGGCCCGAGGAGATCGCGCAGGCGGTACTCCACCTTGCCTCCGACGCCTCGAGCTTCATTACAGGCACGGCATTCCTCGTTGACGGCGGTGTCTCGATCACGAGGACCTGATCGCGCAAATACCCTCAACCGGAAAGTGAACCCGGGCCCGGTTCCCGCACCACCTGCGAGATCCACGCATGGATCAGGCCGGCCTGGAAGAACCGTACCGGCAGGGCGAAGCCGCCGGCGCGCAGGATCGCTTCCACCCGTTCCGGCGGGACCACGCCCACGTCGTGCGCGTAGGCGTGGCGCATGCGCGCCAGCGCCTCGGCGGGCACCTCGGCGCCGGCCATCATCGCCATCCATCCCTGAAGCAGCACCGCGTACTCGGGCGAGGCCGTGTCGGCGGACAGGTCCGAGCTGGCCAGGCGCCCGCCCGGCCGCAGGCGCGAGGCGATGCCGCGGAAGAAGGCCGCGCGCGCGTCCACGTCCACGATGAACTGCGACACCAGGAAACAGGTGGCCGCATCGAACACCGCCTCGGCCGGCAGGTCCTCGACATAACCCTCGTGGAAGCGGCAGCGCGTGGCGAAGCCCTCGGCCTGGGCACGCTGCCGGCTCACCTCCAGCATCGCCCCGGAGGGATCGAGCGCGGTGAAGCGCCAGCCGGGAAAGCGCCGCGCCAGGTGCGCCATCTCCACGCCGGTGCCCACGCCCACGCACAGCACGTGCGCCTGCTCCGGCAGGCCGGCGAACAGCGGCTCCAGCAGCAGTTGCAGGCACTGCCGGATCGGCGCGGTCTTCTCCCACTGCCGGTCGTAGCCGGCGGCCTGCTGGTCGAAGAGCGCCTTCAGGTCATCGGGGTGCATGGGGGTCCATCGAGGGCGGGTGTAGTTCCCACTGTATCGACCGGACAACGATGCCGCAGTGTTCGACTGTGATCCCGACATCTTCGGCGCCTAACGGGCCAGGGTCATACTCGAAGGGTTCGAGGGTGGAACCGGGTTTCGAAGCGGATACGTGTAGCGGTTGACGGTCGAGTTGGACGATACCCTTGCCGGGCGAAGCGCGATTCGCGTCGACTCGTGGTTGATCTTTTCAGTTCGCTAGGACATCCCTAGTGCAAATGTGCCTGGCCGATGATCCCCCGGCCAGCACTTCTCGCTCGCCCGGTGTAGCATCGGCTCAGCATCGCGCTCACAGCCGGAAAGGGGAATCCATGGCTAACGTACCGAAGCGAGTCGCAGAAAGGATTGTCGTAGGGATCAAGCGATATCAGCCTATCCTTGAAAACGCCAAGACCCGTGATGTCGGGGAAGCAGACACCGTCACTATCGTCAAAGACATGCTCGCTGACGTTTTCGGGTACGACAAGTATTCCGACCTTACCTCTGAGTACGCCATCCGCGGAACCTACTGCGACCTGGCGACGAAGGTCGATGGAATTCTGCAAACGCTGATCGAAGTTAAGGCCATTGGCCTCGACCTCAAGGATCAGCATGTGAAGCAGGCAATAGACTATGCCGCGAATCAGGGAGTGGACTGGGTTCTGCTCACCAATGGTCAACAGTGGCGTGTCTATCACGTCATCTTTGCGAAGCCGATCGGCCAGGAACTCATCATTGACATAAATTTCTGCGCCCTGAGTTCCCGATCGGCTGCTGACATCGAGAAGCTCTATTTATGGTGCAAGGAAGGTTGGCAAAAGTCAGTCCTCGGTGAGTACAAGGACAGAAAGGAAGCACTTTCTCGATTTGCCATCGGCGCTGTGCTCCAGTCTGAAGCGATTCTTTCTGTGCTTCGCCGAGAACTGAGGAAGCTGTCTCCAGACGTGAAGATCGACCCAGAGGAAATCCACGCTGTCCTAGTCAATGAAGTTCTGAAAAGGGACGTGGTTGAGGGTGAGCCAGCTGCCGAAGCCAAGAAAAAACTTGTGAAGATAGCCGCTAAGAGAGCGAAGGAATTCAAGCCAAACTCAGTCCCTAACAAGCAATCAGGGGGCGACGCAACGAGTTGACCTGCAGGGATGCAAATCACGCCCGTCTAATCTGCAGGCGCAGACCAAAAGTCAGAACTCTGAAAATAATGTAGCCAGTGCCCGTACCAATCTCCGATGCCGGACTTTAGATGCCTCCGTCCGTGCCTCCAAGATCACCAGGGAACACTCATGAGGACTGTGATTCGATCAATCTTTACTGCAGCTACTACGCTTTTCTCAGCGGTGGCGTTCGCACAATCCAGTTGTGAAAAATTTCAGGATGCCATTGAGCACCAAATCAAAGCGACCTCTCTGAGCAAGGGCTCCATCCTGCTGGAGGACAACGATTCGAAGTTGACCCTCCACAATCTTGAAATCGCCAATAGCTTGGCGACCATCCAGCTTAATCTGACGCTAATGGCGCAAAAGAACTGTCCCGCGAGGACTGATCCAATTGATCCAGCTGTATACATAGGCAGTGCTGTTGCCTGTAGCCAGGCGTTACGACGGGGCGAGAAGTCATCGCCGCTTTGCGATTTTTCAGAATGGAAGGCGATTAAGTCACAACGCTAGGAACGGGATCCTATTGCCCCTGCATCATCTTTCAATTAAAGAGCTTACGCCCAGCGCTTCTGAAAGCCGCCCGCCCATCGGCCGTTGTGCCTCATGTGAGTAAGATTGAGCCCAATCCGTTTCGGAAGTCTATGCAGCCGCATCTAAGATGGAGGCATCCACAAGCTTCCCGAGAGCTCGCTGTAATGCCAGGCGATGCTCCAAGAAATCTTCTTTCTTTATTGGACTCTTGAAGTGAATTTCGGCGTGGCCGGGCTGGCCATCCAGTGGCTTAGGCAAAACTTGGAACACCTCAGTGCCCGCAGCATCGCCTATCACGTGAACTTCAGTCACTTTGCATAAAAGAACACCAGCAAGCAGATAATCAGCAACGATGCCTTTCTCTAGCTTTCGCGCTTTGCGATCAGCAACCATCTGTAGCGCATCTTTAAGGCTATAGAGGTGCAGTCGCTGCACCGAGAAACCTCGCCTCAGCTCGCGATGGCTAATTTCCTCGAGTCGTATAAACCCAGTCTCAGGATCGATCTGGTTAGGGTACTTGTTGTCGACTATAGGGACGCTCGCGCTGAGGCAAAGCCGAGCTATCGTCTCTAGCTCATCTAACGCCTCAACAGCCGCCCCCACGGCATCAGCCCCCATCTTTTCGCTTCCCTAGCTATTTCGTGCCGAGCAAACGAAGAAGTTGCATGTGCTGAAAATCATCAGCGCGGCGATCGCTGGCAGCGAAACGCTCATCCCCGAACATTCCGAAATAGCTCAAGAGTCCATCCTCGTCGATCAGCATCTGAAACGGGGAAGCCTTATCGCCAAAAAAAAGATTTATCTCGCCAGATTGCGAGATGGCCAGCTGGAAGTCCAGGCATCCCTCGGGAAGATTGTTGATCAAATGCATTGCTGCTTCTTGGGCCGCTTGCGTGGGAGGGTCTAGATCATCATCCGAATGCGCAGCGGCCCATTTCGAATGGGCTCGAATCTGGTGAAGAAAAGATGCGCGCTTTGAATATGTACGGATCGGCTTTCGGATGGTCGGACGCGCGTCTTCCGAGCAGTCATACTCAGTATCGGAGCCATGACCGTCCATATCCCAGTACGCACTATCCCTCAGCGCCTCATCATTCACTGGGCTTTCTCCAATAAGCCAATCCGATCAGCCATTTGATGATTGAGTAGTTCAACCATCATCTTCTTGTTTCGCTTGTGCATAGCATTAAAACGAGCCACCACCAGATCAGTCACCCATTCGACCGCAGCACCCTGCTTGGAGTTCCCCACCAGCTGTTGACGATGGGTAATCTCGGTCCAATGAACAAAGTCCGCCTTTTCGCCATCATCTGCCATATTGGTGACGCGAGCGTCAACAGTTATGCGATCGAAAATCCTCTTCCATCGCTCACTCTTTTTGGCTTCCACAACCGTGGTCAATTGGTGTTGCCAAAAATCACCTGCATCAAACGCCAAAATTGGCAGATACATGTTCGGTTTGAAAACATCAAGTGGCGAATATCGACGCGGCTGGGTATTGATAAAAGCGTCTCTATAGCCCAATACCAGCCTGGCGCCGACTTCTCCAAAAGAGTCTTCACGGAAAAGTTCAAAGATAGGCTTGAGGCGTCTCAATGCTATGTCTCTGGTCACCTGCCAGCCCCGGTACTCGTGAATCATCACATGTACGTGATCTTCGTGAAGGTGGAAGGCCTCGGCTACTTCGCCATCAGGCGTCATGCGTTCATATATGAGGCCAGCCACTTGATCGCCATCTTCGCTCGGCTGCAATTTGAACTCAGCCTCGAGTAGCGAAGTCTCTAACGCTGTTTGCATTGCCTCGTATTGCGTTCTCGTGAACCCGTCGCGGACGCTAACTCCGAAATCTGCGAAGACGATCGCATGCGCTTCAGTGAAGGGCGAAGTGAACGAAGCTGCCCGTTCGTCCCGAGACGCCCCCCCAGCGCTCGACTTGCCTTTCACCATTGAGTTTCCCTCTCTTCAAACGAGCAACCAGCGGTGCTACTACCGAGCAGCAGGCTATATCGGGTACTTATATCAGCTTTACACGCTATCGACCGGTGTGCGGCGCCCGGACCTACCGCGACACGGTAGGCCCCCATGCTTTCGTGGCAAAGGCCAGCGTGGCACGGGGGTGCCTCGTGCCACGAAACTCTCCAGCCTCAAACCCCAACCGGATTCGCCTTCTCCGGATCGATCTTGTACTGCTTGATCGCCCGTGCCACGTCCTTCCCCGTCATCTTCCCGTCCTTCGCCAGCGCGGCGATGGCGGCGTGGGCGATGTAGTAGCGGTCCACTTCGAAGTGGCGGCGCAGGTTGGCGCGGGTGTCGGAACGACCGAAGCCGTCGGTGCCCAGCACGGTGTAGTGGCCGGGCATGAAGGCGCGGATCTGGTCGGCGTAGGCGCGCACGTAGTCGGTGGCGGCGATGGCCGGGCCCTGGCGGCCTTCCAGCAGTTCGGTCACGTAGGCCTTGCGCGGGGTCTTGGCTTCCGGGTTCAGGCGGTTCCAGCGCTCGACGTCGAAGCCGTCGCGACGCAGCTCGTTGAAGCTGGGGCAGGACCAGATGTCGGCGGTGACACCGAAGTCCTTGTCCAGCAGTTCGGCCGCGGCGATGGCCTCGCGCAGGATGGTGCCGCTGCCCAGCAGCTGCACGCGCAGCTCGCCCTTCTTGGGCTTGCCGGCGTCCTTGAGCAGGTACATGCCCTTGATGATCCCGGCTTCCGCGCCGGCCGGCATTTCCGGGTGCGCGTAGTTTTCGTTCATCAGGGTCAGGTACCAGTACTCGTCGACCTGGTCTTCCATCATCGCCTTCATGCCGTGCTGGAGCAGCACGGTGACCTCGTAGCCGAAGGTCGGGTCGTAGCTGCGCACGTTGGGGATGAAGCCGGCGTGGACCTGGCTGTGGCCGTCCTCGTGCTGCAGGCCTTCGCCGTTGAGCGTGGTGCGGCCGGCGGTGCCGCCGAGCAGGAAGCCGCGGGTGCGCATGTCGGCCGCCTGCCAGGCGATGTCGCCCACGCGCTGGAAGCCGAACATCGAGTAGTAGATGTAGAACGGCAGCATCGGCACGTTCGACACCGAGTAGCTGGTGCCGGCGGCCATCCAGCTGGCAATGGCGCCCGGCTCGCTGATGCCCTGCTGCAGCACCTGGCCGGCCTGGTCCTCGCGGTAGTACATCAGCTGGTCCGAATCGACCGGCTTGTACTTCTGGCCGAACGGGGCGTAGATGCCGATCTGGCGGAACAGGCCTTCCATGCCGAAGGTGCGGGCCTCGTCGGCCACGATCGGCACCAGGTGCGGGCCCAGTTCCTTGTCGCGCAGGGCGATGTTGAGGGTCTGCACGAAGGCCATGGTGGTCGAGTAGCTGCGCTCGCCGCTGTCCTTGAGCAGGCGCTCGAACTTGTCCAGCGCCGGCACGGTGAAGCTCTTGCTGGCCTTCTGCCGGCGCTGCGGCAGGTAGCCGCCGAGCGCGGCGCGGCGCTCCTTCAGGTACTGCACTTCCGGCGAGTCCTCGCCGGGGTGGTAGAACGGGACCTGCTCGGCCTCTTCCAGCTGCTTGTCGGTCAGCGGGATGTTGAAGCGGTCGCGGAACGCGCGCACCGCGTCGTCGTCCAGCTTCTTGGTCTGGTGGGTCGGGTTGAGCGATTCGCCCGAGCTGCCCATGCCGTAGCCCTTGACCGTCTTGGCCAGGATCACGGTCGGCACGCCCTTGGTGTTCACCGCCTGGTGGTAGGCGGCGTAGACCTTGTGCGGGTCGTGGCCGCCGCGGTTCAGGCGCCAGATGTCCTCGTCGGCGAGGCTGGCGACCATCGCTGCGGTCTCCGGGTACTTGCCGAAGAAGTTCTCGCGGGTGTACGCGCCGCCGAAGGCCTTGCAGTTCTGGTACTCGCCGTCGACGGTCTCCATCATCAGCTTCTTGAGCACGCCGTTGGTGTCGCGCGCCAGGAGCGGATCCCAGTAGGAGCCCCACAGCAGCTTGATCACGTTCCAGCCGCCGCCGCGGAACACGCCTTCCAGTTCCTGGATGATCTTGCCGTTGCCGCGCACCGGGCCGTCCAGGCGCTGCAGGTTGCAGTTGACCACGAACACCAGGTTGTCCAGGCCTTCGCGGCCGGCCAGCGCGATCGCGCCCAGGGTCTCCGGCTCGTCGGACTCGCCGTCGCCGATGAAGCACCAGACCTTGCGGTCGGACTCCTCGATCAGGCCGCGGTGCTCCAGGTACTTCATGAACTGCGCCTGGTAGATCGCCGCCAGCGGGCCCAGGCCCATCGACACGGTCGGGGTCTGCCAGTAGTCGGGCATCAGCCACGGGTGCGGGTAGGACGAGATGCCTTGGCCGTCCACTTCCATGCGGAAGTTGTCGAGCTGGTGCTCGCTGATCCGGCCTTCCAGGAACGAGCGGGCGTAGATGCCCGGCGAGCTGTGGCCCTGGATGTAGAGCAGGTCGCCCGGGTGGCTGTCGGACGGGGCGCGCCAGAAGTGGTTGAAGCCGACGTCGTACAGCGTGGCCGACGAGGCGAAGGAGGCGATGTGGCCGCCGAGGTCGCCGGGCTTGCGGTTGGCGCGCACGACGGTGGCCATCGCGTTCCAGCGGATGATCGAGCGGATCCGCCATTCCAGGTCGGCGTTGCCCGGGCTCTTGGCCTCCAGGTGCGGCGCGATGGTGTTGACGTATTCGGTGGTCGGGGAGAACGGCAGGAATGCGCCGGATCGGCGAGTCAGCTCGACCATGTCCTCCAGCAGCAGGTGCGCGCGCTCCGGGCCGTCGCGGTCGATGACCGCCTTGAGCGACTCGATCCACTCCCGGGTCTCGACCGGATCCGGATCGTTCTGCAACACCTCGTTCAGCCAGTTCATATCACTCCCTATGCCGCGCGTGGGGGCCGCGGCGCGATGTTCTTCGTGGACCCCGGAGTTTAGCGCAACGGCCCTTGCGTCCGCCTCGCTACGGGAGCGTATCGGGCGGGTTTCCGGGTCGGTTTCCGTTGCAATCATTGCCTGTCCGGGACAGTCGCGGGGACAGCACGGTGATGCGGCGGTGCAGCATCGCGGTTCGTGCCTATGATCGAGGCCACCTGCCATGCACAGGCGTCCGATGTCCGCCACTTCGCCGCAACGCAGCACCGAGGAGTCCGCCGGGTTGGGCGATGCGCCCGCCGCACCCCGCGCGGCGACCGGCGGCACGGTGCGCTGGCGCGACAGCCTGCGCACGCGGATGGTGCTGTGGTCGAGCCTGCTCAACGCCGGGCTGCTGCTGCTCACCGCGCTGGCGTTCTACTTCGGCGCACGCGCGCTGATCGTGCAGAACGCCCGCGCCGAGGCCGACGGACTGGCGCGGCAGACGGTGCGCAGCCTGCAGGCGACGCTGGAGTCGGTGCAGGTCAGCGGCCGCACCCTGGCCGCCAGCGCCACCGGGGTCGGCGCGCAGCCCTCGAACCTGCGCTCGCTGCTGGTTGCCAGCCTGGCCGGCGACCCGGCCATCGCCGGCGCGATGGTCATCATCGAACCGGGCCAGCTGCCGGGCGACGCGGACGGGTTCACCTGGTACATCCGCCGCGACGGGGCGACGCTGGTGGAGCAGTCCGTGGCCGACCTGGGCTACGACTACCGGAGCATGCCCTGGTACGCGCGCACGACCGCCTCGCCGCGCCCCTGGTGGTCCGAGCCCTACGCCAACGCGGCCACCGCCGGCGAGTACTTCTCCACCTTCAACCTGCCGCTGCGGCGGCCGGGGGATCCGCCCGGCGCGCCGGCCGTGGGCATGGTCAGCCTGGACGTGCCGCTGGAGCGGCTGGCCGCGCTGGTCGGCGGACGCAGCGGGTCGGGGGGCGCCGGCCTGCAGCCGATGCTGTTCTCGCCCGAAGGCCTGGCGGTAGTGCATCCGGATCCGGACGCGCAGATGCGGCTGGGCGTGGCCGAGCTGTCGGCGAAGCCGGGCCATGCCGGGCTGGCGCCGCTGGCGGCGGCGATCGCATCGCACCAGGCCGCCACCTTCGAGCACCACGACGCCAGCGGCGACGCGCTGGGCACGGTGGCGCTGCCGGTGGGCGACAGCGGCTGGACCTATGCGCTGACCGTGTCCGACCGCTGGTTCCTGCGCCGGCTGGACCGGGTCGCGCTGGCGGTGGCGCTGGCCAGCCTGGCCGCGCTGCTGCTGGCGCTGTGGCTGGCGCGGCGCTACAGCAGCGCGCTGGCCGCGCCGCTCGAGGGGCTCACCGACAGCGCGCACCACTTCAGCCAGGGCCGCTTCGACCAGCCCATCCCCTACGTGCAGCGCGAGGACGAGGTCGGGGTGATGGCGCGGGCGTTCGACGCGGCGCGCGATTCGATCAAGGTGCAGATGCACGAGATCGGGCAGATGGCCGGCGCGCGGCAGAAGCTGGAAAGCGAGCTGTCGATCGCGCGCGACATCCAGCAGGCGATGCTGCCGGCCGGGCGCGGCTTCGACACCGGGCACGTGCACGTGGAGGCGCACGCGCTGCTGGAACCGGCCACCGCGGTGGGCGGCGATTTCTACCAGTTCTCCGAACTGGAGCCGGGCGTGCTCTGGTTCGTGATCGGCGACGTGTCCGACAAGGGCATCCCGGCGGCGCTGTTCATGGCGCGCACGCTGACCGTGCTGGAGCAGATGGCGCGCCGCCACGGCACGCCGGAGAAGATCCTGGCCTTCGCCTCGGTGCGCCTGGCCGAGAACAACGAGACCTGCATGTTCGCCACCGTGCTGTGCGGGCGGCTGGAGGTGGCCAGCGGCCGCATCCAGCTGGCCAGCGCCGGGCACGATCCGCCGCTGCTGCTGCAGGCGGACGGGCGCAGCGAACTGCTGGAGGTGGCCAGCGGCGCGCCGCTGGGATTCGAGCCCAGCGATGCGTTCCCGCTGTACGAGGGCGTGCTGCCGGCCGGAGCGACCCTGGTCGGCTACACCGACGGGGTGACCGAGGCCTTCGACAAGGACAACCAGGCCTACGGCAGCGAACGCCTGCTGCGGGCGCTGGTGTCCGGCGACAGCGCCGAAGCGGCCTGCCGGCGCCTGCTCGCCGACGTGCGGTGCTTCGCCGGGGAGGCGCCGCAGTCCGACGACATCACCATCCTGGCGATCAGCCG
>CAZBDE010000086.1:0-10700 GCA_964490415.1 uncultured Pseudoxanthomonas sp. | reverse complement strand
TCGCCCTGTTCCTCGCCACCAACCTGGCCGTGCTGTTCCTGGCCGGCATCGTCATGTCGCTGCTCGGGGTCCATCCGGGGCAGATGGGCGGGCTGCTGGTCATGGCGGCGCTGTTCGGGTTCGGCGGTTCGCTGATCTCGCTGCTGACGTCCAAGTGGATGGCCAAGCGCGCCACCCGCGCCCAGGTCATCGCCGAGCCGCGCAACGAGACCGAGCGCTGGCTGCTGGCCACCGTGCAGCGCCAGGCCCGGGCTGCCGGCATCGGCATGCCCGAGGTCGCCGTCTACGACGCGCCGGAGATCAATGCCTTCGCCACCGGCGCCAACCGCAACAACGCGCTGGTGGCGGTCTCCACCGGCCTGCTGCGGCAGATGGACGCCGACGAGGCCGAGGCCGTGCTCGGCCACGAGATCGCGCACGTGGCCAACGGCGACATGATCACCATGGCCCTGCTGCAGGGCGTGCTCAACACCTTCGTGATCGTGCTGGCGCGCGTGGTCGGCGGGGTCATCGACAGCCAGATGTCGGGCGGGCGCGACAATGGCCGCCCGGGCCTGGCCTACTTCGCCATCGTGATGGTGCTGGAAATGGTCTTCGGCCTGTTCGCGACCATGATCGCGATGTGGTTCTCGCGCCACCGCGAGTTCCGCGCCGATGCCGGCGGTGCGCAGCTGGCCGGGCGCCACAAGATGATCGCGGCCCTGGAGCGGCTGTCGCAGAACCAGGGGCAGAGCACGCTGCCGGCGCAGGTCGAAGCCTTCGGCATCGCCGGCGGCATGGGCCAGGGCCTGCGCAAGCTGTTCCTGAGCCACCCGCCGCTGCCGGAGCGCATCGCCGCGCTGCGGGCCGCGACGGCGGCCTGATCCGGTCGTTCGCCGGCACCGGCTGCAGGCCGGCGGCCAGGCTGGAAATGGAAAGCACGCCCCGGATCGTCGTCCGTGTCCGCATCCAGTTCCGCTTCTTCCGCTTCCGCCTCGCCCTCCAGTCGCAGGCGCACGTACACCGCGCGATGGTCCGAGGCCCATACGCCATCCGCATCCGGCTCCGCGAACAGCAGGCGTGCTTCCACCGGTTGCGCCCGGCCGCGCGGCAGGAACACGTGGTCCACGCGTGCGGGCGCCTCGAAGTACGCAGGGTTCAGCGTGCTGGAGCCGGCGACGTCGGCGCGGGGATCCAGGCGCAGCCAGGCATCGTCCCAGCCGGCCTGCAGCGCGGCCAGTTCCGGTGCATCGGCTTCGGCGTTGAAGTCGCCGGCCAGCAGCGAGGGGGCGTCGCCGGCGGTGGCCGCCACGTACGCCAGCAGGTCGGCGACCTGCTGCGCACGGGTGTCGGCACCGTCGGGCGCCCGGTAGAGATGGGTGAAGTAGAGGTTGAGCGGGTGGCCGTCGACCAGCAGGCGGACGAAGCCGGCGGTGCGGTGGTCTTCCAGCGGATGCAGCAGGGTCTCGCCTTCCTCCAGCAGCGGATGGCGGGTCAGCAGGGCCATGCCGTAACGGCGCTTGTGGCTGGGTGGATCGGTGGTGACGAACCGCCATTCGTAGCCGAGCTCGTGCGCCAGCCATGCGGCCTGGTTGGGCAGCGACTCGTGCTGCAGCACTTCCTGCAGCACGATCGCGTCGGCTTGCACTTCGCGCAGGGTGTCCACGATCTGCACGCGCCGTTGCGGCCAGTCGCCCCGGTCGTGGTAGAGGTTGAAGGTGACCAGGCTGAATTCCGGCGCCTGCGCCGGCGCGGCGACCGGTTGTGCCGCATCCGCCGCCGCGCCCGCCAGCAGGCCGGCGCAGAACAGCAGGCGGGCGAGGCGGGGCAGGGGACTCATGGCGGGTAGCCTCAGCGTTCGGGCGGGGGCTGGTCCAGGCGCAGGACCGGGTACAGGCCGTAGCGCTCGTCCCAGGCGGGATGGCGGCGGTAGAAGAAGTCCAGGCGCGCGCCGGCGTCGCCGGCGAAGGCCGGGTCGGCGGCCAGCCGGCGCTGGAATTCGTCGCGCAGCGCCGGATCGTCCGCGAGCATGGCGCGGGCGACGTCTTCGGCGACGTAGTCCTCCATGTACTCCTTGCGCTCGAAGGCCACGTTGAAACCGCCCCACGCGGCGAGCGAATCCGGCGCCTGCGGTTCGAACAGGGCCAGCACCAGCCGCGCCAGCGGCTGCGCCAGCGGCACGTACAGCGCACCGGCGCCGACGTCGCGCGGCTCCGGCGCCCAGGCGCCTTCCAGCGACAGCCGCTGCCGGCCCTCCATCGAGGCGGCGCCGAACTTCGGCGCATCGGTGCGGAACGCCTGCACCGGCGCTGCCGGCCAGGCCGCGTCCAGCCGGTGGAAGGCCACGCCATGCGCTTCCAGCGAAGGTTGCACGAACGCGGCCCAGGCCGGCGGCACCAGGTAGCCGGCGCGCGGGGCGACGGTGCTGAGCGACGGTACGACGTCGTCGCGCAACGGCACGTGCCAGACCTGCGGGGTGGTTTCGTCGTAGCGGGTCATCAGCGCGCCGGACACGTCCGAGGGCGTGCGGGTATAGGCGTAGCCGAGGAAGTCGACGGTGCGCGCGTGCTCGCCGGCCTTCCAGGCCAGCGGCTCGGAGCGGCCGCCCAGCTTCGCGGCGCGCGTGTCGGCGGCGTCGGCCTCGCGCCGCCACTGCGCGCCATGCGCCGCCATCTGCCCGAGCACCGAGACGATGGTGTTGCGGGTGATGCGCACCCGCTCCGGGTACGGCTTCCACGAATGCGTCTCCACCAGCATGCCCAGGCGGTTGCGCAGCAGGAAATAGCCGTGGGAGAAGCGCGGCGGCGGCACGTCGTCGGCAAAGCCCGACGCCGGATTGTCCATCTCCACGAACGACGGATAGAACGCCAGCGGCCTGGAACCCTGCCGGGCCAGGTCGTCGATCACCGCGTCGCGCCAGGCGCGGCCGATGGCGCGCAGCCCCGGGTCGCCGGCATGCAGCGGTTCGACCTGGATGGAGATATCGTGTTCGAACTGGGCGCCGTCGGTGGCATGCAGGTCGACCATGGCCAGCGGGTCCCAGGCCTGCACCAGGCGCAGCATGGCCCGCATCTCCGGCGCGTCGGCCTTCACGTAGTCGCGGTTGAGGTTGAAGTTCTGTGCGGTGGTGCGCCAGCCCATCTGCTCCGGGCCGCGCTGGTTGGGCCGGTTCCAGGCGCCGAAGCGCTCGTGGCCGTCGACGTTGAACACGGGCACGAACAGCCACACCAGCTTTTCCAGCGCGCCGGGCGCGGCCTGGCCTTCCAGTACCTGGTGCAGGGCGAGGAACCCTGCGTCCTTGCCGTCGATCTCGCCGGCGTGGATGCCGCCCTGGACCAGCACCACCGGCAGGCCGCGGCGCCGGGCCTCGGCCGGATCGAAGGCGCCGGTGGCGGTGACCACCAGCAGCTGCATCGGCCGGCCTTCGGGCGTGGTGCCGAAGTCGAGCGTGCGGACCCGGTCCGGATAGCGTGCCTGGAACGCGGCGGCAAGCCGGGCGACCTCCGCGTAGCGCCCGGTGCGCTGGAAGCCGGAGCGCTCGGATTCGGTGGCCAGTGCGTCATCCGCGGTGGACGCGGGTTCCGCCGCGCGGGCCGGCGAGGCCGGCAGCAGGAGGGCGGTCAACACGGCGAGCAGGGCGGTGCGGCAGCGCATGGCGGCGGGCAGGTGGGGAAGGTGCGTACATGATGCCAGCCCGCGGCCACGGGCGATGCGTCGCGGATGGGGGGCTGTCTGCGCGCAAAGCGGCGCGCGGCGGTTCCGGTCGGGGCATCCGATCGGGTACCCTCGGCTTCTTTTGCAGCACCCTCCCGGATGAGCACGACCACCGCTGACAGCGGGCGCATGCCCCGCCAGATCTCCTACATCATCGGCAACGAAGCCTGCGAGCGCTTCAGCTTCTACGGGATGCGCAACATCCTGGTGCCGTTCCTGATCAGCTCGATCCTGCTGGCCTACCTGCCCGAAGGCCCGCAACGTGACACCGCCGCCAAGGACATCTTCCACACCTTCGTCATCGGCGTGTACTTCTTCCCGCTGCTCGGCGGCTGGCTGTCGGACCGGTACTTCGGCAAGTACCACACCATCCTCTGGTTCTCGCTCATCTACTGCGCCGGGCACGCCTGCCTGGCGATGTTCGAGGACAACGCCGCCGGCTTCTACACCGGCCTGTTCCTGATCGCGCTCGGCTCGGGCGGGATCAAGCCGCTGGTGGTGTCGTTCTGCGGCGACCAGTTCGACCAGAGCAACAAGTCCAAGGCCAAGGTCGTTTTCGACGCGTTCTACTGGATCATCAACTTCGGCTCGTTCTTCGCCTCGCTGCTGGCGCCGCTGTTCCTGCGCCACTGGGGTCCGGCGGTGGCCTTCGGCATCCCGGGCGTGCTGATGTTCATCGCCACCGTCGTGTTCTGGCTGGGGCGCCGGCACTACGTCAACGTGCCGCCGTCGGGCAACGATCCGCACGGGTTCCTCGCGGTGGCCAGGACCGCGCTGCGCACCCGCGCGCCGGGCGAAGGGCGCCCGGGCTACGTGGTAGCCATGCTGGGGATGGTGCTGGCGGTGGCGCTGCTGGGGCTGTGGGCGCTGTCGCTGGCAGGCCTGGCCCCATCCTGGTGGCCGGACTTCGGCTTCGTCATCTCCGCCTGCCTGGCGCTGGGCGTGGTGATCGCGCTGGGTGGCTGGGGTGCCTCGATGCAGCTGGAGCGCGCCCGCGGCGCGCATCCGGACGCGGCGGTGGACGGCGTGCGCGCGGTGCTGCGGATCCTGATCGTGTTCGCGCTGGTGACCCCGTTCTGGTCGCTGTTCGACCAGAAGGCCTCGACCTGGATCATCCAGGGCCGGGAGATGGTGATCCCGCACGCTTCGGCCTGGTGGCCGAGCTGGCTGATCAAGGACGCGGCGCAGATGCAGGCGCTGAACCCGCTGCTGGTGATGCTGCTGATCCCGTTCAACAACCTCGTCCTGTACCCGGCGCTGCGCCGGCTGGGCTGGGAACCGACCGCGCTGCGGCGGATGGGCTGGGGCATCGCGATTTCAGGCGTGTCCTGGATCGTGGCCGGCGCGCTGCAGCTGTGGCTGGACGGCGGCCAGCAGGTTTCGCTGAGCTGGCAGGCGTTGCCGTACCTGCTGCTGACCTTCGGCGAAGTGCTGGTCTCGGCGACCGCGCTGGAGTTCGCCTACAGCCAGGCGCCGCACGCGATGAAGGGCGTGATCATGGCCTTCTGGTACCTGACCAGCACCTTTGGCAGCCTGTGGGTGCTGCTGACCAACTTCGGCGTCCGCAACGAGGCGGTGCTGGGCCGCATCGCCGGCACCGGGTTGAGCGAAAACGCATTCCTGATGTTCTTCTTCGCCGGCTTCGCGTTCGTGGCCGCGCTGGCATTCGCTGCCTACGCGCGCCGCTATCCGATGCAGGACAACTACCGCGTCGCCTGAGGACCGCATGCAAGCACCCGTCACCCTGATCCTGATCGCCGTTACCGCGCTGGTGTCGTGGCTGGCGTTCAAGGACCGCCGCCTGGCCGACCGGCTGATCCTGTGGCCGCCGGCGATCTCGAAGCGGCACGAATACTGGCGGCTGGTGAGCTACGGCTTCCTGCACGCGGACCTGCCGCACCTGCTGTTCAACATGGTCACGCTGTTCTTCTTCGGCCGGCTGATCGAGCAGGTGATGCGGCAGCTGACCGGCAGCGTGCTGACCTATCCGCTGTTCTACCTGGCCGCGCTGGTGGTCTCGATCCTGCCCAGCTACCTGAAGAACCAGAAGAATCCGAACTATTTCAGCCTGGGTGCGTCGGGCGCGGTGTCGGCGGTGCTGTTCGCCTTCATCCTGATCTCGCCCTGGTCTCTGATCTTCGTGTTCTTCATCCCGGCGCCGGCGATCCTGTACGCGGTGTTCTACGTCGGCTACAGCATCTGGATGGACCGCAAGGGCGGGGACCGGATCAACCACAGCGCGCACCTGGCCGGGGCCGCGTTCGGGGTGATGTTCATGCTGGCGATGGAGCCGCGGCTGTTGAATGTGTTCCTCGAGCAGCTGCTGAATCCGAGCTTCGGCTGAGCCGCGGCGCTCACCCGGCGTGAATGCCGGGCGTGCGACGGTGGCCGCGTCCCCGACCGGAGGAGGCGCAGATGGCGATCCGGAGCACGCGCGGCACCGCGCGCAAGACCGCAGCAAAGGCCCCCGCGAAAAAGACGGGCGCAACGCCCGGGCGGGCCGCGAAGGCATCGCCCGCGGCCGAGGCGGCGAAGAAGGCCGCCGCCGGGAAGGTGACCGCAGGCGAGGCCGTGGGCACGAAGAAGGGAGCGGTCCGGAAGGCCGCGGCAAGGAAAGCGGCGACGCCGAAGAAGGCCGCACGGAAATCCATGCCAGAGAATGCAGTGGCGAAGAAGTCCACGGCCAGGAAGGTTCCCGCGAAGAAGATCGCGGCGAAGAAGGCATCGGCAAGGCAGGTTGCCGCGAAGCAGGTCGTGACCGGGAAGGCGGCGGTGAAGAAGCCGGTGGTCGGGAAGACAGCGGCGAAGCGGCCGGCCGCACGCAAGGCCGCCACGTCCGCAGCGAAGAAGAGCGCGACCCGCCAGGCCACCGGCACCGCGAGGAAGGGACATGCCGCCGTCGCCCGCCAGGCCACCGGACCGAAGGCGCCCGCAAAGCGGGTCGCCGCCGCGCGCCGCGTGCGTGCGATGGCCCCGGAGAAGGCGCTGGAAAGGACCCGCGAGCTGCTGCAGACGCAGCAGGAGCAGGCCCGGCAGACGCCGGCGTGGCGCTTGCTCGAGGATGCGCATGGCGGTACCGCGCATCCGGCCGGCGACGGTCACGTCCCGGCGGAGGTCGCCGCCAGGGCGCAGGAGCTGCATGCCGGCGAGAGCGGAATGCAGGCGATCCGGGGCAGTGCCAGCACGCATGACCGCCGCAACCAGCGCAAGCGTGACCACCGCTGAGCAAAAAAGCAGCCCCGCCGCCGGCGGGGCTGCCCGGACGGTTCGCGTGTGTCGCGCTCCGTCCTCCCCCTCTACGCGAATCAGTTGAAGACGGCGTAGGCGTGCTTCAGGCGCTCGTAGACTTCGGTGTCCAGGTGTTCGAATTCCCAGCCGTCGGTGTGGCCGTTGACCACGAGCTGGTAAAGGCCTTCGAGCAGCGAGGCGTCGCTGGCGAAGTCGGTCGTGCTGCTGTCGAGTGCGTCCATCCTGGGGCTCCTTGAATCGGCATTTGGGACCTGCCTGAATCCATGCAGAACCCGTGCCAACCCCCGGTAAAGGGTTCAGACTGCCGTTCAGCCCTGCCTCGACCCCGCTTCTGCCGGCTTTCGAGCCAGAATGTGACGCAGAGGGTCGCCTTTTGCCGTCCCGAACCGGGGTACCGCCATGACCGAGCTGCCTGCCGTTGTCCACGATGCCGCCTCCCGGCGCTTCCACCTCGAGCTGGAGGGGCACGAGGCCGAACTCGTCTACCGGTTCCACGACGGGGTCATGGTCATCGACCACACCGGTGTTCCCTCCGCGATCGGCGGCCGCGGGGTGGCCGGCCACCTGGTGCGGACCGCCTTCGAGCACGCGCGGGCCCAGGGCTGGCGGGTGGTGCCCGCGTGCTCCTATGCCGAGACCTGGGCGGCACGGCACCGGCGGGACTACGCCGACGTGCTGGCGGATTGACTAGACTGCGCACGTGCGGGCCCCGCGCGATGCCGGGCAGGGTCCACGAACCACGTGCAAGGGAGGTGCAGGATGCCCACGAATCGCGGAACGCCCCGTCTTTTCCCCCTGGCCCGGATGCTCGCCGCCTGCCTGCTCCTGGCCCTGCTGGCCGCCTGCCAGCGCGAGGCCGCGGAGGGCGCCGCGGCGCCCGGGCCGCAGCCGGCGCCGGCTGAGCCCGACGCGGCAGCCCCACTCCCGGCCGATGCCGCGCCTGCGCTGGTGGATGTGATCGAACACGACCCACGCTACGTGGTCGGCATCAGCTACCCGCCGGGGGCCGCCAACGACCCGGGGCTGGCGCGTGCGCTGCACGCCTATGCCGAGGCCGCGCGCAGTGAACTGCTGCAGGCGGTGGGCGGCCTGGACGCCGCACCGACGGCGCCGTACGAGCTGTCGCTGGGCTTCCGCGAACTGATGCGCAGCGCCGACGTGGTCGCGGTGGCCGCCGACGGCAGCCTGTATACCGGCGGCGCCCATGGCCAGCCGCTGCTGGCGCGTTTCGTCTGGCTGCCCAGGCAGCAGCGCATGCTCACCGCGCAGGACCTGGTCGCCACGCCGGCCGGCTGGGAGGCGGTGGGCGATTTCGCACGGGAACAGCTGGGCGCCGCCGCGGCGACCCGCGCCGCCGATGATGGACGGGAGCCTGGCGAGCAGCAGCGGCTGCTGTCGGGCGCGCTGAAGATGATCGCCGATGGCACCGCGCCCGATCCGGCCAACTTCGCCCAGTTCGAGCCGCTGGCGGCGGCCGATGGCCGCATCGCCGCGTTGCGCTTCGTGTTCCCGCCGTACCAGGTGGGTCCGTACGCGGATGGCGTGCAGACCGTCGACGTGCCGGCCGCGGTGCTGCGCCCCTACCTGGCCGACGACGTCCGCGGGCTGTTCGCGGAGTAGGCGCGGGCAGCGGGTATGGTCGCCGTTTCCCGTCCGCGGCGCAGGGTCGAGGGGTTGCTGGCGGAGGCCGGCGTGCGCATCGGCGGCGGCCGCGAATGGGATCCGCAGGTCCACGACGAGCGCTTCTTCACCCGGGTGCTCGCGCAAGGGTCGCTGGGCCTGGGCGAGGCGTACATGGACGGCTGGTGGGACGCGCGTTCCCTCGACGGCTTCCTGGAGCGCCTGCTGCAGGCGCGGCTGGACTGTCGCGTGCGCGGCCTGGCGGGGGTCGGCGATGCGCTGCTGGCGCGGCTGTCCAACCGCCAGTCGCGCGCACGCAGCGGCGAAGTGGGCCGGCGCCACTACGACCTGGGCAACGACCTCTATGCGGCCATGCTCGGTCGGCGCATGGTCTACAGCTGCGGCTACTGGCGCCAGGCCACCGACCTGGACGCGGCGCAGGAAGCCAAGCTCGACCTGGTCTGCCGCAAGCTGCAGCTTCGTCCAGGCATGCGCGTGCTCGACATCGGCTGCGGCTGGGGCGAGGCGCTGAAGTTCGCCGCCGAGCGCTACGGGGTGTCTGGCGTGGGCGTGACCATCTCGAAGGAACAGGCGGAATTCGCGCGCAGCCTCTGCGCGGGCCTGCCGGTCGAGATCCGCCAGCAGGACTATCGCGACGTGGACGAACCGTTCGATGCGGCGTTCTCGATCGGCATGTTCGAGCACGTCGGCGTGCGCAACTACCGCACCTATTTCGAAGGCGTGCGGCGCTGCCTGCCGGACGACGGGCTGTTCCTGCTGCACACCATCGGCGGCAACGACTCGGTGCGCAATACCGATCCGTGGATCGCGCGCTACATCTTCCCCAACTCGATGCTGCCTTCGGCCGCGCAGATCGCCGCCGCCAGCGATGGCCGGTTCGTGATCGAGGACTGGCACGGCTTCGGCGGCGACTACGACCTCACCCTGCAGGCCTGGCGCGGCAACGTGGAGGCGGCGTGGGACGCGCTCGGCGCGCGGTACGACGCGCGCTTCCGGCGCATGTGGCGGTTCTACCTGGCCGGGTCGATGGCCAGCTTCCGCAGCCGCCGCTCGCAGTTGTGGCAACTGGTGCTGTCGCCGCGCGGGGTGCCCGGGGGCTACGTCGCGCCGCGCTGACCGCGGCCGGGCGCCGCGCCGCTCCCTTGTAGGAGCTCCCTTCAGGGGCGACGCGACGTGGCCCGGACGCAGCCCGGTTGAACGCATCGGCTCCGGAGGAACGCTTGGTAGTGGCCAGCGCCTTCCGGCTTCGTCGGGTCGCC
Source organism: uncultured Pseudoxanthomonas sp. (assembly GCA_964490415.1). Lineage (GTDB taxonomy): Bacteria > Pseudomonadota > Gammaproteobacteria > Xanthomonadales > Xanthomonadaceae > Pseudoxanthomonas. Next base: position 858 of record CAZBDE010000086.1, on the reverse strand, counting down.
CCTGAAGGGAGCTCCTACAAGGGCGGATGGGATCCAGGGGCGTTGGCGAAAAAAGCGGCAGGGTCCTTGACAGCCCCGCCGCGCCTGCGGTTCCGGCGCTTGTCCACAGCTTTGTGCAGCAACCATCCACACCGGCTGTGGAAAACCCTGGCCGTGCGCCTGCACCCCGGAAACGACTGCGCCACCCGGAGGTGGCGCAGTGCCTTGCAGCGATGGCTGAGGGATCAGCGCGGCGGCGCGGTGTCCAGCCCGCGCTTGGCCAGCAGCGGCTCGATCTTCGGATCGGCGCCGGTGAAGTCGCGGAACAGCTGCAGCGCGTCCTTGCTGCCGCCGCGCGAGAGCAGGGTGGCGCGGAAGCGGTCGCCGTTCTCGCGCTTGAGCCCGCCGTTGTCGCGGATCCACTGCTGGGTGTTGGCGTCCAGCACCTCCGACCAGATGTAGGCGTAGTAGCCGGCCGCGTAGCCGCCCATGATGTGGCTGAAGTACGGCGTGCGGTAGCGCGGCGGCACCGGGGTGAAATAGATGCCGTCGGCGACCAGCGCGTCGTGTTCGAACTGCATCACGCCCGCCGCTTCCGGCACCTTGTCCGAACCGATCTGGTGCCAGCGCTGGTCGAGCATGGCCGCGCCCAGGTACTCGGTGGTGGCGAAGCCCTGGTTGAACTTGGCCGCGGCCAGGACCTTGTCCAGCAGTGCCTGCGGCATCGGTTCGCCGGTCTGGTGGTGCTTGGCGTAGTTGGCCAGGATCGACGGCCAGTCGGCCCACATCTCGTTGACCTGCGACGGGAACTCGACGAAGTCGCGCGGCACGTTCATGAAGAACGAGGGGTACTTCACGTCCGAGAACAGGCCGTGCAGG
>CAZBDE010000085.1:0-10833 GCA_964490415.1 uncultured Pseudoxanthomonas sp. | reverse complement strand
CAACAAGCGCAACCCGGACGTGATCGAGCTGATGCGCGCCACCCACGCCAGCGTCGCCGCCGCGCGCACCGAGATCGAACAGCTGCTGTCGCTGCCGTCGGGTTACCACCGCGACCTGCAGGCGTCCAAGGGCGCGATCTTCCACGGCTTCGGCCGCGGCCTGGCCGCGCTGGAGCTGCTGCCGGCGCTGCTGGCCAACCTGGAATGGCGCGAGGACAGGCTGCGCGCGGCGATCGATTCGGGCATGTACGCCACCGACGTCGCCGTCGAAGCGGCATTGGCCGGCGTGCCGTTCCGCGAGGCCTACAAGGCCGCCGCGGCCGCGGCCGATTCGGCCGGGCAGGGCCGCACGCCGGAAGGCAGCCTGGCCGCGCGCACCTCGCCGGGCGCGGCGGCGGACCTGCGCCTGGACGAACTGCAGGTGCGCTGGGAAACGCTGGCGGATTGACCTCGTCGTTGGAACAGGACCCTCGGGAAGGCAGCGCACATGAAGCACTATCTAGTCCTCGCGATACGCAGGCCCGGCTTCGACGAAGCCGTGGTCGCCCCGCACCTGGCCTGGCTCGACGACCTGCGCGGGCGCGGCCTGCTCGCCCTCACCGGCGGTTTCAGCGACCGCAGCGGCGGCGCCTACGTGCTGCAGAACGTCGCCAGCCTGGCCGAGGCGCAGACACTGGTCGCCACCGATCCGCTGGCCGTCACCGGCAGTTCCGACCTCACCGTCCACGAATGGAACACACGCTGAGCCCATGAACGCCGGACCCGCCGCAGCGCAGAACGTACAGTCCCTGCCGGCGTGGCGGCGGGCGGTGCTCAAGGTCGGCAGCAGCCTGCTGGCCGCCGACGGCGGCGGCCTGTCGCCGCGCTTCGCCCTGGGCCTGGCCCAGTTCGTCTCCGCCAGCCTGGTCGCCGGGCGCGAGGTGGTGATCGTCTCCTCCGGCGCGGTCGCCGCCGGGCGCGCGATCCTGCCCAGGGCCGAAGAGGCCGGCGCCGCGATGGCCGCGCGCCAGGCGCTGGCCGCGCTGGGCCAGGCGCAGCTGATCGGCCTGTGGCAGCGCTTCTTCGAGCGGCCGGTGGCGCAGGTCCTGCTGACCCACGACGACCTGCGCAACCGCCGCCGCTACCTCAATGCCCGGGCCACGCTCAACGAACTGCTGCGGCTGGGGGCGTTGCCGGTGGTCAACGAGAACGACACCGTCTCGGTGGACGAACTCAAGCTCGGTGACAACGACAACCTCGCCGCGATCGTCGCCGCGCTGATCGATGCCGACGTGCTGTTCATCGCCACCGACATCGACGGCCTGTACGAGGCCAACCCGCGCACCCATCCGCAGGCGCGGCTGCTGGCCGAGGTCGCCGAGGTGACGCCCGAAGTGTTCGCCATGGCCGGCGGCAGCGGCAGCGCGGCCGGCACCGGTGGCATGCGCACCAAGCTGGAGGCGGCGGCCAAGGCCGGCGCGGCCGGCATCGAGACGGTGCTGTTCAACGGCCGCCGCAGCGAAGTGCTGCGCGAGCTGGCCCACGACCGCCTGCACGGCACCCGCATCCGTGCCGCCAGCAGCCGCATCGCCGCGCGCAAGTACTGGCTGCGGCACGCGCCGCTGGAGCCGGGTGCGATCCTGGTCGACACCGGTGCGGCCGGCGCGTTGACCGGGAAGGGCGCCTCGCTGCTGCCCGGCGGCATCGTCGGCGCCGAAGGTGACTTCCGCCGCGGCGACATGGTCGAGGTGCTGCTGCGCGACGCCGGCGGCGAACGCGGCATCGCCCGCGGCATCAGCCAGTATTCGGCGGTGGACGTGCGCCGCATCGCGCGCCGGCACTCGCGCGACATCGAATCGATCCTGGGCTACAACTACGGCGGCAACGTGATCCACCGCGACGACCTGGTGCTGCTGTGACCCAACACGAGGGAACCTGAAATGACCGGAACCGGTGGAATCATGGACCAGGCACTGCGCTGCCGCGCCGCCGCACAGGTGCTCGCGCAACTGGACACCGCGGCCAAGGACGCGCTGTTGCGGGCGATGGCGCAGGCGCTGGAGGACGAGGCGGACGCGATCCTGGCCGCCAATGCGCGCGACCTGGATGCGGCGCGGGACAAGGGAATCACCGGCGCGATGCTCGATCGCCTGGCGCTGGACGGCAAGCGCCTGGCCGGCATCGCCACGGCGCTGCGCGAGGTCGCCGCGCTGCCCGACCCGGTCGGCCAGGTCACCCGCCGCGAGACCCGCCCCAACGGCATCCGCGTCGAACGCGTGCGCGTGCCGCTGGGCGTGATCGCGATGATCTACGAGGCCCGCCCGAACGTGACCGCCGATGCGGCGGCGCTGTGCATCAAGGCCGGCAACGGCGTGATCCTGCGCGGCGGTTCGGAGGCGATCCATTCCAACACCGCGATCGCCGCCGCACTGCAGCGCGCCCTGCGCGAGGCGGGCCTGGACCCGGCGGTGCTGACCCTGGTCACCGACCTGCGCCGCGAGACCATGCTCGAGCTGCTGCAGCTCACCGACATCGTCGACCTGGCCATCCCGCGCGGCGGCGAGGGCCTGATCCGCTTCGTCGCCGAGCACGCGCGCGTGCCGGTGATCAAGCACTACAAGGGCGTGTGCCACCTGTACGTGGACCGCAGCGCCGACCTCGACCTGGCCCTGCGCCTGCTGCTCGACGGCAAGGCCTCGCGCCCGGGCGTGTGCAACGCGCTGGAGACGTTGCTGGTGCACGCCGACGCGGCCGGTGGATTCCTGCCGAAGGCCGCCGCGGCGCTGGCCGCGCGCAAGGTGGAAATCCGCGGCGACGAGGCCACCCGCGCGCTGGTGCCCGGCGCCACGCCGGCGACCGAGGACGACTACGCCGCCGAATTCCTCGACCTGGTCATCGCCGTGCGCGTGGTCGAAAGCCTCGAACAGGCGATCGGGCACGTGCGCCGCCACACCTCCGACCACACCGAAGTCATCGCCACCCGCGACGAGGCGGCGGCGAAGGCCTTCGTCGAATCGCTGCGCTCGGCGGTGGTGATGGTCAACGCATCCTCGCGCTTCTCCGACGGTGGCGAGCTGGGCCTGGGCGCGGAAATCGGCATCTCCACCACGCGCCTGCACTCCTACGGCCCGATGGGCCTGGAGGCGCTCACCGTCGAGCGCTTCGTGGTCCGTGGCGAAGGCCAGGTCCGCCACCCCGACCTGCTCTGACGCAAAGCCTTACCAGCGTTCCTCGAGGATCCCCGGCCGGCACGCCAGCCATGCGCCGCAGAGCATCACGCCCACGCACAGGGCGAGGAACGCGAACGGCAGCCCCCAGCCGTGGCTGTACTCGTGCAGCAGGCCGAACAGCAACGGCCCCAGGCAGCTCAGGCCGTAGCCCACGCCCTGCATGAAGCCCGACAGCGCCGCCGAGCCGGCCGGCGTGCGCGTGCGCAGGTTGACCAGGGTCAGGGTCAACGGGAAGGTGCTCGGGCCCAGGCCCAGCAGCACGGCCCACAGCAGCGGCGCAGCCATCGGTGCCCACAGCAGGCCGGCGAACGCGGCCAGGTGGCAGCCGGCGCACAGCAGCGCCAGCGGGAACGGATTGCGCAGGCGCGTGGCCAGCGAAGGCATGCTCAGCGCGCCGACCAGGCCCAGCGCGGAGTACAGCGCCAGCATCGTGCCGCCGTAGGCGGGGCTGGCGCCGGCTTCCACCAGCAGCTTCGGCAGCCAGGTGAACATCGCGTAGGTCACCAGCGAGGTCATGCCGAACATCAGCGCCAGGCCCCAGCCCAGGCCGGTGCGCCAGACCCGGCCGCGCGGCGGCGGCGCGGCCAGCTCCGGGGCTTCGTCGCCGGGAAGCACCGCGCGATCGTGCATCTGCGCCAGCGCGCTGCCGGCGCGACGCTCGATCCGCAGCACACCCAGCCACGGCAGCATCGCCACCGCCGCGGTCAGCGTCCACACGCCCATCGACACGCGCCAGCCGGCGGCGTCGGCCATCGGCACCGCCAGCAGCGCCGGCAGGATCGTGCCCAGCTGCAGCACGGTGATGTACAGGCTGCTGAGCGGCCCGATCCGGTCGGGGAAATAGCGCTTCACCAGCGGCGGCAGGATCACGTTGCCGATGCCCATGCCGGCCAGCGCCAGCGCCGAGCCGCCGAGCAGGCCTCCGGTGCCGCCGGCCAGCGAGCGCCACAGCAGGCCGGCCGTGGCCAGCGCCATCGACAGCACCGCGGTGCGTTCCAGGCCCAGCCGGTGGGCCAGGCGCGGCGTGCCGACCCCGGCGACCGCGAAGGCGGCGGTGGGGACCATGCCCAGGACCCCGGCCACGGTCGGGCCGAAGCCGAACTCGGCGCCGAGCACGTCCAGCAGCGGGGTCAGCGAGGTGACCGCGGTGCGCAGGTTGAACGCGGACAGCAGGATGCCGGCCAGGACCAGCATCCGGCCCTGGACCGGGGCGAGCGCATGTGGGGGGGCGGGGGATCGGGGAGTCATCGCGGCCTGGGACGGGCGGGGACGCGCTCCGGCGCCGCGCGGCGGCGGTCCGGAAAAGCAAAAACCGGCGCGAGGCCGGTCTGCGTACCGCGGGAAAACAATGGTCGGGGAGACAGGATTCGAACCTGCGACCTCTACGTCCCGAACGTAGCGCTCTACCAGCCTGAGCTACACCCCGACAAGGCCGCGCATGATACTGGATCGGCCCAGCCGAGGGCAAGGATCTGGCGCTTTTTCCGCCAGATCCTCGCGGCGTCCGTTCCCCCGCGCGGCTTCCGCGGCGCGGCGCGCGCCAGGCCCGCGTTCATTCGCCCGGCTTGGCCGCCGCGCTGGACGCGCCCGACGAGGCGCGACGGGCGAGGGTCGCCTCGCGGTGGGCGATATAGGCGTTCGCGCCGAGGATCACCGCCGCGCCCAGCACCGTCCAGCGGTCCAGGGTCTCCCCGAACAGGAGCCAGCCGAAGACGCCCACGATCGGCAGCTGCATGAAGCTGATCGGGGTCAGCGCCGAGACTTCGCCGAGCTTGAGCGCGCGCGTCCACAGCATGTGCCCGCCGGTGCCGAACACGCCGGCGGCCATCACGTACAGCCAGGCGACGCCCTGCGGCCATTCCCACACGCCCAGCGCCGGCACCAGCGACATCGGCACCCACAGCAGGGTGGTCCAGAGCACGATGCGGTCGGCCGGCTCGGTGGCCGAGAGCTGCTTGATCTGGATCGCGACGATGCTCGACAGCAGCGCCGCCAGCAGCGCCACCATCGTGCCGTAGCTGAACTCGCCGCTGCCCGGGCGCACGATCAGCAGCACGCCGACGAAGCCCAGCGCCACCGCGATCCAGCGCCGCGCGCGGACCTGCTCGCCGAGCAGCGCGGCCGCGGCGATGGTGACGAACAGCGGGGTGGAATAGGACAGCGACACCGCCTGCGCCAGCGGCAGGTGGCCGATCGCCCAGAACCCGGCCAGCATCGAGCAGATCCCGACCAGGCAGCGGAACAGGTAGCGCGGGAACTGGTCGGTGCGCAGCAGGCCCGGACCGTGCCGCAGCAGCAGCGGCAACGCGGCGAGCAGGCCGAAGAAGTTGCGGAAGAAGGCGATCTCGAAGGTGTGCAGGCTGGCCGAGGCCAGCCGGATCGCCACCGCCATCAGCCCGAACAGCACGGTGCTGCCGAGCATCAGCCGGGCGGCGCGCCAGTGGGTACGGGCGGGGTCGGGTGGGGTCGGCGCGCTCATCGCTGCATGCCCGGATCCGCGCCGCGCCTCACCACTGCGCGCCGACGATGCGCGGTTCCGGCTCCAGCGCCACGCCGAAGCGGTCGTGCACCGAAGCGGCGATGCGCCGGGCCAGCTCCAGCAGCTGCATCCCGGTGGCATGGCCGTGGTTGACCAGCACCAGCGCGTGCGCGGCGGATACCCCGGCGTCGCCTTCGCGCACGCCCTTCCAGCCGCAGGCGTCGATCAGCCAGGCCGCGGACAGCTTGCGCGTGGCGGCGCCTGCGCCGGGGAACACCGGCAGGCGCGGATGCGCGTCGGCCAGCGCCTGCGCCTGCGCGGCCGGCACGATCGGGTTCTTGAAGAAGCTGCCGGCGTTGCCGACCGCGCCCGGGTCGGGCAGCTTGCGCCGGCGGATGCGGACCACCGCTTCGGCCACGTCGCGCGCGCGCGCCGCCGTCACGCCCATGGCGGCCAGTTCCTCGCCGATGCCGGCGTAGTCCAGACGCGGCGCGGGTCCGGCGCCTTCGCGCGCCAGTTCCAGTTCCACCGCGGTGACGATCCAGCGCGAGGACTGGCGCTTGAACGCGCTGTCGCGATAGCCGAAGGCGCAGGCTGCGCGCTCCAGCCGTACCGGCCGCGAAGCGTCGCGGTCCCAGGCCTCGACCGCGACCACGCGTTCGCCGACCTCCACGCCGTAGGCGCCGATGTTCTGGATCGGCGCGGCGCCGACGCTGCCCGGGATCAGGGCAAGGTTCTCCAGCCCGCACAGGCCCTGCTCCAGGCTCCACGCCACCAGGCCATGCCAGTCGGCGCCGGCCTCGGCGCGCACGCGCACGCGTTCGCCGCGGTCTTCCGCGATGGCGATGCCGGCGGCGCGCAATGCCACCACCGCGCCGGGCGCGTCGCCGGCGAACAGCAGGTTGCTGCCGCCGCCGAGCACCAGCAGCGGCAGGCCGCGCAGCTGGTCCAGGTCCAGCGCCTCGGCCAGCGAGCCGGGGTCGTTGACTTCCAGCAGCCACGGCGCGCGCGCGGCGACGCCGAAGGTGTTGCGCGCGGCCAGGTCGGCATCGCGCTGCAGGCGGAACAGCGCGGTCATGCCGGTGCGCCGGTTGCCCGGACGACCGGGGAGGGTGCGTTCATGCCGAGCCGGCCGTTCCGCGGCTGGGCGATTCCTTGCGCCGGCGCATCGCATCGATGCATTCGCCTATGAGCTCCGGGCCGCGATAGACCAGGCCGGTGTAGCACTGCACCAGGCTCGCGCCGGCGGCGATCTTCGCCACCGCGTCGGCGCCGGACAGGATGCCGCCCACGCCGACCAGCGGGATCGATTCGGGCAGGCGCGTGCGCAGCCGGCGCAGCACCAGGGTGGACTGGCCCATCAGCGGCGCGCCGGACAGGCCGCCGGTCTCGTGCGCGTAGCGGTGGCCCTGTACGGAGGTGCGGGCCACGGTGGTGTTGGTGGCGACCACGCCGTCCACCCCCAGGTCGGCGAGCACGCGCGCGGCGGCGTCGATATCGCTGTCGCTCAGGTCGGGCGCGACCTTGACCAGCACCGGCACGCGCTTGCGGTGCTGCGCGGCCAGCCGTTCCTGTGCGTCGCGCAGGGTGCCGACCAGGCGGCGCAGCAACTGCTCCTCCTGCAGCTCGCGCAGGCCGGCGGTGTTCGGCGAGGAGATGTTGACGGTGATGTAGTCGGCCAGCGCGTAGACCCGCTCCATGCAGTACAGGTAGTCGCTGGCCGCGTCCTCGTTGGGCGTGTCCTTGTTCTTGCCGATGTTGATGCCGAGCACGCCGTCCTTGCGCCGCGCACGCGCCACGTTGCGCGCCAGCGCGTCGACGCCGGCGTTGTTGAAGCCCAGCCGGTTGATCAGCGCCTCGTCGCCGGGCAGGCGGAACATGCGCGGCTTCGGGTTGCCCGGCTGCGCGCGCGGGGTGACCGTGCCGACCTCGATGAAGCCGAAGCCCAGCGCCAGCAGCGCGTCGATGTGCTCGCCGTTCTTGTCCAGGCCGGCGGCCAGGCCGACCGGATTGGGGAAGGCCAGGCCCAGCAGCTTCGTCGGCATCGGCTTGCGCGGGCTGGCCAGCAGGCCGAGGGTGCCGCTGCGGCAGGCCAGCTCCAGTGCCTTGAGCCCGATGCCATGGGCGCGCTCGGCGTCCAGGCCGAACAGGAAGGGGCGGGCGAGGGAGTACATCGGCGAAGCGCGCTCAGGAATCCATTTTTGCGAACCAGGCGAGGCCGCCCAGGATGGTGAAGATGATGACGATGGCGACTACCCACAGTGCAGCCGAGACCCAGCCCAGCACCAGACCGGCGACGGCCAGGCCGTCGCCGTCGAGCTGGCCGTTGCTGCGGCGGATCCCGGCGCGCGCCATGTGCCCGGTGATGATGGCCACGAGCGTGCCGATGAACGGCACCAGGGTCCAGCCCAGGATGCCGGAGACGAGGCTGGCGATGGCAAGCGAACTGGTCTGGCGGATCGCGTTCATGGGCGGGGGTTCCTGTCGGCAGGCAGGGGACAGCGGCGTCCGGCGCGGGCCGCGGCCACGCGGGAGGGTCCATCGGAACGGGATTATTCCAGAACCGGACCCCGGCCGGTGGGGGACGGGCCGGATCCGGGCGATCGGTCCGGTTTGCGGAGGCGTCCTGCCCGTCGTCCCGTCCCCGGGCGGGTGGGGAGGGGGACGGTTGCGCGTTCGGGAGCGGGTCTCGGCCCGCTCCTGATCCGGGCCGTGGGCCGGGATGCAGCGGGGCGAGCCCCGCTCTACAGGTCGAACCGGATGCCTTGCGCCAGCGGCAGCGAGTCGGACCAGTTGATCGTGTTGGTCTGCCGGCGCATGTACACCTTCCACGCGTCCGAACCGGATTCGCGGCCGCCGCCGGTGTCCTTCTCGCCGCCGAAGGCGCCGCCGATCTCCGCGCCGGAGGTGCCGATGTTGACGTTGGCGATGCCGCAGTCGCTGCCGGCCGCCGACAGGAAGCGCTCGGCCGCCTTCAGGCTGGCGGTGAAGATCGAGGACGACAGGCCCTGCGGCACGCCGTTCTGCATGTCGATCGCCTCGTCCAGGGTCGAATACTTCATCACGTACAGGATCGGGGCGAAGGTCTCGTGCTGCACGACCTCGTCGCTGTTCTGCAACCCGGTGACGATGGTCGGCAGGACGAAATGGCCGGCGCGGTCCAGCACCGTGCCGCCGGTCTCGACGGTGCCGCCGGCGGCCCTGGCCTTCTCGACCGTGGCCAGGAACTGCTCGACCGCGCCGCGGCTGTTGAGCGGGCCCATCAGGTTGGCGGTGTCCAGCGGATCGCCGATCTTGCCTTCGACCTGTTTGTAGGCCTTGACCAGGGTGGCGAGCACGTCGTCGTAGATGGATTCGTGCACGATCAGGCGGCGGGTGGTGGTACAGCGCTGGCCCGCGGTGCCGACCGCGCCGAAGACGATGCCCGGGATCGCCAGCTTCAGGTCGGCGCTCTCGTCGAGGATGATCGCGTTGTTGCCGCCGAGCTCGAGCAGGCAACGGCCCAGGCGCCGGGCGACCTTGACCGCGACCTCGCGGCCGACCTGGGTCGAACCGGTGAAGCTGATGAGTGGGATGCGCCGGTCTTCCACCAGCGTCTCCGCCAGCGCGGTGCCGGCGTCGTTGACCAGGAAGAAGAGGTCGGGGAAACCACCTTCCCTGAGCGCCTGGTTGCAGATCTTCATCGAGGCGATCGCGGTGAGCGGGGTCTTGTTCGACGGCTTCCACAGGCAGATGTCGCCGCAGATCGCGGCCAGGAACGAATTCCACGCCCATACCGCGACCGGGAAGTTGAACGCGCTGATGATGCCGACCAGGCCCAGCGGCTGGTACTGCTCGTACATCCGGTGGCCCGGGCGTTCGGAGTGCATGGTGTAGCCGTAGAGCATGCGGCTCTGGCCCACCGCGAAGTCGGCGATGTCGATCATCTCCTGCACTTCGCCGTCGCCCTCGGCCTTGCTCTTGCCCATCTCCAGCGCGACCAGCGAGCCGAGCGCGTCCTTGTTCCTGCGCAGCGCGTCGCCGCACAGGCGGATGGCTTCGCCGCGGCGCGGCGCCGGCACCGTGCGCCAGTCCTTGAACGCGGCCTGGGCGCGGGCGACGACCTGCTCGTAGTCGGCTTCGGTGGTGGCCTGGACTTCGGCGATGACTTCGCCGGTGGTCGGATTGGCCGGGCGCAGCACGCCGGCGCCGGTGGCGTCGGACCACTGGCCGTCGCCGAGGTAGGTGCCGGAATTGGTGGAATCCAGGCCGAGGGCCTGGAGCAGGGATGCGGACATGGGATCTCCTGGATGGGTGCGGGCGCCGGGCCCGGGGGGCGCGTGGCCGCCGGACGGGGGCGCCTCGATGCGTGGGGCGATTCTACCAAGCGCACCCGGGGCCCCGGCGGCGCATGCGCGGCGGTTGCATTGGCCGTGCCGGGCCGGCATGCGACAATCGGCGGCCTTGGCCCCGTAGCTCAGCTGGATAGAGCGGTCCCCTCCTAAGGGACAGGTCGCACGTTCGAATCGTGTCGGGGCCGCCATTCTTGCGGCTCGCTGCAACGGCAACCGCGACCGCGGGAGCAACGGCGGTGGGTGGTGCCGGCTCCGGAGGGAATCCGTCGGCGCAGGGCGCGTGGGGGTTCGCGCCTGCGGTTTGGGGAACAGCTGGGTCGAACCCTTTCACCGGTGTCCGGTCTTTGTTGCAGGAGCTCCCTTCAGGGGCGACCCGATGACACCGGAAGGTGCTGCGTTGAACGCACGGCTTCCGGATCGGCCGTGTTGAACACGGCGGTATCCAGCCGCCTCGGGTCGCCCCTGAAGGGAGCTCCTGCAAAGAGCCGGTAGGCCATGACGCGACGCACCCGAAGTCCGAAGCCAGCGCCGTGGCTCATGCTCCGCCAGACGCGCTAACTGTTTCCCGGGCAACGAAAAATTTCCGCCGATGATGCGCTGCAGCGCTTGACAGCCCCCCACGCCATCGTGTCCTCTTGGTGACCATGTCGAACGTGAACGCCAGCACCCGCCACTTCCCGCCGTCCCGGTGGAAGCGCGCCTGCGCGTCGGCCACCGGCATCGCCATCACGATTACCACCGCCACCGGCATTACCCGCCCGGTGCGGTCCGTCGTCTTCGTGTAACCCGCGAAACCACGGCCCCGCACCTG
>CAZBDE010000084.1:0-10839 GCA_964490415.1 uncultured Pseudoxanthomonas sp. | reverse complement strand
GTGGCACTGATCGGAGACAAGGATGTCTTTGCCGCCGCTGGATAACCTGGTCCGCTGCGCCCGGAGCGTGGCGCAGCGCGTGGTTGCGCTGGGTCCGGTGACGGGGGTTGAACCGTAAGCCAGCACGGCCTGCCGTGCCGAACCGGCCCGTCACACGGCCGCTGACCGGGATGGACACCGCCATTGCCTTCTGCCCTGGCCGCTGCCGGCAGCATACCGGGAGCTATCATCCACGGATGACGACCGACCTCACTACGACGCTTCGCGAGCGCCTTGGCCTTGCGGACCCTGTTCCGATGGAATTCCAGCGAGGCGAGGCCGAAGAGGCCGACGGATTCGCCCGTGAAAGGATCGAATACCGGGGACTCGAAGGCGACCTCATCCCGGCGTTCCTGTTCACGCCCAGAGGGCGCGATACGCTCGGCGCAGTGGTTGTCTTCCACCAGCACAACGGGGAGTTCCACTTCGGCAAGAGCGAGGTCGCCGGCGACGTGGGCGACACGTTCCAGGCCTTCGGGCCGGCGCTCGCGCGTAGAGGCCTCGCGGTCCTGGCCCCGGACGCCATCACTTTCGAGGATCGACGAGGAGCGGTCCAGGGGGTGGAGCCGGATTACTACGACTGGCTCCAGCACTACAACGCCATGAGCTACCGGTTGCTGGATGGCGACGTGCTGATGCGGAAGTGCCTCGATGACGCCCAACGCGCCCTGAGCGTTCTTCTCCAGGCCTCCGGCATGGACGAGCGGCGCGTGGGCGTGGCAGGACACTCGTACGGTGGCTACACGGCGCTCTACCACGCGGCAGTCGATCCGCGATGCAGGTTCGCATGCGTCAGCGGTGCCGTGTGCAGCTTCGAGACGCGTCGCCGGGAGGGCACCGGGATCACCCTTTTCGAGACCGTGCCCGGGCTCGCGCGCCAGATCGACACGCACGATGTCCTTTCAGCCATCGGACCCCGGCCGACAATGGTCGTATCGGGCACCCAGGACAAGTACTCGAGGGATGCAGACCAGGTCGTGGCCAAGGTCGCCGGCGACTTCATCACCGAGCTCCGCGTCGACCGCGGACATGCTCTGGATCAAGAGAGATTCGACGCGATCGTCAGGTGGATCGTCGACCGCGTATCCAGTCCGTGAGAGGAGACACCTGGCGGCCACAAGCGGACATAGGCCAACGAAGGCAACACGCCGACGCGCCCTTCACTGGCGGGCGGGCCGTGCGCGTCCTCCATCGTCGCGTTGCGTAGTCGCGCGACTTTGCGCGAACTCCGGGAAGGTCTCCGCCAGCGGCGCCGCATCCGGCAAGATGTAGAACACCCCGCCCCGCTCGAACGTCGGACGGATGATCCGCTCGTAGAACTCGGGCGAGACGTTGATGCAGCCGTGAGTGATGCGGTTGTCGTCCGGCGAAGGCGATGCCAGGCGTTCGGCGCGTCTCTCGGCCGGGACGCCAGTAGCGGTCGGGTGGATGGAGACCGCGGAATCGTAGTCCACCCACAGCACACGCCCGGCGTCGATTGACGGACCGTAACCGCCCACGAAGCGACCGGCAGGCGTCGTGCGATCCCGGCCCGGAATCTCGCGAAGCGCGAGCCCGGCGATGCCGGGGGCCGTATGATCGCCGACCGCCGAGCCAAAGAGCCCAGGTGCCGCGCCACGAAGCCGGCCGTCGCCGCCGAACACCAGGATCTGTGCGGCGGCCTTGTCCATGACCGCGAACGGATAGCCTTGGCTGTCATTGGCTGCGACAACCCAACCCGCCAACTCGATCACCGTGTCGGACACTTCCTGGCCTGGCGGAAGCTGGTCGTCGACGGCTACCGTTTGCCCGACGGCATCCTCGGCGCTGGCCACGCCGAAGCTCGCGAACGCCAGCGCCAGCACCAGCGCGCCATAAGCGGCCCGGATCGCAGGGTGTATGTACTTGCGGATGGGACGGTTCCCTTGAACGAAGACTGGGTGAAGACAAGGAGACCGGTGGCCAGCAAAGGCCACCGGGTCCCGGTTCAGGCCGTTCGTCGCCAATCGTGCAAGAGCGACTAACCGCGTGGCGCGCGGCGCGGCTTCGCTTCGAGTTGCTGGACGCGGCTTTCGATCTGATCGAGCCGTTGGTTGGCCTGCTGCGCGGACTGGTTGGCCGATTCGGCGCTCTGGGCTGCGCCCTGCACCCTCGTGTCGAGTTGATCGAGGCGTGAGTTGATCCTTGCAAAATCGTCGTCATACGTGGCGCAGCTGGCAAGGCCCAGGGTGGCGATGATCGCCACACCGAGCGTACGCGCCATCGCCAGAGGTTGCCTGGTCATAGACATTTCCAATCCTCCTTCGTCTGGGATCTCGGAATATAGCGGCCTTTTAGCCGGAGCCATGACTCGCCTTCAGCTGGCATTGGAATACGTAGATGGATTGTGAAGATGACTCCTCCCAATTTAAATGATGCGTCACTCCCCCTTCAGTCTCTGCAATTCAGGGGACCGCACCACTTTGATGACTCTGCGCCTGCGCCCTAAGTGCCTCGTACAACTGCGCCGGCCCCAGCAGGATGTCCTTCAATCCATCCCGAACCCGCTCCGATCCAAGCGCCTGCGCACTCATCGACTGGTGCGCCTCCAGCGCATCCATGATCGCGTGCAGCAGGGCGTCCTTCAGGTCGGGCGAATGGGCGAACTGCTCCTTGGTGTTGCTCACCGCCTGGCGCATCAGCGTCTCGTTCTCCAGCAGCTTGCCCTTCAGCACGCCGTTGACATAGACCAGCTGGTCGTCATCCGTCAGCTCACCCTCGAACAGGCCATTGACCTTGGCGATGATCTCGGCGAGGTATGCCTGCTGCTTTTCCTGCACCGAACCGCTGCCCACCGCATCCATGGGCGCCAGCTTGTAGCTGCCGTCGGCGTTGAGCCCCATGGGCTGCCTGCCGCGATCCTTGAGGGTGTGGTGGGTCAGCACCACCTTGCTCAGGTCCACGGTGTCGCGCTCGCGGCCGAATTCCAGCAGCGGGATCAACCGCTTGTAGAACAGGAAGCGCTTCTCGATGTCGGTGTTGCCATAGTCGAAGATCTGACCGAGGAAGGCATACAGGCGCACATAGGCGCCCATGTCGTTCTTGAACAGCAGCAGCGCATCGAGCTGGTCCTTGGCGGCCTGAACCGCCTTGGCATCGCTCCGTTCCTCGGCCGCCGCCTTCTCCTGCTGCGCCGCCTTGTAGCGCTTGAGCAGACGGTCGGCGACCGGAGCGATGGCCGCGTCCAGCGCCTTCTGCGTGCCATCCGGATCCAGGTCCACCCGGGCGACCCGCTCCACCTCGAAGCCGTCGTAGTAGCCGGTGGCGTCGAGCTTGGCACGCAGGTCATAGACCTGGTGGGGGTCGGTCACCGCCTCCAGTTCGGCGGTCTCGTAGTAGGTCTTGAAGGCCTTGAGGATCTCCGCCGGTTCGTTGACGAAGTCCAGCACGTAGGTGGTGTCCTTGCCCGGATGCGCACGGTTCAGGCGCGAGAGCGTCTGCACCGCCTGGATGCCACCCAGCATCTTGTCCACGTACATGCCGCACAGCAGCGGCTGGTCGAATCCGGTCTGGAACTTGTTGGCCACCAGCAGCAGGTGGTAATCCGGCTCCTTGAACACCTCGCGGATGTCGCGTCCGCGCAGGCCCGGGTTCAGGTCCTGGCTGGTCTCGGTGACCGCGCCCGGGAAGCTCTCCGCATCGTTCACCTCGCCCGAGAAAGCCACCAGCACGCCCAGCGGATAGTTCTGTCGCTCGATGTACGCACGGATCGCCTTCTGCCAGCGCACGGCCTCCTTGCGGCTGCCGACCACCACCATCGCCTTGGCCCTGCCCTCCAGCAACGGCTGCACGTTCTCGCGATAGTGCTCGACGACGACCTGCACCTTGCTGGCGATGTTGTAGGGATGCAGCCGTACCCACTGCATGATTCCCTTCATCGCCGTGCTGCGTTCCACCTGGGCGTCGTCGTACTCCTGGCCGTCGTGGGCCAGCTTGAAGGCGAGCTTGTAGCTGGTGTAGTTCTTCAGCACGTCGAGGATGAAGCCCTCCTCGATGGCCTGCCGCATCGAATAGACGTGAAACGGCTGGGGTAGTCCGTCTTCGCCCTTGCGGCCGAACAGCTCCAGGGTCTTGGCCTTGGGGGTCGCGGTGAAGGCGACATAGGTCAGCCCCTTGCCACCGGCCCGCGCCTCCATCTGCGCGGCCAGCAGCATCTCGGTGTCCACTTCGCCACCGTCCTGCAGTTCGGCCCACTCCTGGGCCGACAGCAGCTGCTTGAGCTTGGACGCCGCCTCGCCGGTCTGCGAGCTGTGGGCCTCGTCGGCGATCACCGCGAAGCGCTTGCCCTCGGTGGCCGCCAGTTCCTGTACCGCCTGCAGGGCGAACGGGAACGTCTGGATGGTGCAGACGATGATCTTCTTGCCGTCCTTCAACGCCTGGCCGAGCTGGGCGCTCTTGCTGCCCGATTCGCCGGTGATGCTGGCCACCACGCCGGTGGTGCGCTCGAAGTCGAAGATCGCTTCCTGCAACTGCGCGTCCAGCACGTTGCGGTCGCTGACCACCAGCACGCTGTCGAACAGCTTGCGGTGCTGCGCATCGTGCAGGTCGGCCAGGAAGTGCGCCGTCCAGGCGATGGAGTTGGTCTTGCCCGATCCGGCCGAATGCTGGACCAGATAGCGCTCGCCCGGCCCGCTCTTCAGCACATCGGCCACCAGCCGGCGGGTCGCATCCAGCTGGTGGTAACGCGGGAAGATGACCGACTGCAGCTTCTTCTTGTCGTCGCGCTTGCCGATCAGGTAGCGGTGCAGGATGTCCAGCCAGCTCTCGCGTGCCCACACCTGTTCCCACAGGTAGGCGGTGGCGAAGCCCTCGGGATTGGGCGCGTTGCCCGCACCACCGGCGTTGCCGCGGTTGAACGGCAGGAAGCGCGTCGCCGGCCCGGCCAGCCGGGTGGTCATCATCACCTCCGACTGGCTCACCGCGAAGTGCACCAGCGCCCCGCCGGGGAAACCCAGCAGCGGTTCCAGCACGCCGCCCTTGGGCTGCGGGTGGCGGTCGAAGCGGTACTGGTCCACCGCGTCGTGCACGCCCTGGGTGAAGTCGCTCTTCAGTTCCGCGGTGGCGACCGCAATCCCGTTGAGGAAAAGCACCAGGTCCAGTTCGTCCCTGGGCCGGTTGGGCGAATGGCAGACCTGCCGCACCACGCGCAGGCGGTTGGCCGCGTACCGGGCCTGGATGGCCGGATTGATCGCCAACGCTGGCTTGAACTGGGCCAGCTCCAGCGGCGCCGGCAGGCCCAGCATTTCCACACCGCGCCGCAGCACCTCCAGGGTGCCGCGCTCGTCCAGGGACTTGCGCACCCGCTCGGCCAGCACCTGCGGCAACGCGGCGCCATGGGTCTTGTGCAGGCGCTGCCAGGCCTCGGGCTGGGTCTGTTCCACCCACGCCGGCAGGTCGGGCAGGAACAGGCCATACCTGCGGTCGAACAGCGCCGCATCGCCGTCGGCATGCAGCCAGCCGTGGGCCGCCAGGTGCGCGCAGATCTCGCGCTCGAAGTGGTGTTCCTGGTGCAGGTTCATGCGTCGCCCAGCAGGTCCGGATGGGTGTCGCGCAGCCATCGCCCGGTATGGGCGAGCAGGTTCGCGGCCTCTTCGATACAGGAATCCCGTACGGCGTCGGCGATGGGATCGCCCACATAGTCGTTGATGTTGCGCTGCTTACGCAGGCCGTCGAGCACGATCACCGTCGCCCTGGGCACGTCCATGGTCAAGGTCAGGCACTGGATCGCAGTCTGGTGGTGACCGGGCTGGCTGGTCGAGGTGCGGTAGCCGTTGCCCCACAGCCCCAGCATCGCGCACTGCATGATGCATTTGTAGGCCGCGTCGAAGCGGTTGTCGTTGCCGATGGCGTCCACCTGCGCGTCGGCCAGGTTGCGCCGTGCCGCCGCAAGCAACTTGATCACCGCAGCGCGGTCAGCGGCGTGCGGCTGCAGGCGCTGGATCGCCAGCAAGTTCTCCAAGGTCATCCTTGCTCCCCATCAGAAACAGCGCCGGCTTGCCGGTGATCTCACGCACGAAGGCTTCCCCCTGCCTGGCGCGTTGTGCAAACTCCGCGGACGAGTATAGGACCGGGTTGATCTCGCGGCCCAATGCCTCCTGCGCCGGATACAAGGCCTGCACCAGCTCCGCAAAGCCCACCTCCCCCACCACCAGCAGGTCGATGTCGCTGCCGGCCGACAGCGTCCCGCGGGCCATCGAACCGAACACCAGCGCGAACCGGATCCGGCCCTCCATGGGCGCCAGCGCCTCGCGCAGCACTGCGGCCGCGCCGTGGGTCTTGCGGAACATCGAGGCCAACTCCTCGAACAACGGGCAGTCGCGGTTGGCCCGGTAGCGCACCTGGTTGCCCAGTTCGCTGCGCAGCAGCAGCCCGGCGCCGCCGAGCTTGTCCAGTTCGCGTGCCAGGGTGCCGGGATGGCTGCTGGTCAGCCGCGCCAGTTCGCGCAGATGGAAGCTGGCATCGGGCTGCAGCAGCAGCTGTGCCAGCACCTTCTGGCGGGTGCCGGGGAACAGCAGGTCCATCAGGGGCGAGGTGTTGCTCATCAGGCAACGAATGTTGCCAATAAGGCGACATCCATGCAAGTGCCTGTGTTGAACATGGGGCCTTCGTCATCCCATGCGATAGCCAGGCTTGCACATGGACTGCGGCGGAAGCCACCGGGCAGCGTCAAGCATCCCTCAGGTTTCCTCCAGAACCTGGATCCGCGGCCTGAGTACCGCGTCCAAGCGGTACGCCAGATCGACCAACTGATCCTGCAGCGTCGGCCAGTCCGCCTCATCCGTCGCCCAGCCCATGCCGGCAACGGTCGCGCGGATCCTGGAGCGCTTGCGCTCGGGCAGCGCACTCCATTGCAGGGCTCCGCCGAATTCCGCCTCTATCGCGTGCTTCTGCGCGTGCAGCGCATCGAACAGCACGCTGCCGCCTTCAGGCTGGTGGATCAGGCAACTGACCCGCGCCTCGCGTCGGTTCAAGCCGACATTCAGACGGAAGCCACTGCGCCCCAGACCCGTGCCAAGCCAGGGATTGGCACCGGGGTTCCGCCGGGCAAATAGCTCTCCCCGCGCCGCCGCCCGCGCCAGGAACTGCGTCCAGAACGCGCGGTGCTGCGCCTCTCGCACCTCGTCGTCCTGCTCATCCTCATCCAGATCACCCGCCGGCAGGCCCTCCTCCCACTCGGCCAGCGTCTGCCCGGTATCGGCGACGTGCCAGCTCAACCTGCCGTTGGCGGCACGCCCCCAGACCACAGCCGCGGCCGCACTGGGACTGGTGAAATGGGCGTCGCGAAGGAACTCGCGCACGTCGCCGACGGCCGGCGCCAGGGTCCCGTTGTCGATCAGATCCTGGTGGACCAGGCCGTAGCCCCCTTCCACCCCAACCCATTCGGCACGGGCATGCGAACCGGCCAGCACCACGAACTGCCCGTCCACGATACGACCGCTCGCCCGCAACTGCTGGTTCAAACCCTCCAGAACAAGCAGCGGAGATGCACCGGCCGGGCCCTGCGCATGCGCCGCCGCCACGATCGGTGCCACACGCCCCTCCAGCCGCCAATGCGCTTCGGCCTGGGCCAGCAGCGCTTCCTGACGTGCCTGCAGCACCACTGCGGTCCATTCCTTCTGCTGCAACACCTGCGTTGTCAGAGGGAACGCGCAGGCGCCCCCCTTGCTGAAGTACACCTGCTTCTTGCGATCGAACTCGTAATTACTGGCCGCACTGTTCTTCTTCCGGTTCAGCAGCGCAAGGTTGCCCAGCCGATGGACCCACGCCGCACGCTCCTGCGAGCCCGGCATCCATTGCAGCCACAGGCTCTCCTCCTTCGGCTGCTGCGGCAACACATGCTCCACCGTGACCAGGTCGTGCGCCATCGTCTTACTGCCGTCGGACACCAGCGCATCCAGGCGCAGCAGGATCACTCCCAGCGCTCGCGCGGAATGGGTCTGGTAAAGCGGGCCATCCAGCGCCGCCCAGGTGGCGTACTGCTCCTGCGGGGCCAGCTGCAACGCAGAGTCCGAGGCCTGCAGCTCATCGCCGGCCTCGATCGCCGCGGTCAGGCGCGAGAACCGGTCGATGCGCTCGTTCACGCCTGCTTTGCGGATCAGCATCGAGTACGCCAGTCGCTCCAGGTCGGTCACGAACGGCAGCAGCGCATCCGGCGATGCCCGGTGCCGGGTGAAGAAGGCCAGGGCCGGCGGCATCCAGTCCTTGAACTCGATCCGGTTCAGCCAGCGCAGCCGTTCGTTGATCGCCTCGGCATGGTGCGTGCTTGCGTAGTCGGCATCGCCGATCTCGCGGAAGGCCTGCGCCATCGGCTTGAGCACCTTGTCCACGAACAGCACAGGATCGGCCGGCCCCACGTGGTCGCGGAACTCCTTCAGCAGCGTCCCCTGCGGCTTGGCCTTGCGGTAGACCATGCGGATGTGGCTGAAGAGTTCGCCGAAGCCGTCGCGACCCAGGTCCTCCTCCAGCTGCTCCCACGTGGCGGTGTAGCCGTCGCGCTGGGCCTTGGCGATACCGCCAATGATTTCGGCCTTGAGGATGTCGGTCGCGCTCAGGTCCAGGCCGCGGCTGTTCATCACGCCGAAGATCCGGTACGCCGCATCCAGGTCCGGCGTGGCCACCGCCACCAGGTAGCAGCGGGTGACGATGAACTGCACCAGCCGCAGCAGGGTGGCCGGGTCCAGGTTGCCCAATACACCCAGGAAATGCCGGGCATTGGCCCGCAGCCGGGCCTGGCTGTCGGGTAGCGCGGCATCGCCGGCCACCAGCTGCTCCACCCCGCCCTCGTGCTGGACCTGGTCGCGGAAGAACTGGCAGTCGCGCTCGCGCAGGGTCAGCCGGTAGTGGTTCTCGGTGGCCGACACGATATCGCCCGGATCGTAGATGCGCCGGGTGATGCCGTCGCGGATCTTGGCGTCGGCCACCACCGCCCGGATACAGGACAGCAGCAGGGTCAGCGTGGTCAGGCGCTGCTGGCCATCGACCACCGTAGCCTCCGGCACGCCTTCGCGCTTGATCAGGACCAGGCTGCCTAGGAAATACGGGGAGACGTCCTCCAGCGTCTTGCCGCCGGCGCGCATGTAGCCGAGCAGGTCGTCCAGCAGTTCCTGCGCCTGGTCCAAGCCCCAGGAGTACGGGCGCTGGTAGCCGGGAATGGTGAAGACATACTCGTCGCTGAATATCTTCGACAGCGGCTGTTCCTTGGCCGTGAGCGTATGCGCCATATCCCTCAGACTCCAATGATCCTGCTGAAAATGTTGACGATCACACCCTGTCCCAGCTCGCCCAGATGGCGACCTGCAGCTGCCGCGGGATGCCTGGGTGGTCTCAACTGCGGCAGATAGACCTCGCAGCCTGTCTTGTGCCGGAAGTGTTCGGCCATGAACCACAGCTCGGCGGCGATGGCCTCCTCGCTTGCACCCGTGCAGTGCAGGCGCACGTAGCGCTCCAGCGCCAAGGTCGGGAAGAAGGAGCCGTCGACCTCTGACTCGCGTAACGCGTCACCCTGCCACTGCACCCGGACGTTGCCGCATTCCCCGTCCCAGCTGGATTCGTCGATGGGAAGGATCAAGGTGCCGTCGTGCAGGGAGCGGGCGCACCAGATTCCGTCGTGGTTCTCATGGGTGTACAGCGGCAGCAGGTTGGCGAGGAAAGCGACGATCGCCGCGCTCTTGCCCCCGCGCGGCGCGGTCAGGCTGGACAGATGGGCCTGCAGACGAGAGGAAAGGGTAACGCGATCGGCCTTGTTGAAGGAAATCGTGGTCTGGCGGCCGTTGGCGCGGTAGCCGGTGGCCGCCAGGCCCGGTTCGCGCTCGGCGAGGCGCTGCAGGAAGTCGGCGACGGGGACGAAGCCGCGATGGTCCGCATCGCGCTCCTTGTGGATATAGACCACGGCCACGCCGTCGCGGTGGGTGACGCGAGGGCTGACCAGCTCCTCCGGCGCATCGGTGCGGTACTCGATGTCCGGCAGTCGCCCATCGCAGACGAAGCCACTGACTTGACTCATGTCGCGCGCGCCTCCACCGCGCCACTCACGTCGATCTGGCCGGTGACGGCGGCAGCGATGAGGGCACTGCGGCGCTCTTTAAGCAAAGTTACAGCGCGCAGAGCGTCAGACTGGAGGAGGGCTAGCCTGTTTGCTTCGTGGTCTATAAATTCCGCTATTTGAGATTGTTCGGCGGCGGGCGGAACCGCAACAGCTATCTCCTTTGTCCTCTCCTGATTCATGATTCCGATGGTGGATGCATTTGACAGAAATCGCATCATCTCGACCTTGACGGAAAGTGAATAGGCGAAGTATCGGCCATTACAACCTTCTGGAAATACAACCGCGTTGAGTTGTTGATTTGCCGATGCGGGCCTGTCAGTCAATCCTACCTTTCCCAAAGTCGCGCCAATACTTACAACCAGAACCGAGCCAGCAGGAAAGATTTTTGTCTCGCCAGATATTGCAACAGAAGTACTAACTCGCTTACGCGCATTTCCGAGCACGGCTCCTGAATCGAAATCTCCGGGTGTATACCAGTCAAATCCCTCCTCAGCATCCTCCGCTGGAGCCTCGCTAGTTGGCGTTCCACCGGTCTGGACAGCACTCGCCACGTATCGCAGGCGCTTAACCTCCCAATGCGCTGGCACTTCCCCCAGCCATGCCAGGCCGGAATCCTTCATTGGCGCATTGGGATCGAGGCCGCGGGTGACGGCGTGGGAGATGGTGGCCTGGCGCTTTTCGGCCAGCAGGGCGATGAGCTTTTCCTGCTCGGCAATCAGCGCGTCGATCTTGGCGGT
>CAZBDE010000083.1:0-11141 GCA_964490415.1 uncultured Pseudoxanthomonas sp. | reverse complement strand
AGCCGGTAGGCGACCAGCTTCATCAGCTTCGATGCGGCGGCCATCGCCTGCGGGATCGGCGGCGGCAGCACCCGCGCACCGGCTTCCTCGGCATGGTCGGCGTGGCGGGCCTCGTCGTCCTTCATCACCCGGATGATCTCGCGGCTGCGCTGGTCGGCGGCCGGCAGCGATTCCAGGTGCTCGTCCAGGTGCGCCTCGACCTGGCGCTCGGTCTCGACCACGAAGCCCAGGTTCCAGCCGTCGCCGCGCAGGCCGGCCAGGGTGCCGATGGCGTAGCTGCCGGCGTACCAGAGCGGATTGAACAGGCTGGGGCGGCTGTCCAGCTCGCGCAGGCGCCGGGCGCACCAGGCCAGGTGATCGGTCTCCTCCTGCGCGGCTTCGAGCAGGTGCTCCCGGGTGGCCGGGTCGCGCGCGACGGCGGCCTGGCCGAAGTACAGCCCCTGCGCGCAGACCTCGCCGACATGGTTGATCCGCATCAGCCCGGCCGCATGCCGGCGGGCCGGCTTCGGCAGGCGCGGATCGGCCGCCGTGGCCGGGTAGGGCCGGGCCGCGGGCGGATCGCCCAGGGTCGTCTCCAGCGCACGCTGGGCCTCGACCAGGATCCGGTCGAGCGGGGACAGGCGGCGGGCGACGCTGGACATGGGGGGCCGGGAAGGACGGGGTGCCGTGGATTGTCGGTCCCGGGGCCCGGGCCGCCAAGTGGGGCCGAGGGGGGTGGTTGCGCCGGACTCCGCTCCCGGGCTATCATTCCGCTTCTTTGCGGCACCCTTCACAACGCGCGGCGAAGTTCCACCCGGGCAACCCGGACCGGAACCAGCCCGACCAACGACCCGAGTTCCCATGAAGACTTTCATCGCCAAGTCCGAGACCGTCCAGCGCGACTGGTACCTCGTCGACGCCTCCGGCAAGACCCTCGGCCGCCTGGCCGCCGAACTTGCCCACCGCCTCCGCGGCAAGCACAAGCCCGTCTACACCCCGCACGTCGATACCGGCGACTACCTCGTCGTGGTCAACGCCGAGAAGATCGCGGTGACCGGCAAGAAGCTGCAGGACAAGATGTACTACCGCTTCACCGGCTACATCGGCAACCTCAAGAGCGAAACCCTGGCCCAGGCGCTGGAGCGCCACCCGGAACGCGTCCTCGAGATCGCGGTGAAGGGCATGCTGCCCAAGGGTCCGCTGGGCCGTGCGATGTACCGCAAGCTCAAGGTCTACTCCGGTTCCGAACACCCGCACGCGGCCCAGCAGCCGCAGCCGCTGGACCTTTGACGCGAGTCCCTCGCAAGAGCCCGCACATCCATGTGCGGACTTCTCAATAAAGCGAAAAAATCATGGCTACCACTCAGAATTACGGCACCGGCCGTCGCAAGTCCTCCACCGCCCGCGTGTTCCTGCGCAAGGGCAGCGGCAGCATCACCGTCAACGGCCGTCCGCTGGACGAGTTCTTCGGCCGCGAGACCGCGCGCATGATCGTGCGCCAGCCGCTGGAGCTGACCCAGAGCACCGACAAGTTCGACATCTTCGTCACCGCCATCGGCGGCGGCACCACCGGCCAGGCCGGTGCGATCCGCCTGGGCATCGCCCGCGCGCTGGTCGAGTACGACGAGTCGCTGAAGAGCGACCTGCGCAAGGCCGGGTTCATGACCCGCGACGCGCGCGAAGTCGAGCGCAAGAAGGTCGGCCTGCACAAGGCACGCCGCGCCTCGCAGTTCTCCAAGCGCTGATGCGCCTGGCCGGCCGCGTCCCGTTCGCGGGATGCGGCCACGACGGACCGGGCCTGGCGGGCCCGGCTCCGTTCCGTCGCTGGAGCGTCCCCCCGGGATGCATCCAGTGGCACCCGGGTCTATAATCCCGGCCTGCCTACAGCCCCGTCGCCAAGCGGTAAGGCACCTGACTCTGACTCAGGCATTCGGAGGTTCGAATCCTTCCGGGGCTGCCATCTTCGGGAAAGCCCGGCCTCACGGCCGGGCTTTTTCATTTCTGCGGACGCGGTCACAGGCCATGCCCATCGCGTGGCATGCCTCTTGCGTGATCTGAGGCATCTTCTTCACCTGCAGCTCCCCGATGCCGTATTCCCCGCCGCCCGCCGATTCGGGCGGGTCCCGCTTCGTCCGCTATACCTGCGCCATGCGCCTGCTGGGCACCGCCACCAGCACGATGGGCGTGGGCGCCTCGTTGCATGCGCATGGCGCATCGCACGGGTGGTGGCCACTGCTGGTCTTGACCGGACTGGGCTGGCCCTGGCTGGCATGGCGCATTTCCCGCCACAGCGTCGCGCCGGTGACGGCCGAATTCCGCAACCTGGTGATCGACGCGGGCGTGGCCGGCTTCTGGATCGCGATCATGCGCTTCGACCTGCTGCCCACGGCGCTGCTGGTCTCGGTCATGGCGATGGACCGGACCGTGGCCGGCGGCTGGCCGCTGGCGCGGCGCTCGTTGGCGGTGATGGCGGCGGTGTGCCTGGTCACGGCGGCGCTGAACGGCTTCGCCTTCGAGCCGCGCACCGCGTTCACGACCCTCCTCTGGTGGATGCCGTTCCTGGTGCTGTACCTGATGGCGATCGGCGTGTCGGCGCGGATGTTCGCCGACAAGGTCCGCGCGCAGAAGCGGGTGCTGGAGAAGGTGGTCCGGATCGACGCGGAGACCGGCCTGGCCACCCGCCAGCAGTGGCTGGGGCTGGTTGCCGAGCAGGTGCGCCGGTTCCACCGTTACGGTGCGGCGTCCTCGCTGCTGATGATCGACATCGACGGGTTCAAGGGGGTCAACGACAGCCAGGGCCACGTCGCCGGCGACCAGGTGATCCGCCAGGTCTCGGCGGGGCTGCTGGAAGGCCTGCGCAGCGCCGACACCGCCGGCCGCTACGGCGGGGACGAGTTCGGCGTGCTGCTGCCGGGCACCGACGGCAAGGCCGCGCTGGAGGTGGCCGAGCGGCTGCGCCTGCACGTGGCCGCGCAGGCCGCCGGCACCCCGATCCCGGTGACGGTGAGCGTCGGCGTGGCCGAGATCCAGACCGACATGCGCGGCACCGAGGACTGGACCGCCTCCGCGGACGAGGCGCTGTACCGGGCCAAGGCCGCCGGACGCAATCGCGTCAGTTTGTGACGTAGCCGAGGCATCGACCCCGGCCGGCGGGCAGTGGCACCGGTCAGCCGGCGCCGCGCTCAGCCGGCGAGGCTGCGGCAGCCCATGGCCGCCAGCGGACCGTGCAGCGCGGGCACCTGCATCAGCCAGGGCGCCGCCAGGGTCAGCAGGCCGGCACCGAGCACGACGCCGCCGAGCGTGTTGCGCAACACCGGGCGCTGCAGCCAGCGGTGCATGCGCGCGCCGGACCAGGTCAGCGGCAGCATCACCGGCAGCGTGCCCAGGCCGAAGGCGGCCATCACCAGCGCGCCGCCGCCGGCGCTGGCCTGCAGCCAGGCCACGGTGAGCAGGCCCAGGCTCAGGCCGCAGGGCATCCAGCCCCACAGCGCGCCCAGCGCGATCCGCCGCCAGGCGCTGGTGGCCGGCAGCAGGTGCCGGTGCAGCGGCTGCAGCCAGCGCCAGGCGCGCACGCCGGGGCGGGCGAGCACGTCGAAGCGGCCACTGCGGTCGAGCAGGCGCAGCGCGACCAGGACCAGGGCCACGCCGGCGGCCATGCGCAGGCCGATCGCGAACGCGTCGACCCGCAGCAGGCGCAGCAGGCCGCCGCCGAGTCCGCCGGCCAGCGCGCCGGCCAGCACGTAGCCGCCGATCCGGCCGAGGTTGGCCTGCCAGGCCACGCGCAGCGGGCGTCCCGGCGCCATCGCCGGGAAGCTGGCGGCGATGCCGCCGCACATCACCGCGCAGTGCACGCCGCCGAGCAGGCCGGCGAGCGCGGCGGCGAACAGGGTGGGCAGGTCGACCGGCATCTCAGGCGTCCGGCGGGTGCGCGCCGTGGGTGTTCGGCGGCGCGGACGGGGCCCGCGGCGGCGCGGGGCGGTCGTCGTCCTCGAGGATGTCCAGCGCCGGGGTGTCCAGGTCGTCGAACTGGCCGCGCCTGACCGCCCAGACGAACGCGGCCACGGCCACGCCGAGCAGGACCAGGCTCAGCGGGATCAGCATCAGCAGGATGTTCATGGCGCCTGCGCCGTCGCGGCGCGGTCCATCGCCGCGGCCGGCGCCGCGTGGGCATGCTGCGCGGGTGCGACCCGGGCCAGGCGCAGGGCGTTCAGGGTCACCACCAGCGAGGACGCGGCCATGCCCAGCGCGGCCAGCCACGGCGTGACCAGGCCGGCGGCGGCCAGCGGCAGCGCCAGCAGGTTGTAGGCCGCGGCCCAGCCCAGGTTCTGGCGGATCACGCGGGAGGTGCGCCGCGCCAGCGCGAGCGCGGCCGGGATGCGGCGCAGGCCGCCGCCGGTGGTGACCAGGTCGGCGGCGCGGTGCGCCAGCGAGGCGCCTTCGCCCATCGCGATGGAAACGTCGGCGCCGGCCAGCACCGGCGCGTCGTTGAGGCCGTCGCCGACCATCGCCACGATCCGGCCCTGTGCCTGCAGGCCGTGGACCAGGGCCAGCTTGTCTTCCGGCGACTGCCGCGCGTGCGCCTCGTCCAGCTCGAGCGCGGCGGCCATGCGTCGCACCGCGGCGTCGCCGTCGCCGCTGGCCAGGTGCAGGCGCAGGCCCTGCGCGCGCAGTTCGCGCAGCGCGGCGGCGGCATCGGGGCGGGCGCGTTCCTCGAGCACGAAGCGGGCGAGCGCGGCCTCGCCGTCGCCCAGCCACAGCGCACCGTCGTCGGCACGGCCGGCGGCGAAGTCGGCGCGGCCCAGCCGCCAGTGGCGGCCCTCGACCACACCCTGCACGCCGCGCCCGGGCACCGCCTCGACCTGCGTGGCCACGGGGGGCGCCGCGCAGCGTCGCGCGAACGCCGCCGCCAGCGGATGGCCGCTGTCGCGTTCCAGCGCGGCGGCGATACGCAGCGCGCGCGCGTCGGCGCCGCCGTCTTCGAAGGCCTGCACCGCGGCCAGCACCGGCCGGCCGTCGCTGAGCGTGCCGGTCTTGTCGAACACGATGTCGGTGGCGCGGCCGAGCGTGTCCAGCGCGTCCGGGCGCAGCGCCAGCAGGCCCAGTTTCGCCAGCGCGCCGTGCGCGGCGGCCAGCGCCGCCGGCACCGACAGCGACAGCGCGCAGGGGCAGCTGATCACCAGCAGGGCCAGGGTCACCTCCAGCGCGCGCGAGGGTTCGTGGTGCCACCACCAGGCGAACACCGCCACGGTCACCGGCAGCAGGCCGAGCACGAAGCGGCTGCCGATGCGGTCGGCGGTGCGCGCCAGCGCCGGGCGATGCGCCTGCGCCTCTTCGACCAGCCGCGCCAGCTGCGAGATGCGGGTGGCCGCGCCGGTGCAGGTCACCGCCAGCCGCGCGGGACGTTCGCGGCAGACGGTGCCGGCGTACACCGCGTCGCCGGCGGCCTTGCGCACCGGCGCCGATTCGCCGGTGAGCAGCGCCTCCTCGAACCAGGCTTCGGCATCGAGCGCATCCCCGCCCAGGAGCACGCCGTCGGCCGGCACCGCGTCGCCGGCGGCCACGCGGGCCACGTCGCCGGCCTGCAGCGAGGCCAGCGGCACGGTCTCGCGGCCGCCGGCGGCCAGCTCGCGGGTGGCGAAGGCCGGGCGCGCGCGGGCCAGCGCGTCGACCTGGGCGCTGGCCACGCTGCGCGCGCGCTGCTCGAGCATGCGCGCGGCCAGCAGCAGGAACACGAACATCACCGCCGCGTCGTACCACACGTGCGGGCCGCCGCGGAGGGTCTCGAACAGGCTGGCGAAGTAGGCCAGCAGGGTGGAACCGGCGATCAGCACGTCCATGCCCAGGCGGCGTTCGCGCAGCTCGCGCATCGCCCCGGAGAGGAACGGCCAGCCGGAGTAGAACACCACCGGCGTGCACAGCAGGAAGGTCAGCCAGCGGAAGAAATCGCGCGTGGCGGTGGGCATGGTGCTGTCGAAATCCAGGTACAGCGCCTCGGCAAGCATCATCGCCTGCAGCGTGCCCAGCCCGGCGATGCCCAGGCGCAGCAGCCAGCGCCGGCGTTCGCGGGTGCGCGCGCGTTCCAGCGCCTCGCTGCCGGCCAGGTAGGGCCGGTAGCCGAGCATGGCCAGCCGCCGCAGCGGCGCCGACAGCGCGGTGCGCGCGGGATCCCAGGCGATGCGGATGCGGCCGGTGACCGCGTTGGCGCCGCAATCCAGCACGCCCGGTTCGCGGCGCAGGGCGCGGTCGATCAGCCAGGCGCAGGCGGCGCAGCGCATGCCGTCGGTGAGCAGGGTGATCTCGCGGCCATGATCGGCAAGCGCGCGGCTGTGCTCCGCCTGCACGTCGTCGCGGTCCCACACCGACAGGTCGGGCAGCTCGTCGCCGACGCGGCCGCTCGCGCCGTTGCCACCCCCGCCGTTGCCACCATTGGCGCTGCGCAGGCGGTAGTAGCCGTCCAGGTCGGCGGCGGCGATCCATTCGGCGGCGGCGGCGCAGCCCTGGCAACAGAACGGGCGCGGCTGTCCTTCGAAGGCCTGCACCCGCGGACGTGCGGGCAGCGCCTCGCCGCAGTGGTGGCAGGTGCCGCTGGCAGCGGCCACGGAAGCGTCGCGCATGGCCAGTTCCGCCGGCATCGGCGTGCTCAGTCGGGCTCGCCCAGCAGCGGTGCCAGCCGCGCGGCGTGCTGCTGCTTCGGCAGGCGCCCGTGCAGGCGCCAGCTGCCGTCGTCGGCGCGCAGCTGCACCACCCAGTCGTGGCCCGGATCGACCGCCTGCCGCAGGCGCCAGCCCGGGCCTTCCGGCGCCAGCTGCAGCCGCAGGTCATCGGCCTGGCGGGTGGGATGTTCGAGCAGCAGCTGCAAGGGCCCGGTACGCGCGAATTCGCCGGTGGCCGGCAGCACCTCGACGATCCCGTCCTCCACCCGCAGCACCGCGCTCAGGCCCAGCTTGCCGGCCGCCTCGTCCGGGCCCAGGTCGGTGGTCTGGATCTGCGACACGCGGCGCACCGGGTCGCTGACGGTGTCGGCGCCGCCGGCGCGGGTGGCGATCACCACCAGGCCGACGCCGGCGACGATCGACAGCAGCGGCAGGCCGACCACCAGCCACATCACCGGATTGCTCCAGTTGGACCGGTGCGGGGCGGAGGAGTCGTTGTCGTTCATGGGCTGGGTCCGAAGAAACTGCTTTCGATGACGCGCCGCTCGCGTCCGTCCTCGCTTTCGACCACGAAGCGGATCTCGCGGCGTCCGCCGGCGCCGTCGGCGGCGGCCACGCTCAGGGTAACCGGCAGCACCTGCTCCGGCCCGGCCTCGACCACGGCCGGCGCGGACAGGACCAGGCCGGCATCGGCCGGTTCCAGGGTGATGCGGAAGCGGCGGGTTTCCTGGCGCTTGTTGATCAGCTTGAGCGTGTAGTCGTTGGCCACGCCGTCGGCGGTCTCGCGGTACAGCGCGTTGCGGTCGCGCAGGACTTCGGCGATCAGTTC
This sequence comes from uncultured Pseudoxanthomonas sp., assembly GCA_964490415.1. Lineage (GTDB taxonomy): Bacteria > Pseudomonadota > Gammaproteobacteria > Xanthomonadales > Xanthomonadaceae > Pseudoxanthomonas. The sequence goes on along the minus strand of CAZBDE010000083.1, from coordinate 3,680 downwards.
GCTGCGGTGGGTCACGCCCCAGGCCCAGGCGCCGGCCAGGCCCAGCAGGAGCAGGCCGTAGACGAGGATGCGCGGGCGCAGCACGCGGGAGTCCTTGCCGTCGATCGCGTTCTGGGTCGAGTAGCGGATCAGCCCGTGCGGGTAGCCCATCTTGTCCATCACCTCGTCGCAGGCGTCGATGCAGGCGCCGCAGGCGATGCACTCGTACTGCAGCCCGTTGCGGATGTCGATGCCGGTCGGGCAGACCTGCACGCAGATGGTGCAGTCGATGCAGTCGCCCAGCTGGTCGGCGGCGAACTTCGGCAGCGGTTCCGGCTTGTCGCTGGTGCCGCCCAGGGTGATGGTGCCGTGCGCCTGCAGGCGGTTGTCGGCGGCGGTGGGATGGGCGCTGGCGCGGAACACGTAGTCGTAGGCGGTCTTCGGGTCGAGCAGGCCGCGCACGCGCTCCAGCACGCTGCCCAGGCCGCGCTTGCGCGGGCCCCTGGGTTCGCCGCGCATCGGGTCGTAGGCGATCAGCAGGGTGTTGCGGTCGAACATCGCGCTCTGGAAGCGCGCGTACGGGCACATGTACTTGCACACCTGTTCGCGCAGGAAGCCCGCATTGCCCCAGGTGGCCAGCGCGTAGAACAGCACCCAGAAGGTCTCCCAGCCGCCCCACGCGAACGGCACCAGGCGCGCGCCCAGCCCGGCGATCGGGGTGAAGAAGCCGACGAAGGTGAAGCCGGTCCACAGCGCGAACACGGCCCACAGCGCGTGCTTGGCGCCCTTGCGCAGGACCTTCTCGCCGGTCCACGGGCCGGCGTCGAGCTTCATCCGCCGGCCGCGGTCGCCCTCGGTCCAGCGCTCCATCCACAGGAACACCTCGGTCCACACCGTCTGCGGGCAGGCGTAACCGCAGAACAGGCGGCCGGCGAGGGCGGTGAAGAAGAACAGCGCCATCGCCGCGATGATCAGCAGCAGCGCCAGGAACAGGAAGTCCTGTGGCCAGAACACCAGCCCGAACACGTGGAACTTGCGCGCCGGCAGGTCGAACAGCACCGCCTGGCGGCCGTCCCAGGACAGCCACGGGAACAGGTAGAACATGCCCAGCAGCCACACCACGGCCGCCACGCGCAGGCGGTTGAAGCGCCCGGACACGTCGCGCGGGTAGACCTTGCGTTCGCTCACGTAGAACGAATTGCCCTGGTCGTCGACGACGTCCAGGGGGATGCGCTTGCTCATGGCTGCCGTCCTGGCGTCGGCATCGGGCGCGGTTGCGCGCGATGGCCGTGGCGGTGGGATTCGGTTGCGTTCATCGGGTTCGGCTCGGCCGCGAGCGGCGTGGCGGTGGGATCCTCCTTCCGCATCCTCCCAGTATCCGCATCCGGCCGCCGCGCGACAGACGACAAATTGTCGCAGGGCCGCGACGGCGCGGCGCTCAGTCCGGCGGCAGGGCGCGGTTGAAGCGGCTGGACGGGCGCAGCAGGATCCAGGTGAACAGGCTGGACGAGGCGGTCGCCAGCCAGAACATGAAGAAGCCCAGCGTGTAGCCGAGCTCGCGGGTCAGCGGCAGGTCGGGGAAGGTCAGGTCGCGCAGCGCCAGCGGGTCGACGAAGGCGAAGAACACCATCGTCGCCACGCCGGCGGCGAAGAAGCTCGGCCACGCGATCGCCCCGATCCGCTGCGCGAGCGGACGGGGCGGATGGTCGAAGCGCGGCTCGCTGAAGTCGGTCACTGCTGGGCCTGTCGGCTCCCTGTCCTGGCTGCATTATGCGACAGCGACCAGACATAGGCGGCGACCAGCCGGGCGCGGGTCTCGCCGAGCAGCTCGCGGTGCGCCGGCATGCTGCCGTGGCGTCCGTGCATGATGGTCTGGCGCAGGCTCTCGCGGCTGCTGCCGTACACCCAGTAGTCGTCGGTCAGGTCCGGCGCGCCCAGGTCCTGGTTGCCGGTGCCGTCCACGCCATGGCAGGCCGCGCACACGCCTTCGTACAGCTTGCGGCCCTGCGCGGCCATGAAGTTGTTCTGCAGCGAATCCGGATCGGACAGGGTGCGCACGTAGGCGACGGTGTAGTCCACCGCCTCGGGGCCGCCCATGCCGGTCAGCACCGTGCCCCACTCGGGCATGATCCCCTCGCGGCCGTCCAGCACCGTTTCCAGGATGCGCTCCGGCGCGCCGCCCCAGTGCCAGATGTCGTCGGTCAGGTTCGGGTAGCCGACCGCGCCCTGGCCGCTGGAGCCGTGGCAGGTGGCGCAGGTGTTGCTGAAGATCGAGCGGCCCAGCGCGACCGCCTTGGCGTCGCCGGCGAGCACATCGATCGCCTTGCCGGCGAACGGCGCGAAGGTCTGCTCGAGCTTGGCGTCCTCGACCGCCTTGGCGGCCGCGTGCTCCTTGCCCGAAGTCCAGCCGCTGTAGCCCGGGATGTTGCCGAGGCCGCCGAACCAGAACAGGTAGCCGACCGCGAACGCGATGGTCAGGTAGAACAGGTTGATCCACCACTTCGGCAGCGGCTTGTTGTACTCGGTGATGTCGCCGTCCCAGATGTGGGAGGTGTCATCCGGCCTGGGGTCGCCGGGGCGGCGGCGGGAGGTCCACCACAGCAGCCACAGGTAGCCGACGATGTTGATGGCCACCAGGATGATGACGTACCAGGTCCATCCTCTTGTCATGCCACGTTCCCCTTGTCGTCTTCGCCGGCCTTGCCGTCGTCGAGCGGCAGCTTCGCCGCCTCGTCGAAAGCCTGCTTGCGCTTCGGGCTCCAGGCCCAGATCCAGCCACCGATGAACAGGACCAGCAGCGCCGCGGTCACGATCCCGCCGGTCATGGCTGGCCTCCCCGCGGGGCATGCCGGCCCAGCGCCTGCAGGTAGGCGACCACCGCGTCGAGCTCGGTCTTGCCTTCCACGTCGGCCGCGGCCCGGGCGATCTGCTCGTCGGTGTAGGGGTCGCCCAGCGTCCTGAGCGCGGACATGTGCCGGGTGATGGTGGCGCCGTCGACCGCGTTGCGCGCCAGCCACGGGAAGCCGGGCATGTTCGACTCGGGCACCACGTCGCGCGGGTCGGTCAGGTGCACGCGGTGCCATTCGTCGGAGTAGCGGCCGCCGACCCGGGCCAGGTCCGGGCCGGTGCGCTTGCTGCCCCACTGGAACGGGCGGTCGTAGACCGATTCGCCGGCCAGCGAGTAGTGGCCGTAGCGCTCGGATTCGAAGCGCAGCGTGCGCACCATCTGCGAGTGGCAGTTGTAGCAGCCCTCGCGGACGTAGACGTCGCGGCCGGCGAGCTCGAGCGCGGGGTAGGGCTTCACGCCGGGCAGCGGTTCGATCGCCTCGGCCTGGTACATCAGCGGCACGATCTCGGCCAGGCCACCGAAGGACACCACCACCGCGATCAGCACCGCCATCAGGCCGATGTTCTTCTCGACCTTCTCGTGGGCGTTGGCATTCCCGCTCATGCCTGGCCTCCGGCGCGGGCCTGCGCAGGCGCGATGGCCTGGCTCGGGTCGGGGGGCAGCAGCGGCTGGTCGGCGGCGACCGCCTGTCCCATCCTGTAGGTCTTCCACATGTTCAGCGTCATCAGCAGCATGCCGGCCAGCACCACCACGCCGCCGAGCAGGCGCACGAAGTAGTAGGGGTAGGTGGCGTTGAGGGCCTCGACGAAGCTGTAGGTCAGGGTGCCGTCGTCGTTGGTGGCGCGCCACATCA
>CAZBDE010000082.1:0-11152 GCA_964490415.1 uncultured Pseudoxanthomonas sp. | reverse complement strand
AGCGAGACCGAGATGGTCACCGCCAGCTGCGCCAGGTAGATGCTGATGATGTTCTTCTCGCCGAACAGCATCGGCAGGAACACCACGCAGTGGCACAGCGTGCCGGCGGACAGGGCGATGGCCACATTGCCGGTGCCGACGATCGAGGCCCGCTCCGGATCGCCCGGGAACTTCTCGCGCTCCTGGTAGATGCTCTCCACCACCACCACCGCGTTGTCCACCAGCATGCCCACCGCCAGCAGCAGTCCCATCATCGAGATGATGTTCAGCGAGATGCCGGCGAAGTACATGAAGCCCAGGGTCATGATGAAGCAGATCGGGATCGCCGCGCTCACCATCAGCGTGGACGGCCAGTGGCGCAGGAACGCGTACAGCACGATCACCGACAGCAGCAGGCCGATCGCGCCGGCCTCGGCCAGCGCCAGCAGCGAGCTGGTCACCGCCTCGCCCTGGTCGTCGGTGATCTCGATGTCGACGCCGCGCATGGACGGGTCGTCCTCCAGCCGGTCGATCTCGGCGCGCACCGAGCGCGAGAGGTCGACCAGGTTGGCCGAGCGTTCCTTGTAGATGTCCACGCCGACGCTGGGCTTGCCGTCCATGCGCCGCACGTAGTCCATGCGCTGCGGCCGCAGCGACACCTCGGCGATGTCGGACAGGCGGGTGCCGCGCGCGTTCACCGGCAGGTCGCGCAGGGACTGCAGTTCCTGCAGCTCGCCCTTGGGCTGCACCCGCAGGCGCCGCCCGTCCTCGGTGATCTGGCCGGCGGAGACGGCGAAATTGGCCGCCTGCAGCCGCTGCACCAGATCGTTCAGCGCCACCCCGTGCGCGCTGAGCCGGTCCTTGTCCAGCGCCACCAGCACTTCCTGGCGGGCCACGCCTTCGACCTCGACCCGGGCCACGCCCGGCAGGCGTTCCAGGCGCTGCTTGATGCTGCGTTCGATCAGGTCGGCGCGCGTGGTCAGGTCCTGCTCGCTGCTCAGGCGCAGGCTCATCGCCTCGCGGTCGGAGGTGCTCCAGCGCTGCACGTAGTAGCGGCGGAAATCGTCCGGCAGCTGGTCGCGCACGGCGTCTATGCGCTCGCGCGCCTCGGACGCGGCGACGGCGATGTCCCGGTTCCAGTCGCTGAATTCGACCTGGATCTGCGCACCCTCGGCATTGGCCCGGGAGTTCATCGAGCGGATGCCGGGCATGGTCGACAGCGCTTCCTCGACCGGTCGCAGCAGGTTGCGCTCGACCTCCTCCGGGGTCGAGCCGGCGTACGGCAGGGCCACGAAGAAGAACGGGATGGTCGCCTCCGGCTCGGCCTCCAGCGGCAGCCGGAAGGCGGCGATCAGGCCGATCGCCACCATCGACACGAACAGCATGATCGTGGTGACCGGGCGGCGGATCGACAGCTCGGTGATGTTCATCCGCTCAGCCCTTCAGTTCGTCGCCGGCGGCCAGGGCCTGCCCCGTCACCACGGCGGCGATGCCGCGGCGCGCACGCTGGCCACGCTCGGCGTAGTAGCCGTCCGGCTTGCGGTCCAGCAGGTCGTAGACCAGCGGGATCACCACCAGGGTCAGCAGGGTCGAGACCAGCAGGCCGCCGATCACGGTGATCGCCATCGGCGAACGCACCTCGGCGCCCTCGCCGAAGGCCAGGGCCAGCGGCAGGAAGCCGAACACCGCGCACAGGGTGGTCATCATGATCGGGCGCAGGCGCGAGCGCGCGCCCTCGACCAGCGCCTCGCGCTTGGCCACGCCGTGCTCGCGCAGCTGGTTGACCTTGTCGATCAGGATGATCGCGTTCTTCACCACCAGGCCGACCAGCAGGATCAGGCCGATGAACACCACCACCGACACCGGCGAACGCGACAGCAGCAGCGCCGCGACCGCGCCGACCATCGCCAGCGGGATGGTGAACAGGATCACGAACGGATGCAGCAGCGACTCGAACTGCGAGGCCATCACCAGGTAGACCAGGAAGATCGCCAGGCCGAAGGCGAACAGCAGCGAGCGGATCGACTCGCCCAGTTCCTCGCCCTGGCCGCCGATGCGCATGCCCACGTCGGTGCCGAGCGGGTTCTCGGCCGCCATCTTCTGCACCTCGGCGATCGCGGCGCCCAGGTCGATGTCACGCAGGTTGGCCGAGACGATGGCCACGCGGCGCTGGTCGGTGCGGTGGATCTCGCTGGGGCCGGTGGTGGAGACCACCTGGGCCACCGAGCCCAGCTCCACCGGGGTGGCGCCGGTCGGATTGACGATGAGGCGGCGAATGTCGTCGACCGAGGAGCGTTCGGATTCGCGCACCCGCACCAGCACGTCGATCTTGCGGTCGCGGAAGCTGTAGCGGGTCGCCACGTTCCCGCGCACCTTGTTGACCACCGCGTCGGCGATCTGGCGCGTGGTCAGGCCCAGCGCCGCGGCGCGGTCCTGGTCGAACACGATCTGGATCTCGGGGAAGCCCTGTTCCACCGTCGACTTCACGTCGGCGTAGTGCGGGTTCTGGCGCAGCATCCCGGCCAAGCGCGTGCCGGCCACGCGGATCGTCTCCAGGTCGTTGCCCTCGATCTCGATCTCCAGCGGCGCCGACAGCGCCAGCAGTTCCGGGCGGGCGAAATCGACCTGCGCGGAGGGGTGGTCGTCCATCGTCGCGCGCAGCTTTTCCATCAGCGACGCCTCGCGCTTGGCTTCGTCCATCACCACGGTCAGCTTGCCGATGTTCTCGCCGCTTTCGGTCGGGCTGGCGTCCAGCCGGGTGCCGGTGCCGGACACGCCGTACAGCAGGCGCACTCCCGCTTCGCCGGCGTGCAGGCGCTGCACGTCGCGGACCAGCGCGTCGGTCTGCGCCAGCGGCGTGCCGGGCGGCAGCTTGGCGGTCATCTCGAAGCGGTCCTGGGCCAGCTGCGGGATCAGGTCCACGCCCAGCAGCGGGACCGCGGCCAGGGTCAGGACGAAGGCCAGCGCCGCGCCGCCCAGCACCGGCCAGGGCCGGGCCAGGGCGCGCGGCAGCAGGCGCAGGTAGGCGGCCTCGGCGCGGCCGTAGGGCGCCATCGCCAGGTCGCTGGCCTTGCGCATCACCGGGCCGATCACCGCGGTGATGCCGCGGAATACGCGCACCACCGTCCAGGCCACGGCCAGGAAACCGTAGCGGAACATCGCGCCGATGCCGCGGCCGGTCGCCGCCACCGGCTTCTGCCAGCGCCGTTGCGGATGCCAGGCCTGGTGCGCGGGCTCCTCCGGGAACTCCAGCGGCGGCCGGCCCTTGAGCGAGCTCAGCATCGGGATCAGGGTCATCGACACCACCAGCGACACCGCGATGGCGATGGACACCGTGAGCGCCTGGTCGCGGAACAGCTGCCCGGCGATGCCCTCCACGAACACCAGCGGCAGGAACACCGCGATGGTGGTCAGGGTCGAGGCGACCACCGCCATGAATACCTCGCGGGTGCCCTCGATCGCGGCCTCGAGCATGCCCAGGCCGCGTTCGCGGGCCTTGGCGATGGATTCCAGCACCACGATCGAATCGTCCACCACCAGGCCCGTGGCCAGGGCCAGGCCGCCCAGCGACATCACGTTGAGGCTCAGCCCGAGCTGGCCCATGACGAAGAACGTGGTGATGATCGAGACCGGCAGCGACAGCGAGATGACGAAGGTGCTCCAGCCGTCGCGCAGGAACAGGAAGATGATCAGGATCGACAGCATGCCGCCGATCAACGCGTCGACCTTGACGTCGGCAATGGCGTGGCGGATGAAGACCGACTGGTCCTCGACCGGGGTCATCCCGATGTCCGCCGGCATCTTTTCGCGGATGTCCTTCAGCTTCGCTTCCAGCGCGTCGGCCGTGGCCACCGTGTTGGCGTCGCCTTCCTTGTAGATCGCCAGCTCCACCGCCTCGCGGCCGTCGGCGCGGATCACCGCCTCGCGCTCCTTGTAGCCCTGGCGCACCTCGGCCACATCCTTCAGCCGCACCGGCGACGTACCGCTGCCGCCGCCATCGCCGCGCAGCGCGGCGATCACGTTCGGGTCGCGGCTGCCCAGGATCGCCGTCATCAGCTGGCTGTTCTCGCTGGACGAGGCCGCGCCGCCGCCGGCGGTGGTCAGCAGCATCTCGCGCATCTGCTCGACGCTGGCGAACTGGTTGACCGTGCGTACCAGGTAGCGCTGGGTGCCCTCCTCCAGGCGGCCGCCGGAGAGGTTGACGTTCTCCTGCTGCAGGCGCTGGATCACGCTGTCCAGCGACAGCCCCAGCTGGGCCAGCTTGCGCTGGTCGATGTCGACCTGGATCTCGTCCTCCAGGCCGCCGCCGACCTTGACCGCGGCCACGCCGGCCACCGGCTCGAGCTTGCGCTTGAGGTCCTCGTCGGCGTAGCGGCGCAGTTCCATCAGCCGGCGCACCGCGTCGGCGTCGCTGCCCTCCTCCTGCTTCGAGGTCAGCGCCAGGCGCATGATCGGCTGGGTCGAGGGATTGAAGCGCAGCATCACCGGCGGCTTGGCGTCCAGCGGCAGCTGCAGCGTCTCCATCTTGTCGCGCACGTCCAGGCCGGCCTGCTGCATGTCCGTGCCCCAGGCGAACTCGAGCACCACGTCGCTCTGGCCGGTGCGCGAGATCGACTTGAGCTTGCGCAGGCCCTTGACCACGCCCAGCGCCTCTTCGGCCGGCTGCGAGATCAGGGTCTCCACTTCCGCCGGCGCCGCGCCTTCGTAGTCGGTGCGCACGGTCAGGGTCGGATAGCTCAGGTCCGGCAGCAGTTCCACCTTCAGGCTCTGCAGCGAGATCAGGCCGAACAGGACCAGGGTGAGCGTCGCCATCGCGATGGTGACGCGGCGGCGGGTGGAGAACTCGACCAGGTCGAATCCGCCTCCGCGCCCGGAGGGATCGGGCGCGGACATCACTCGGTCGCCGCCTTCGCCACCGGCGCGGCCTTGGCCGGCGCGGCGCCCAGCACCTGCACCGCACTGCCTTCGCGCAGCGCGGCCTTGCCGGCGACGACCACCTCATCGCCGGACTTGAGGCCTTCGCGCACCTCGACCCAGCCCCCCTCGTCGTAGCCCAACTTCAGGCCGGCACGCGTGGCCTTGCCGTCGCGGACCACGTAGACGGCGGGCTCGCCGCCGTCCTCCAGCAGCGCGGTGCGCGGCACCACCAGGGCGTCGGCGCGCTGGTCGTAGTTGATGCTCAGGCGGGTGAACATGCCCGCCTGCAGCGCATGGTCGCCGGTGAACGCGGCGACCACGCGGAACGTGCCGGTGCCGGTGTCCACCACCGGTGCGACCCGGTCCACCGTGCCGGTGAACGCCTGGCCCGGCAGCGCGTCGGCGGCCAGCTTCACCTGCTGGCCGGGGCGCAGCTTGGCGATCTCGCGCTCGGGCACGTTGAGGGTGGCTTCCAGGCGGCTGCTGTCGACGATGCGGAAGATCGGCGAGTTGATCTGGACGAAGTTGCCCGGCTTGATGTTGCGCGAGGCGATCACGCCCGAGATCGGCGCCACCACCGTGGTGTAGGACAGCTCCAGCCGCGCCATCTGGTGCTGGGCGCGGGCGTTCTCCAGGTCGTAGCGCATCTGGTCGACCTCGCCGGCGCTGATCAGCTGCTGGGCGACCAGCTGCTGGGCGCGGCGGTAGTTGTTCTCCAGCTTGCGCAGCTGGGCCTCGGCCTGGGCCATGGCCAGGCGCGCGCGATCCGGATCCAGCCGGACCAGCGGCTGGCCGGCCTCGACCTGCTGGCCTTCCTCGACCAGCACGGCCAGGGCCACGCCGGAGGTCTTGGCCACCACCTGCGACTCGGCCCGCGGTTCCAGCGCAGCGGTGCCGGTGTAGCTCGCTGCGATCGGCCGCTGCACGGCCTTGACCACCTCCACCGGGGTCGCCTCGGGCGCCTGCGGCCCGGCCTTGGCTTTCGCGTCGGCGCCGCCTCCCCCGCCCTTGCACGCACCCAGGCTGATGGCCAGGGCCAGGCCCACGGCGAGGGCGCGCAGTCCGGTGCGCTGGAGGACGGGGGTGCGACGGTCCATGAGGGTATCCATATCTTTAAGTAAGGGGCCGGGAGAGGGTGTGGTCAGGTGTTGTATGAAAGTAGATCACCATGACAGTCGGCCGTCATGCGCCGAAAGTCATGAATGGCCGACGCCCTCCCGGCGAGGGGCCGTCCTTCGACCACCATCCGAGGCACAGGTTCCGGTCGCATGAACGCGCAGGCTATACTGCGTCGGCTTCATGTCCGGCCCCGCCTGGCATGGCCGTCCACCTACCGCGACCGATCCCGGACCACCGAATGATGCGCCCGCTGCCGCTAGCCGCCTGCCTTGCCCTGGTCACCGCCCTCTCCCTGAACGCCCTAGCCCAGGACGCCGTGCAGCCGCCGGCCGAGCCCGCGGCAGCCCCGGCGTCGGCCACCGAAGCCGCCGCTCCGGGCGCGACGGAAGCCGCGACGGAAGCCGCGACGCCCACCGCGCCGCCCGCGGCCGCGCCGGTCGGCAACCCGGCGTCCGGACGCCAGCTGGCCTACACCTGCCAGGGCTGCCACGGCATCACCGGTTACAAGAACGCATATCCGAGCTTCAAGGTGCCGCTGATCGGCGGCCAGTCGTCCGAGTACCTGTCGCAGGCGCTGCACGAGTACCGCGACGGCAACCGCAAGCACCCGACCATGCAGGCGCAGGCCCAGAGCTTCTCGGACCAGGACATCGCCGACCTCGCCGCCTTCCTGTCCACCCTCAAGTAAGTAGCCGCCCCTCATGACGACAGCCGTGACCGTTCAGCGTCTCGCCATCGCCCTTTTCGCCGCCCTCGCCCTGGCGGCCTGCTCGGGACAGGACAGCTCCCACGCCGAAGCCGAAGGCGCCGCCCGGAAGAGTTCCTCGGCCGGCCTGCCGGACGGCCGCATCGCGGCCGGCGAGCAGCTGGCCAATGCCAAGGGCAAGGCCACCGGCCAGAGCTGCATCGATTGCCATGGCCCGGACGGCAACGCGCCGATCGACGCCAGCTATCCGAAGCTGGGGGGGCAGTACGCCGACTACCTGGCCCATGCGCTGCAGCAGTACCGCAAGGGCGAGCGCCAGCACGCGCTGATGACGCCGCAGGCAACCAGCCTGGACGACCAGGACATTGCCGACCTGGCCGCGTTCTTCGCCTCGCGCCCGACCCAGCTGCGCGACCTGCACGGCGTGCACTGAGTCGCCGCACGACCGTTTCGAGCGAAGGCCCGCGCAAGCGGGCCTTCTGCTTTTCGGGGGCGCGGGGGCTGCGGGGCACAACCGCAACTGCAACTGCAGGAGCAAAAGCATTGGGGTGCGATGGCTCCGGAAGGAGTCCGCCCTTTTCTGTAGGAGCTCCCTTCAGGGGCGACCCGAGACGGCTGGAAGGTACTGCGTTCAACACGCAATCCCCGGATCGGCCGCGTTGACCGCGGCGGCGTCCAGGCGTCATCGGGTCGCCCCTGAAGGGAGCTCCTACAAGAGCCATGGCGGCTTTGCGGTTGTCGAACCGCAGGCACGAATCCCAGCGTGTCCGAAGGCCGTCGGCGCATGGGGGTATGGCCCAAGTGGCACATGGATGTGCCACGGCCCCGAGTAAAGACAGGATGTCGTCCCGAGGGGTGGGCCATACCGCCATGCGACGGCGGACTCCCTCCGGAGCCAGCGCACCCCAACGCTTTTGCTCCTGTAGTTGTAGTTGCTGTCCCCATCCCGCCACCACACCCCACCAAGCCCCACCACGGCACAATGCGCCCATGGCCAGTTCCCCGTCGGCTTCGCCCAAGCCCCGCCGCGAGCGCGGCAATCCCAGCCTGCGCGAACGCTTCGACGCGATGCGCAACCTGCCCCCGTTCCTGCGCCAGATCTGGCAGACCAGCCCCGGACTGACCCTGGCCAGCCTCGGCCTGCGCCTGGTCCGCGCGCTGATGCCGGTGGTCACCCTCTACATCGGCAAGCTGATCATCGACGAAGCCATCCGCCTGGTCGGCCTGGGCCTGCAGTTCGACAGCCTCGGCCAGGCCCTGCGCGGCGGCGAGCTCGACCCCCTGCTGTGGCTGCTCGGCCTGGAACTGGCGCTGGCGATCGGCTCGGACCTGCTCGGCCGGCTGGTCGGCTATGCCGACGGCCTGCTCTCGGAACTGTTCACCAACGCCAGCAGCGTGCGCCTGATGGAGCACGCGGCAACGCTCGATCTCGAGGACTTCGAAGACCCCGACCTGCAGGACAAGCTCGACCGCGCCCGGCGCCTGACCATGAGCCGGATGAGCCTGATGAGCCAGCTGTTCGGCCAGGTGCAGGACGCCGTCACCGTGGTCGCCTTCGCCATCGGCCTGCTGGTCTATGCGCCATGGCTGATCCTGCTGCTGGCGGTGGCCCTGGTCCCGGCCTTCGTCGGCGAAGCGCACTTCAACGCGCTGGGCTATTCGCTCAACTACCAGTGGACGCCGGAGCGCCGCCAGCTCGAGTACCTGCGCCAGACCGGCGCCAGCGTGGAAACGGCCAAGGAGGTGAAGATCTTCAACCTCCACCGGTTCCTGGTGGAACGCTACAAGGTGCTCGCCATCCGGTTCTACCTCGCCAACCGTTCGCTGGCGCGGCGGCGCGCGTTGTGGGGCACGCTGCTGGCGGCGCTGGGCACGCTGGGTTACTACGTGGCGTATGCGTACATCGCCTGGCGCACGGTGAAGGGCGATTTCAGCATCGGCGACCTGACCTTCCTCGCCGGCAGCTTCCGCCGCCTGCGCCAGCTGCTCGAGAGCCTGCTGATCGGCTTCTCCCAGGTCGCCGGACAGGCGCTGTACCTGGACGACCTGTACTCGTTCTTCGCGATCGAGCCGGAGATCCATTCGAAGCCCGACGCGGCGCCGGTGCCGCGGCCGATCGCGCGCGGCTTCGTGTTCGAGAACGTCGGCTTCCGCTATCCGGGCGCGGAGGGCTGGGCGCTGCGCGGGCTGGAGTTCGAACTGCATGCGGGCGAGGTACTGGCCCTGGTCGGCGAGAACGGCGCCGGCAAGACCACCCTGGTCAAGTTGCTGGCGCGGCTGTACGACCCGGACGAGGGCCGCATCCTGCTCGACGGCCGCGACCTGCGCGACTACGACCTGGACGACCTGCGCGCCAACATCGGAGTGATCTTCCAGGACTTCGTCCGCTACCACCTGACCGCCGGCGAGAACATCGGCGTGGGCCGGATCGAAGCGATGGACGACACCACGCGGATCCGCGAGGCCGCGCACCGCGGCATGGCCGACGAGGTGATCGAACCGCTGCCGCAGGGCTACGACCAGCTGGTCGGGCGCCGCTTCAAGACCGGCGTGGACCTCTCCGGCGGGCAGTGGCAGAAGATCGCGATCGCGCGGGCGTACATGCGCGATGCGCAGGTGATGATCCTCGACGAGCCGACCGCCGCGCTGGACGCGCGCAGCGAATTCGAGGTGTTCCAGCGGTTCAAGGAGCTCTCGCACGAACGCACCGCGGTGCTGATCTCGCACCGCTTCTCCAGCGTGCGCATGGCCGACCGGATCCTGGTGCTGGCCGGCGGCAAGGTCGAGGCCAGCGGCACGCATGCGCAGCTGATGGCGCAGGGCGGCCGCTACGCGGAGCTGTTCGAACTGCAGGCGGCCGGCTATCGTTGACGGCTCCCGCCCAGAACAGCGTACCCGCCATGCGCCTGCCCGCTACCGCCCTCGCCCTCGCCGTTTCCCTCGCCCTCGCCGCCTGCAAGCCGGCGCAGGAGCCTGCCGCCTCCGCCCCGGCGGCGGCCAGCGCCGAGCCGGCGCGCGCGGTCGCCAGCGAACAGGGCGAGGCGAAACTGACCGTACTCGCGCGTGGCCTCTCGCATCCATGGGCGGTGGCGCCTCTGCCCGGGGGCGGCTTCCTGGTCACCGAGCGCGGCGGCAACCTGCGCCGCATCGGCGCCGACGGCAGCGTGTCCGGGCCCCTCGCCGGCGTGCCGGCGGTGTCCGCGCGCGGCCAGGGCGGCCTGCTCGACGTCGCGCTGGCGCCGGACTTCGCGCAGAGCCGGCGCATCTACCTCAGCTACGCCGAGCCCGACGGCAACGGCCTGTCCGGCACCAGCGCCGCGTACGCGACCCTCGGCGACGCCGGGCTGGCCGATGTCACCGTGTTCTATCGCCAGGAACCCAAGGTCGACACCGAGAACCACTATGGCTCGCGCTTCGCCTTCGACGGGCAGGGCCACGTCTTCATCAGCCAGGGTGAACGCACCTTGCGGCCGATGTCGCAGGAACTGGACAAGCTGCAGGGCAAGCTGGTGCGCCTGAACCTGGACGGCTCGGTACCGGACGACAATCCCTTCGTCGGCCAGGCCGGCGCGCGCCCGGAGATCTGGAGCTACGGCCACCGCAACTCGCAGGGCCTGGCCTTCGATCCGCGCACCGGCAAGCTGTGGGAGAGCGAGCATGGCCCGCGCGGCGGCGACGAGATCAACCTGCCGCAGCCCGGGAAGAACTACGGCTGGCCGATCGTGACCCATGGCATCGACTATTCCGGCCAGCCGATTGCCGAAGCGGTGGGCAAGGCCAAGGAAGGCATGGAGCCGGCGCACTTCGTGTTCGAGGTCTCGCCGGGCCTGTCGGGCCTGGCCTTCTACACCGGCCAGCCGGGCAAGCCGTGGAACGACAGCCTGTTCCTCGGCTCGCTGGCCCAGCGCAACCTGATCCGGCTGCAGCTGGACGGCGACCGGATCGTGGCCGAGGAGCGCCTGCTGCAGGACCTGGGCGAGCGCATCCGCGACGTGCGCGCGGCCGCCGACGGCAACCTGTACCTGGTCACCGACGAGGACGACGGCAAGCTGCTGAAGCTGGAACCGCCGCAGGGCTGAGCCGCCGGCGTGGCGCCGATCCGGCCCGGATGGGAATCGTTCCCATCCGGCTGGGCTACAATACGCGCCTTCCCTCCCCCGCTGTCTCCCCCCGATGTCATCCGCCTACGGCACCGAGACGGTGCTCGATGTCCGTCACTGGACGGACGCGTACTTCAGCTTCACCACCACCCGCGACGACGGTTTCCGCTTCGAGAACGGCCAGTTCGTGATGATCGGCCTGCCCACCGAAGCCGGGAAGCCGATCCTGCGCGCGTACTCGATCGCCAGCGCCAACTGGGAGGAGCAGCTGGAGTTCTTCTCGATCAAGGTCCAGCACGGTCCGCTGACCTCGCGCCTGCAGCACATCAAG
>CAZBDE010000081.1:0-11170 GCA_964490415.1 uncultured Pseudoxanthomonas sp. | reverse complement strand
CGACGGCGACACCGGCCCGAACACCGGCGGCATGGGCGCCTACTCGCCGGCGCCGGTGGTCACGCCGGACGTGCACGCCCGGGTGATGCGCGAGGTGGTGAACCCCACCGTGCAGGGCATGATCGCCGACGGCGTGCCGTTCACCGGCTTCCTCTATGCCGGGCTGATGATCGACGCGTCCGGCGCGCCGAAGGTGATCGAGTTCAACGTGCGCTTCGGCGACCCGGAGACCCAGCCGGTGATGCTGCGCCTGCAGTCGGACCTGGTCGAACTGGTCGAAGCGGCGATCGACGGCCGCCTCGATGAGGTCGAGGCGCAATGGGACCCGCGCCCCTCGCTGGGCGTGGTGATGGCCGCGCGGCCGTACCCGGACACGCCGGTCACCGGCGAGGTGATCTCCGGCCTGGACACCGTGCCGGCCGGAGCCAAGGTGTTCCACGCCGGCACCGCGCTGGATGCACGGGGCAACGTGATCAGCGCCGGCGGGCGCGTGCTGTGCGTGGCCGCGCTGGGCGACTCGGTCTCCGACGCGCAGCGCAACGCGTATGCGGGCGTCGATGCGATCCACTGGGCCAGCGGGTTCCATCGCCGCGACATCGGCTGGCGCGCGATCGAGCGCGAGCGCGCGGCGGGCTGAGGCCGGCGCGGGCGCAGTCGCCGGAAGCGGTGCCTGCCAGGCTGCGCTCCGCGGCGGACACCCTCAGACGTTGGCCTGCTCCGGCGGCAGGCTGGTGGCGAGCGGAGCGCCGCCGGGACCCCCGCCGGCCTGCGGGCAGCGCGCATCGAGCGCGTAGGCGGTCATCGAAAGCGAACCATAGGCGTAGCCGTCCACCAGCGTCTTCGCCGGCCGCCCCGAGGCGGCGGCCAGGCCGGCGATGTACAGCAGCGGCAGGAAGTGGTCGGGCGTGGGCACGGCCAGGCGATAGTCCGGGTGCGAGAGCAGCGAGGGCACGTCCTGCGGACGCTCCAGCATCAGCCCGCGCGCGGTCTCGTCGAAGCGCCGGGCCCAGTCGAAGGCGCCGTCGGGCTGGTTCCAGTCGATCGCGCGCAGGTTGTGGACGACGTTGCCGCTGCCGAGCACCAGCACGCCGCGCTCGCGCAGCCGCGCCAGCTTCGCGCCCAGCGCCAGGTGCCACTCGGCCGGCCTGCGCGCGTCGATCGACAGCTGCACCACCGGAATGTCGGCCTGCGGAAAGGCGTGCACCAGCACCGACCAGGTGCCGTGGTCGATGCCCCAGCCGTCCAGGTCGGCGCCCACCGCATCCGGCTTCACCTCCTCGGCGATTTCCCCGACCAGGTCGGGCAGGCCCGGCGCCGGGTACTGGACGTCGAACAGCGCCTGCGGGAAGCCGTAGAAGTCGTGGATCGTGCGCGGTCGCGCCATCGCGGTGACCGCGGTGGCGTTGACGTACCAGTGCGCCGACACGGCCAGGATCGCGCGCGGCCGCGGCACCGAGGCGCCGAACGCGCGCCAGGCCTCGGTGAAGCGGTTGCGCTCCACTGCGTTCATCGGGCTGCCGTGGCCGAGGAAGGCGGCGGGCATGACGGGTGTCGTCATCGCGGATCTCCTGTACGAAGGCTCTGCGGGAGCGGCTTCAGCCGCGACCGCCGCGGCTGGCGGAAAGCCGGCCTGCCGGTCAACCGTGGCGGTCGCGGCTGAAGCCGCTCCTGCAAGGGACAGCCTAGGCCAGGACGGGCGCTGGTGCTTCGCGGGCGCATGGAACGCAACGTTGCCGCGCCCGTCTGCTAGGCTCCGCGCAGTCCCGCGGAGACCCGCATGTCCGGCCACAGCCAGTTCGCGCTGCTGACCCAGCGCCGTTTCCTGCCCTACTTCATCGTCCAGGCGCTGGGCGCCTTCAACGACAACGTCTACCGCCAGGCGATCATCGGCCTGCTGTTCTTCCTCGGCGTGAGCACCGCGGAGCGCTCGCTGTACGCGATGCTCGCCCCGGCGATCTTCATCCTGCCCTACTTCCTGTTCTCGGCCATCGCCGGGCAGGTCGCCGAGAAGCTGGAGAAGCAGCGCCTGATCGTGATCACCACCGCCATGGAGATCGCGATCATGTCGCTGGCCGCGATCGGCTTCCTCACCACGAACATGCCCTTGCTGCTGGTGGCGCTGTTCTGCACCGGCGTGCAGTCGACCCTGTTCGGGCCGGTGAAGTACTCGGTGCTGCCGGCGATCCTCAAGCCGGAGGAACTGACCGGCGGCAACGGCCTGGTCGAGATGGGCACCTCGATCTCGATCCTGTGCGGCATGATCTTCGGCGGGCTGATCTTCCAGCTCGCCGGCGCGCAGGGGCCGGTGGTGGCGGCCACCGCCATCGTCCTGCTGGCGGTGACCGGCAACCTGGTGGCGCGGCGCATCCCGCGGGTGGACGCCGGCGCGCCGGAGCTGAAGGTGCACTGGAACCCGCTGCCCGAATCGCTGGCGGTGCTGCGCATGGCCCGGCGCCAGCCGGCGGTGCGCAACGCGATCCTGGGCGTGTCCTGGTTCTGGTTCTTCGGCACCCTGCTGACCTCGCAGCTGCCGACGTACGCCGAACTGCACCTGGGCGGGGTGTCGAACTCGGCCTCGCTGTACATCTTCGTGCTGGCGCTGTTCTCGATCGGCACCGGCACCGGCTCGCTGCTGTGCGAGAAGCTGTCGTCGCGCACGGTGGAGATCGGCCTGGTGCCGCTGGGCGCGTTCGGGATGAGCGCGTTCCTGCTGGACCTGTACTTCGCCCGTTCCGGCGCGGCCCCGGCGAGCGGCCTGGACGTGGCCGGCTTCCTCGCCCGGCCGGGCAGCGCGCGGATCGTCGTCGACCTGCTCGGCATCGGCATGTTCACCGGCTTCTTCGTGGTGCCGCTGTTCGCGCTGATCCAGAGCCGCACGCCCGCGTCGGAGATGTCGCGGGTATTCGCCGCGGTGAACATCCAGAATTCGCTGTTCATCGTCGCTGCGGCCGGCGTGGGCATCTTCCTGCAGACCGTGCTGCACTGGACCATTCCCCAGGTGCTGCTGGCGCTGGCCATCGCCAACGCACTGGTGGCGCTGTGGATCTTCAGCGTCGTGCCCGAATTCCTGATGCGCTTCCTCAGCTGGCTGATGGTGCGCGCGCTCTACCGGCTGCGCATCCGCGGGGTCGAGGAACACGTGCCGGACGAAGGCGCGGCGCTGATCGTGTGCAACCACGTCAGCTACATGGACGCGCTGATCCTGGCCGCGAGCATCCCGCGGCCGGTGCGCTTCGTCATGTACTACCGGATCTTCAACATCCCGGTGATGCGCTGGATCTTCCGCACCGCCAAGGCGATCCCGATCGCCGGGGCGCGCGAGGACCGGGCGCTGATGCAGCGCGCGTTCGACGAGATCGACGCGACCCTGGCCGAGGGCGGGCTGGTGTGCATCTTCCCCGAGGGCGCGTTGACGAAGGATGGCGCGATCGCCCCGTTCAAGTCGGGCGTGGAGAAGATCCTCGAGCGCGCCGCCGATGCCGGCCGGCCGGTGCCGGTGGTGCCGATGGCGTTGCGCGGGATGTGGTCGAGCATGTGGAGCCGGCGCAGCGAGCGCGCCGAAAGCGGGCGACTGGGCCGGATGCGGGTGCCGCGGCGGTTCCGCGCGCACATCGAGGTGGTCGCCGCGCCGCCGTTGTCGGGCCAGCCCTCGGCCGAGGCGCTGGAAACGCGGGTGCGCGAGTTGCGCGGCGACGACGCCTGAGCGCACCACAGCGGCTTTGCCGGCGCCCGCGCGTCGGTTAGGCTTGCGGCCGACGCAAGCCGGTATGCAAGACGCATCACCCACCCAGACCCGCCAGGAGGCAGTGCAATGAGCTACGTCCCGCCCCCCACCCAGAACGCTGCCCCGGACTACCAGCCGGTTCCCAACCATCTGGCCTGGGCGATCGTCTCGACCGTGCTGGCCACCTGCCTGTGCTGCCCGCTGGGCCTGGTCGGCATCGTCGCGATCGTGTTCGCGAGCAAGGTCAACAGCCTGCTGCGCCAGGGCGACATCGCCGGCGCCCAGCGCGCCTCGGCCAATGCCAGGACCTGGTGCTGGGTGGCCACCGCGCTGGCGATCATCGGCCTGCTGATGAACATCTACTTCATCTCGACCGGCGGCATGGCCGAGTACCAGCAGGTGCTCGAGCAGATCCAGCAGGCGCAGTAAGCGGCCGCCGATGCCCACCGCCTCGCGCGCGCTGTGGATCGCGGCGCTGGCGTCGGCCGCGGTCGCGGCCGGCGCCGGGGTTTGGCTGCTGCGCAGCTTCGACCCGAACGCGGCGGGAAGTCCGTTCCCGCCGTGCATGTTCCGCGCCTTCACCGGCTTCTACTGCATCGGCTGCGGACTGACCCGCGCCCTGCATGCGCTGGTCCATGGCGACGTGGCCGGCGCCCTCGCCATGAACCCGCTGGGCGTGCTGATGCTGGGGCTGGTGCCGCTGATGGTGGCCTGGGGCCAGGGCTGGCAGCCGCGCGCGCTGCAGCCGGTGATGGGCGTGGTGATGGAGCCGCGGCTGTGGCTGGTGGTGCTGCCGGGTTACTGGATCGCGCGCAATTTGCCGTGGTTTCCGTTCACGCTGCTGGCGCCCGGGTGAGAAGCGTCGGGCTGCGGCGGCGCGGCATGCGCGAGGCGACGCGCCTGGCGTCCATCGCGCCCGGGTGCCTTCCCGGCGCGCCCATCGAACCGCTCAGCTCACCCAGCCGGCGATGACCAGCAGCGCCAGCAGCGCCAGCCACAGCAGCAGCATGCGCCAGACCAGGCTCATCGCGTCGCGCAGTTCGGCCAGGTCGCCGGCGACCGGCACCGTCTGGCCTTCGCGCAGGTAGTCCTCGGCCTCCTCGGCCAGTTCGCCGCGCACCGCGGCACGGCCGGCGGTCTCCAGGAAACCGCTCTGCGCGCGCCAGCGGTCGCCGCCGGCGGCACGCCACGCGCGGAACACGAGATCGAAGTTGCCGGCCAGCGCCAGCGCCAGGGTCATCAGCTGCGCCACCGGCCACTCCAGCCACTGCAGCAGCACCCGCGCGCCGGCCGCGTTCTCCGGCGGCAGCCGCGCCGCTTCGACCAGCGCGGCACGCTCGGCCAGCCGGTACAGCACCGCGCCGGACGGACCCAGCAGCAGGAACCAGAGCAGCGGCGCGAACCAGCGCCGCAGCGCGCCGCGCATCAGCGTGCCCGGCAGCAGGTGGCCTTCGAGCACCGTCGCGCCGGGCTCGGGCGCCAGCAACGCCAGGCGCGCGCGGCGGGCATCCGGATCGGAAGGATCGAGTGCGGCCTCGACGTCGATGTCCAGGTCGCGCGGCCCCCAGGTGCAGACCAGCACGATCACGCCGAACAGCAGGGTCAGCAGGCCCAACAGGCGGTCGTGCAGCAGCACCTGCAGCAGCACGACCAGCAGCACCGGTGGCAGCAGCGCCAGCCAGAGGCCGGAGCGGCCCTGCCAGAACCCACCGTCGCCGGCGTGCGTGCCGACCCAGTCCAGCCAGCGGGCGAACCACTGGAAGCGGCGCAGCGACGCCACCCGCGCGGGCGCGACATGGCCCAGCACCAGTGCAGCGACAACGGCGACCAGCGTGGTGAACATGCGGATGTTTCCTCCCTGCCACGCCGATTCTAGCCGCTGCCCGCGACCGCGGTCGCTAAGCGCGCGTGAGCGTGATGCCGTTCACATGCCAGTGCGTGATGAGGGCGCGCGCGATGGAGATCGCCGGCGCCAGCAGGATGCCCCCGTCGTCGCTGCCGGCAGTCTCGCGGCACAGGGCCGCACCGATTTCCGCACGGCTGAACCAGCGCGCCTGTTCCAGCTCGCCGTCCACCTGCGGCGCGTCGGGTTCGGCCAGCGCCTCGAAGCCGAGCATCAGCGCGCCCGGGAACGGCCAGGGCTGGGCGCCGAGATAGCGGCAGGCGCGGACCCGCACCGCGGTCTCCTCGTGGACCTCGCGCGCCACGGTCTGCTCCAGGGTCTCGCCCGGTTCGACGAAGCCGGCGATCACCGACCAGCGCCGCGGCGGCCAGCCCGGCTGCCGCCCCAGCAGCAGGCGCTCGCCGTCGCTCACCGCCACGATCACCGCCGGATCCACCCGCGGGTAGTGGTCGTTGCCGCATTGCGCGCAGTGCCCGGTAAAACCGCCGCGGTCGAACGCGATCGCGCCGCCGCACACCCCGCAGAACCGGTTGCGCGCCTGCCACCAGAGCATGCCGCGCGCGTAGGCGAAGGCGCCGGCGAGCTCGGCCGGCCATTCGGCCGCGGCGCGGCGCAGGTCGATCCATTGCACCGCGTCCAGCGCCGGCAACGTGGCCGCCTCGACCGCGAACCATGCCTGCCCGCCCGCGCGGGACCGGCCCAGGAACACCGCCGTGCCCGGCCCGCCGCCGAAGTCGCCGCCGTGCAGGGCCAGCAGCGCGCCATCGGCCGCCGCGGCCGCCCGGCCTTCGCCATCGAGCACCAGCAACCGCGCACCGGCCCACAGCCCGCGCAGCGCCTCCGCGTCGCCGCGCAGCGCATCGGCGCGGTCCAGCGGGGCTGTGGCGAAGGCGAAACCGTCGAGAGCGACCGGGTCAGGCATGCGTGCCGCCCGGCCGTTTCAGGTGCTGAAACTGCTGCCGCAGCCGCAGGTGGTCTTGGCGTTGGGATTGCGGATCACGAACTGCGCCCCGCTCAGGCCTTCGCTGTAGTCGACCTCGGCACCCATCAGGTACTGCAGGCTCAGCGGATCGACCAGCAGGGTCACCCCGTCGGTGTCCACCGCCATGTCGTCCTCGGCCTGGGTCTCGTCGAACTCGAAGCCGTACTGGAAGCCGGAGCAGCCGCCGCCCTGGATGTAGACGCGCAGCTTCAGCCCGCCGTTGCCTTCCTCGGCGATCAGTTCGCGCACCTTGGACGCGGCCGCATGGCTGAAGCGCAGCGGCTGCTCGAGTTGCTGGTAGCTGGGATGCAGGAGTTCCATGCCGCCAAGATGGGGCCGGAACGCCTCCCGATCAAGCCTTGGCGGCCTTGGCCGCGGTGATCGGCGTGGCCGCCTCCGGCACCACGGCCACCCGCGGCTGCGAAGCGGCGTGGACCAGGCGGCCGGTCAGCTGGGCACCGGCGCTCATCTCCACCACGGTGTAGTGGACATTGCCCTCCACCCGCGCCTTCTGCGCCAGCTCGACCCGCTCGCTGGCGTGAACGTCGCCGTTCAGGACACCGTTCACGATCACCACCGGCGCATGCACCTCGCCCTCGATCATGCCCTGCTCGGCCAGCACCAGGCTGGCCGGCTTGCCCTCGGCGGCGATGACCTTGCCGACGATGCGGCCTTCCACGTACAGGCCGCCGCTGAATTCCAGGTCGCCGTGGATGACCACGTCCGGGCCGACCAGGGTATCGATGGTGAAGCCGTCGCGCTGGGCCGTCTTGTTGTTCTTGAACACGCTCATTTTTCCCCACTCCCCGCGGGTTTCCAGTCGAAGGTCTGTTCGACGCCCCCCGCGCCGCCACGCAGCGAGACTCGCACACGCTGCGGGGTGAAATCCTTGGGCAACATCACGTTGCCCGTCAATTCCTGGAAATACCGGAACGAAAAATCCTGTCCCGGGCCTTCCTGCCGGTTGTGCAGCTCGTCCCAGCCGACCGTGGCCAGCTTGCCGCCGCGCACGCCCTCCACCGCGAAGCGCAGCTGGCCCTGGCTGATGGCGCCGCGGTTCAGGTTCTGGGTCAGCACCGCGCGGTAGCTCCAGGTGCCGGCCTCGGTGGGCGTGAATTCGATGGAATGCACGTTCAGGCCCTTGCGCTGCGAGGTCGAGCCGACCAGGCGCTCGTAGAAGGCCACGTCGGCGCGCAGGGCGGCGATCTCCTCGTCGCGCTCGGCCAGCGAGGACTGCAGTTCGCTGTTGGCCGCGCGGCTGATCTGGTCCGAGCGCTGCAGGGTGACCAGGCGCTGGGTGGCCTCGTCGAGCTGGCGCTGGCGCGCGGCCGCGGTGTTTTCGGCGGCGCGCAGCTGGCGGCGCGCGTCGCCGGCGCCCGGGTCGGCCAGCGAGGCCGCCAGCCACCACACCAGGCCCAGCGAAGCCAGCCAGGCCACGGCGATGGCGATCCACACGCGACGGCCGGCCAGGCGCGGCTGGCGCGGGACCACCTGGAAGCGGGAAACGGGTTCAGTCATGTCGTCGCGGTGCCGGCCGGCGTCGGGCCGATTCTGCCTATACTGCTTCCGGAACGGGCCAGCAGTGTAACGCCCGCCCGCGACGGGGCCAGCCCCGTGCGGCGACGCGGCCCAGGAGGATCGCGCCATGACCGAAGCCCACATCTACGTGATCGGGATCCTGCTGGCCTGGATGGCCGGGATCCGCGCCTACCTGACCGTGTTCGGCGTGGGCCTGGCCGGCCTGCTGGGCTGGGTCGACCTGCCGCCGGCCTTGCAGCCGACCATGTCCTGGTGGGTGCTGGGCACCTCCGGCCTGCTCGCCGTGGCCGAGTTCTTCGCCGACAAGATCCCCGGCGTGGACTCGGTCTGGGACCTGCTGCAGACCCTGGCCCGGGTCCCGGCCGGCGCCTTCCTGGCCGCGGCCACGCTTTCGCCCGACGGCCAGCTCGGCGGCACCGCCCTGGCCGCCGGCGCCGGGATCGCCCTGGCCAGCCACGGGCTCAAGGCCGGCACGCGCGCATTGCTGAACACCTCGCCCGAACCGGCCAGCAACTGGGTCGCCTCGGTGGCCGAGGACACGGTGGTGGTCGGCGGCCTGGCCCTGGTCATCGCGCATCCGTGGATCGCCCTGTTCGTGGTGGTCGGCGCCAGCCTGCTCGGTGCGCTGCTGGTGTGGTGGGTGTGGCGCACGCTCACCCGCGGCATGCGCCGGCTGTTCTCGCCACCGCCGGCGCCACAGGCCTGAGCGGGCCGGCCGGGTTCGGGCGTACTTGTGGTGGCGAGTGCACTTGGTCACATAATGCGGTCCCAGCAGGGGGAAGACTGATGGCCGTACGAGAACCCGCTTCGTTGCCGGAGGATCCGGCTGCGCGCCAGCGTATGCGCGCCGAGACGCCACCGGCGCACTACTGGCGCCGCTGGGTGCAGGACGCCGACGGGAACACCGCCGAAGCCGAAGCCGCGCCCAGGGCGAAGACGCCAGCCGCCGACGGGCCGGCAGCGGCTTCCGGCGCCGCGCAGGATCCGCAGGCGACCGCCGACGATTCCCCCTACCGCATCCTGGTCGTCGAGGACGACCGCACCCAGGCCCTGTTCGCGCAGAGCGTGCTGCACGGCGCCGGGATGAAGGCCGAAGTGCAGATGCAGCCGGACGGGGTGATCGACGCGATCCGCCGCTTCGATCCGGACCTGATCCTGATGGACCTGCACATGCCCGGCCTGGACGGCATGCGCCTGACCACGCTGATCCGCCAGCAGGCCGAATTCCAGTTGCTGCCGATCGTGTTCCTCACCGGCGACCCGGATCCGGAGCGCCAGTTCGAGGTGCTCGAAAGCGGCGCCGACGATTTCCTGACCAAGCCGATCCGCCCGCGCCACCTGATCGCCGCGGTCTCCAACCGGATCCAGCGCTCGCGCGCGCAGCTGCGCCAGGCCGTGCCGGCGGCGAACGCGATGCTGCGCAACCACCCGGAAACCGGCCTGGCCACGCGTGGCTGGCTGCTGCAGCAGGTCGACGAGGCGCTGGCCGCGGGCACCGGCGGCGGCCTGTTCTTCGTCGAGATCGCCAGCGCGCTGGGCCTGCGCGAACGCTACGGCTATGCCGCGTTCGAGAAGCTGATGACCCACGCCGGCAACCGCCTGGCCAAGCTCGGCGCACCGGCGCCGGTGGCGCGGTTGAACGACAACAGCTTCCTGCTCCTGGCCAGCGGCCGCGACGAATCGATCCTGGAACAGTTCGCCAACCTGCTGCGCACCGGGCTGGCCGCCGAAAGCCTGTCGGTGCGCGACGACGAGCAGGTGCAGCTGCGCAGCGCGGTGGGCTATACCGCGCTGTCGGCCGGCTTCACCGAATCGGGCTCCGCGCTGGAGGCCACCGAACGCAGCGCGCTGCAGGCGCGCCTGCGCAGCAGCGGCGTGGCCGCCTACGTGCCGCCCAGCGACACCGAAGCGCAGGAGCGCCTGGCCCTGCTCGAAGGCCAGCTGGAACTGGCCTACCAGCCGATCGTGGCGGTGGCCGGCAACGAACAGGCCCAGTACCAGGTGCTGCTGCGCCTGCGCCAGCCCGACGGCACCCTGCTGTCGGCCGCCCAGGTGGTGCCCGCGGCCGAGACCAGCGGCCGCATCGCCGACCTGGACCAGCAGGTGATGGAATTCGCGCTGGACATGATCGCGCTGCGCAGCGAGGCCGGTACCCCGCTGCGCCTGTTCGTCTCGCAGTCGCCGCGCACGCTGGCGCGCGAGGCCTTCGCCGACTGGCTGCTGCAGACGATCGCCGCGCGCCGCATCGACGCCTCCTCGGTGGTGATCGACCTGCGCCTGGGCGATGCGCTGATCCACAGCGTCACCCTGGGCGAGTTCTGCCGGCGGCTGATGGCCGCGGGCGTGCAGTTCTGCCTGAGCCAGTTCGAGCCCGGCGCCGAAGCCGACGCGCTGCTCAACCAGTTGCCGCTGGGCTACGTGCGCATGGCCGGGCGCTTCGCCGGCGCGCATGCCGACGCGCAGCTGCGCGACCAGCTGCGCGGGGCGATCGACCTCGCCCACCGCCTCGGCCTGCAGGTGATCGGCCACCAGATCGAGGATCCGCAGGCCGCCGCGGCGATGTGGATGGGCGGCATCGACTACATCCAGGGCAACCTGGTCAGCTCGGTCGGCACCGACCTGGATTTCGACTTCCAGAACGCGGTGCTCTGAGGATGGTCACCGCGCAGCGCCGCATCTGGCCTGTGCTGACCGCGATGGCCGGCGCCTGCGCGCTGCTGGCCATCGGCCTGGGCCTGAGCGGCAATGCCGATGCGTCGTGGTGGAAGGTGGCCGGCGGACTGGTCCTGGTCACGCTGGCGTTCGCGCTGGCCGCGCTGCTGTCCTCGGCCGCGCAGGCGCGCGACCTCAACGAGGCGCTGGCCCGCGCCGCCGCCGCCGAGGACGAGTGCAACCTGCTGCAGCGCGACGTCAACCGCCACGACCAGCTCGAGCAGCAGCTGATGCAGGCCAAGCAGGCGGCCGAATCGGCGGCGCTGGCCAAGGGCGAGTTCCTGGCCACGATGAGCCACGAGATCCGCAC
>CAZBDE010000080.1:0-11293 GCA_964490415.1 uncultured Pseudoxanthomonas sp. | reverse complement strand
CCGCAACCTATAATGTCCGCCCTCATTCCGCAGAAGGTCTCCCGACGATGGCCCGTACGATGAAGGCGCTGGTCAAGCGCGAAGCGGCCAAGGGCCTGTGGATGGAAGAGGTGCCGGTGCCGGTGCCCGGCCCCAACGAGGTCCTGGTCAAGGTCGAGAAAGCCGCCATCTGCGGCACCGACCTGCACATCTACCTGTGGGACGACTGGGCCCAGCGCACCATCCGTCCCGGCCTGGTGATCGGCCACGAGTTCGTCGGCCGCGTCGCCGAGCTGGGCCCCGGCGTGTCCGGCTACAAGGTCGGCCAGCGCGTGTCGGCCGAGGGCCACATCGTCTGCGGCCACTGCCGCAACTGCCGCGGCGGCCGCCAGCACCTGTGCCCGCACACGTTCGGCATCGGCGTGAACCGCGACGGCGCCTTCGCCGAATACATCGTGATGCCCGCTTCCAACCTGTGGCCGATCCCCGACCCGATCCCGTCCGAGCTGGCCGCGTTCTTCGACCCCTGCGGCAACGCGGTGCACTGCGCGCTCGAGTTCGACGTGGTCGGCGAGGACGTGCTGATCACCGGCGCCGGCCCGATCGGGATCATCGCCGCCGGCATCTGCAAGCACATCGGCGCGCGCAACGTCGTGGTCACCGACGTCAACGACTTCCGCCTGAAGCTGGCCGCCGACATGGGCGCCACCCGCGTGGTCAACGTCGCCAACCAGTCGCTCAAGGACGTGATGAACGACCTGCACATGGAAGGCTTCGACGTCGGCCTGGAGATGAGCGGCAACCCGCGCGCGTTCAACGACATGCTCGACTGCATGTACCACGGCGGCCGGATCGCCCTGCTCGGGATCCTGCCCAAGGGCGCCGGCGTGGACTGGGACCGGATCATCTTCAAGGGCCTGACCGTGCAGGGCATCTACGGCCGGAAGATGTACGAGACCTGGTACAAGATGACCCAGCTGGTGCTGTCCGGTTTCCCGCTGGGCAAGGTGCTCACCCACCAGCTGCCGTTCGAGGAGTTCCAGCAGGGCTTCGACCTGATGGAACAGGGCAAGGCCGGCAAGGTGGTGCTGGGCTGGAACTGACCCGGCCGCCGCGCGCGCGACGGTGCCGGAAAGGAAAAAGGCGCCCTCCGGCGCCTTTTTCCCCGTGGGCGGGACGTGGCCCGCCGCAGGTCACATGCCGTAGCTGAGGGTGAGGACCACGCGGTCGTCGGCCAGCTCGCCGAAATTGGTCTTGCCGTCGCTGTCGGTGCCGACGTAGCCCAGCTTGGCGCTGAAGTTGCCCCAGGCCTTGCTGACGCTGACGCCCCAGTCGATATAGTCGCGGGCCACACTGCTGTCGAAGATGTTCTGGCCCAGGCTCAGGTCGAGGGCGAAATCGGCCGGCAGGGAGAAGTTCTTGGCCGCGGCGAAATACCAGCCGTCCTCGCCGGAGGCCCACACGTCGTTGGTGTAGGTGCCGGTCACGCTGAAGGAGCCGGCGAAGGTCAGCGTGGCCAGCAGTTCGTTGAAGGCCAGGTCGCTGCCGTTGCCGCCCAGGTAGTTGTAACGGTTGAGCATGACGTCGAGGTTGACGAACTCGTCGCCCAGGTCGGTGCTGTAGCCGATGAAGGTGTCCAGTTCCACGTCCGGGCCGCCGGAACCGAAGTCGACGTTCGAACCCCAGGCGCCGACGTAGAAGCCGGACGAACTCGTCCAGGTCAGGCCGGCCTGCAGCGCGGGGCCTTCATCGGTCTGCGAGGCGCCGCGGAACACGTAGTCGGAAGTGGCGTCGACCGACCAGCTCCAGGGCGAGGAAGCCTCATCGGCCTCCTGCGCGAACACGGCGAACGGAAGAGCGGACAGCACAACGGCGAGCGATACGGCGAGCTTCAACGGCTTCATCCTGGATCTCCTCTCTCGGTGGGGTGTTGCAGCTGGGCGGGATCGCGTGGGCGCCGGGTTCTGCAAAGGCGCTCACGGCTTCACAAATGTTTAACCCGCTCGATATTGCGTTGCAACATTCCCCGCGTCAAGTGCCGGACCGGCGTCATGCGAAACCGGCCCGGGCAGGACATCACGGGACAGAAAAACAACCGGAAACAGGTACATGCGAAGACCCGGCATCAGGCGGGCGCTGCTCCCTGCATCAGTGGAACCCGCCTCCTGGCCATGCCCGGAAAGCCCACCGGGGATGCGCCACACCCGTCTCCGCCGCGCCCACGCCGGCGCTTTTACCCGGCGCGCACCATCGCGCGTGCGGACGCGATGCCGCCGCCGGCACTGCGCGGCGGCGCCTCGCGCGCCTTCACCAGCTGGACGGCCAGCTCCCGCGCCGCCACCCGGAGCTCGGGCACGGCGGTGATCTCCCACAGCTGGCCGCGCAGCAGCGGACCGATGCAGTACATGCCGCGCACCGGCGAGCCATGGCGGTCGAGCACCTCGAACTGGGCGGTGGCGCGCAGGCCCAGGCCGAACGGATCGGGACTGATCGTGCCCGCGTCGCGCAGCTGGCCGACCAGCGGATGGCTGGTGCGGTCGATGTCGGTGTCCAGGCCGGTGGCGCGCACCAGCACGTCGTACTCCTCGGCCGAGGCATGCGCCTGCCCGCGCTCGCGCAGCACCACTTCGATCGCGGTCTCGCTGCGCCGCGCGCGCAGCAGGCGCCCGGCGCGGATCCGCAGCTGGCCCTGCTCCTGCAGGTAGGCCAGTTCCTCGTGCACGCGCGGCGCCAGCCGATGGCGGACGATTTCCCAGTACGAACGCAGGTGGCGCAGGAAGCGCCCACGCTGCTCGTCGGGCAGGGCCTTCCAGTAACCCTGCAGGTACGGGCGCAGCGCATCGATCAGGCCGCGCCAGTCCGGCACGATCGGCGCCAGGCTGCGCAGGGTGCGCAGCAGCAGGCCGACATCGGCACTGTTGAGCGCATGCAGCACGTTCGGCGGCAGTGCGATGCCCAGGCCGGGCTCGTCGGTGTGCGCGCACGGCAGCAGGCCGTGCCGCGACAGCGCGGTGATCGGACCGCGGTGGCCGCGCCGGACCAGGGTCACCACGGTGTCGGCCATGGTCAGCCCGGTGCCGATGATCAGCACGCGCGCATCGTGCGGCACCCGCGCCAGCGCATCCTCGCCGTGCAGGTTGCGCTGCCACGGCCAGGCCACGTAGCCGGGATCGACCAGCAGGCGCGGGCCCACGCCCTGCAAGCGCTGCGGCGGCAGGGCTCCGACCGCCAGCACCACGCGGTCGGTGACGAAATCCGAACCGTCGGCGAGCAGCACGCGGAAGCTGTTGCCTTCGCGGTCGACCGCCACCGCCTCCTGGCGGATCTGGTTGAAGCTGGCCAGCGAGGTCTGCGCGGCCGACTGCAACCGCGAATACAGGTACTCGCCATAGGCCAGCCGCGGCATGAAGCCGTCCTCGGCGCGCCTGCTCAGGTTCAGCCACCGGGCGAACTCGCCCGGCTTGTCCTGGGTGGCGCCGAGGTCGCGCGCGCGCACGTTGAGCAGGTGCTCGGAACGGGCCTCGCCATAGGCCACGCCGCGGCCGTAGCTGTCGGACATGCCGACCAGGCACAGGTCCACCCCGGCCGGCGCGCCGCGCGCCAGTTCCGTGGCCAGGACGCTGCCGCTGAAACCCGCACCGATGATCGCGATCCGCATCGTATCGACCCTCCGCCAAAAGCAGGCGTCAGTAGAACCGCCGCGCCGGCGGGATGGGTAAAGGAGCGGTTATTCCGACGGTTCCGGCTGAAAGCGATCGGGAACGAGCAGATCGCCAAATGGAATGACGGAAGCCCCACGTAGAGCCGGGCTTGCCCGGCTGCGCCATCCCGGGATGCGTGGCGAACGCGAAGCAAGAGCAGCGGGAAACCCCGCTCTACGACGACGTCAAGGGCGTCGCGAGTGTCGCGGGCGCATCGCGGGCGTCGCGGGTGCGCTCAGGCCGCGGGGAACGCACCGAACCGCAGCGGCAGCACCGCGACCTGGCTGCCCGGCGGATGCGCGCGTTCGGCGTCCGCGGGCAGCTCCAGTTCCACTTCCTGTCCCTCGCCTTCCTGCAGCCGCGCACGCAGCCGCAGGCGCGGGCCGCTGCGCTGGCTGGCCACGATCGTCGCCAGCCAGCCCTCAGCGCCGAGGCGCAGGTCTTCCGGACGCACGAACAGGTCCAGCGGCCCGTCGCCCGGCGTCGACGCGGCGACCGGCAGCGACAGCCCGGCCACTTCGATGCGGTCGCCGTCGCGGCGGCCGCGCAGGCGGTTGACCGCGCCGACGAAGGAGTACACGAACGGCGTCGCCGGCCGGTCGTAGGCGTCGGCCGGCGTGGCCAACTGCTCGATCCGGCCATGGTTGAGGATCGCCACGCGGTCGGCCAGTTCCAGCGCTTCTTCCTGGTCGTGGGTGACGAACACGGTGGTCAGGCCGGTCTGCTCGTGCAACTGGCGCAGCCAGCCGCGCAGGTCGCGGCGCACCTGCGCGTCCAGCGCGCCGAACGGCTCGTCCAGCAGCAGCACCCGCGGCTCGATCGCCAGCGCGCGCGCCAGCGCCACGCGCTGGCGCTGGCCGCCGGACAGCTGCGCCGGATAGCGCCCGCCCAGGCCCTGCAGCTGCACCAGCGAGAGCAGTTCCTCGACCCGGTTGGCGATCCTGGTCGCCGGCCAGCGGTCGCGCGCGCGCCGCACCTTCAACCCGAAGGCGATGTTCTCGGCCACGGACAGGTGCCGGAACAGCGCGTAGTGCTGGAACACGAAGCCCACCCGCCGTTCCTGCACGCTGAGCTGGGTGGCATCCTCGCCGCCGAACAGGACGCGGCCGGCATCGGGGTGTTCCAGGCCGGCGATCACCCGCAGCAGGGTGGTCTTGCCCGAGCCCGAGGGCCCCAGCAGGGCCAGCAGTTCGCCCTGGCGGATTTCCAGGTTGATGTCGTCCAGCGCGGCGAAGGCGCCGAACTTCTTGTCGAGGTGCTCGATCTTGATCGCCATGGTCGTCCTCAGTGGCGGTGGTTGGCGGCCAGCGATTCGCCGTGGCGCCATTCCAGGTAGGTCTTGATCACCAGCGTGACCAGCGCGGTCAGCGCCAGCAGCGAGGCCGCGGCGAAGGCGGCGCTGTAGGCGTACTCGTTGTAGAGGATCTCCACGTGCAGCGGCAGGGTGTTGGTGCGGCCGCGGATGTGGCCGGACACCACCGACACCGCGCCAAACTCGCCCATCGCCCGCGCCCCACACAGCAGCACCCCGTACAGCAGCGCCCAGCGGATGTTGGGCAGGGTCACCCGCCAGAACGTCTGCAAGCCGTTCGCGCCCAGGCTCAGCGCGGCCAGCTCCTCGTCGGTGCCCTGCTGTTCCATCAGCGGCATCAGCTCGCGGGCGATGAACGGGAAGGTCACGAAGATCGTCGCCAGGACAATGCCCGGCAGGGCGAAGATGATCTTCGGCAGCTGCAGGTGCACCTCGCCCAGCAGCGGCAGGCCGAAGGTCACGCCCTCGTCGATCAGCGGATACGCCCAGCCGTGCGCGCTGAAGATCAGGATGAACACCAGCCCGGCGACCACCGGCGAAACCGCGAACGGCAGGTCGATCAGGCTGACCAGCCAGCGCTTGCCGGGGAACTCGTGCTTGCTCACCGCCCAGGCCGCGGCGATGCCGAACACCAGGTTGAGCGGCACGACGATCGCGGTCACCAGCAGGGTCAGCTTCACCGCCGCCAGCGCGTCCGGCTCGGTCACCGCGGTCAGGAACGCGTCGATGCCGCCGCGCAGCGCCTCGGTGAACACCAGCAGCAGCGGCAGCAGCAGGAACGAGAGCAGGAACGCCAGCGCGAGCAGGATCAGCGCCGCCTGGACCCAGCGCGGTTCGGTGGTCGGCGAGGCCGGCCGGGCATGGCTGCGGGTTGGGGTGGATTCCACGACCGGCTCCAGTACGTCGACGGCGAGGACGCCGGACAATCTATCACCCATCTCAGCCCCCCCTCTGCCGCTCGCCGCGGGCCAGCCGCGACTGCAGCGTGTTGATGACCAGCAGCAGGGCGAACGACAGCAGCAGCATGGCCGCGGCGATCGCCGTGGCGCCGGCGTAGTCGAACTCCTCCAGCTTGATCGTGATCAGCAGCGGCGCGATCTCCGACACGTGCGGGATGTTGCCGGCGATGAAGATCACCGAGCCGTACTCGCCCACGCCGCGGGCGAACGCCAGGGCGAAGCCGGCCAGCACCGCCGGCCATATCGCCGGCAGCACCACCCGCCGCACCGTCTGCCAGCGGCCGGCGCCGAGCGTGGCCGCGGCCTCTTCCAGCTCGCGCTCCACTTCGGCCAGCACCGGCTGCACTACCCGCACCACGAACGGCAGGCCGATGAACACCAGCGCCACGAAGATCCCGATCGGGGTATAGGCGACCTTGAACCCGGCCGCTTCCAGCCACTGCCCGATCCAGCCGTTGGGCCCGTACAGCGCGGTCAGGGCGATGCCCGCCACCGCGGTCGGCAGGGCGAACGGCAGGTCGATCATCGCGTCGAAGATGCGCCGGCCCGGGAAGCGGTAGCGCACGAACACCCAGGCCACCAGCGTGCCCATCACCGCGTTGAACGCGCCGGCCGCCAGCGCGGTGCCGAAGCTGATCTTCAGCGCCGCCAGCACCCGCGGCTCGGTCCATATCCGCCACACGCCTTCCCAGCCCAGCTGCGCCGAATGCACGAACACCCCGACCAGCGGGATCAGCACGATCAACCCCAGCCAGGCCATGGTGTAACCCAGGCTCAGGCCGAAGCCGGGGATCACCCGCCGCCTGCGGCCAGGCGCGGCCACGCCGCCCGCAGGCGGCGTGGGTCCGGAAGGAAGTCCGATCGCGGTGCTGTTCATGGTTACTTCTTCGCGTAGATCCGGTCGAACACGCCACCGTCGGCGAAGTGCTTCCTCTGCGCCTCGGGCCAGCTGCCGAAGGCCTCGTCGACGCGGAAGGCGTTGAGCCTGGGGAACACGGCCGCATGCTTCTGCAACACGCCGGCATCGACCGGCCGCAGGTAGTTCTTCGCGAAGATCTCCTGGCCGGCCGGCGCATAGTGGTACTGCAGGTAGGCATTGGCCAGCGCCGTGGTGCCATGCCTGGCGGCGACCTTGTCGACCACCGCCACCGGGTTGTCGGCACGCACGGTCAGCGACGGCACCACCACCTCGTAATCGGCCGCACCCAGTTCGGCGCGCAGCAGCGCGATCTCGTTCTCGAAGGTCAGCAGCACGTCGCCGATGCCGCGCTGGACGAAGGTGGTGGTCGCGCCGCGGCCGCCGGTGTCGAGCACCGGCACGTTGGCGAACAGCTTGCGCACATAGGCTTCGCCCGCCGCTTCGCCCGTGGCGGCGGCGCCGCCGGACGCGCGCCGCGCCCACTCCCAGCCAGCCAGGTAGCTGTAGCGGCCGTTGCCCGAAGTCTTCGGATTGGGCAGCACCACCGCCACGCCCGGCCGCACCAGGTCGCCCCAGTCGCGGATCTGCTTCGGGTTGCCCTTGCGCACCAGGAACAGGATCGCCGACCACGACGGCGCGCTGCCGTTGGCCAGGCGCCCGGACCAGTCGGCCGGCAGCAGGCCGGCCTTGGCGATCTGGTCGATGTCCAGCGGGTTGTTCATGGTGACCACGTCGGCCTCCAGGCCGTCGACCACCGCGCGCGCCTGCTTGCTCGAGCCGCCGTGCGACTGGTCCACGCTCACCGTCTTGCCGGTCTGCGCCTTGTACTGGGAGACGAAGGCCGGGTTGAGGTCGCGGTAGACGTCGCGGGCGACGTCGTAGGAGGCGTTCAGCAGTTCGCTGCCATCGGCCGCGCTGGCGGTCGCGGCCGCCAGCGCCAGCCCGGCGACCAGCGCCCGCCACAGGTTCCTGCCCGATCGTGCCATCTGCCTTCTCCGTGTGGACGCCAAGGTCACTTCTTCGCCTGGATCTGGTCGAACACGCCGCCGTCCGAGAAGTGCGTCTTCTGAGCCTGCGCCCAGGAGCCGAACACGTCATTGAGCTTGATCAACTCGACCTTCGGGAAGCGGGCGATGTCGGCCGGGTCGGCGTGCTCGGGATGCTGCGGGCGGTAGTAGTGCTTGGCCGCGATGCGCTGGCCTTCCGGCGAGTACAGGTACTCCAGGTACGCCTGGGCCACCTCGCGGGTGCCGTGCTTGTCCACGTTCTTGTCGACCAGGGTCACCGGCGGCTCGGCCAGGATCGACAGCGAGGGCACGACGATGTCGAACTTGTCCGGGCCCAGCTCCTCGATCGACAGGAACGCCTCGTTCTCCCAGGCCAGCAGCACGTCGCCGATGCCGCGCTGGACGAAGGTGGTGGTCGAGCCGCGCGCGCCGGTGTCGAGCACCGGCACATTGCGGAACAGCGCGGTGACGAAGTTGCGGGTCTTCTCCTCGTCGCCCTTGAAGATCTTCAGGCCGTAGGCCCAGGCGGCCAGGTAGTTCCAGCGCGCGCCGCCGGAGGTCTTCGGGTTGGGCGTGATCACCGAGGTGCCCGGCTTCACCAGGTCGTGCCAGTCGCGGATGTTCTTCGGGTTGCCCTTGCGCACCAGGAACACGATGGTCGAGGTGTACGGCGAGCTGTTGTTGGGCAGGCGCTGCTGCCAGTTGGCCGGGAACAGCTTGGCCCGCGACGAGATCTCGTCGATGTCGTAGGCCAGGGCCAGGGTCACCACGTCGGCCTCCAGGCCGTCGATCACCGCGCGCGCCTGCTTGCCGGCGCCGCCGTGCGAGGTCTCGATGTTCACCTTCTGGCCCTTGGTCTTCTGCCAGTGCTGGGCGAAGGCGGCGTTGTAGTCGCGGTACAGCTCGCGGGTCGGGTCATACGACACGTTGAGCAGCTTGGCGTCCTTGGCCACCGCGCCCACCGCCAGGGCCAGGCCGAAGGCGGCGGCCGTCACGCGAAGCGCGAGCCTGGCCTGATTGTTGGTCTTCATGTGCTTGTCTCCTGTTCGGTCGTGGGACGGACGGGTCAGAACGCGGCCTGCAGGCGGGTGAACACGGCCTTCTCGGTCGGCCGGTCGGCGCCGCCGGCGGCACCGCCGCTGTAGTCGGTCTGCAGGTAGTTCAGGACCAGCTTGAGGTTGCTGTTGAGGTACCAGTTCACGCCGACGGTCCAGCCGCTGGCGTCGCGCACGGCCACCGACGGGTCGGCGAACAGCGGGAAGGCGTCGCTGTCCACGTCGAGCTCGCCGTAGCGGCCGACCAGTTCGAACGCGCCCCAGCCGCCGTCGGGCTTGAACGGGCTGGCCGGCTTGACCCCACGGTAGCCGGCTTCCTCGCCGGTGAGCACCCAGCTGGCGGTGGTCTGCCAGGCGGTGTTCTTCAGGTCGGCCCGGTTGGCGCCGACCACCACTTCCTGTTCGGAAGCGATGTACTCGGCCTGCAGGCCGAACGGACCGCGGTAGAAATAGCCCTGCGGCGAGACCCGGGTATGCCTGCCGTCCGCCGCCACCACCGCGCGGTAGTTGAAGATCTGGGTCTGGCCCTGGCTGCGGTAGCGCGGCAGGAAGTTGTTGCCCGTGCCCTCCTTGTCGCCGACGCTGCCGCCGACGCCGATGCCCAGGCCCTTGACCGGTTCGAAGAACAGGCGCGCGGCGAACTCGAACTTGTCGTCGGGATTGGTGGTGGCGCCGTCGCGCCCGTCCGGCGCGCCGTTGTAGACGCCGACGGTGTAGTTGAGCTTGCCTTCGACGATGTCGCCCTGCGCCTGCACGCCGATCTCGCGGTTGGGCGCCAGTTCGGTCGGGAACGCGCGCTCGATCAGGGCGATGGCATTGCCGGACTGCAGCCGCTCCAGGCCCACCGGGCCCTTGACCTTGCCGGCGCGGATGGTGAAGGCCGGGTCGAACTTCAGGTCGATGTAGGCATCGACGACGGTGGCGCTGTCGCCGGCAAGCTCCGGGGTCAGGCGGAACCCGACCAGCTTGCCCAGCGAACCCTCGAAGCTGGGACGCAGGCGCCGCAGCAGGAAGGTGTCGTTGGGGCTGCCTTCGCCGCTGAAGAAGCGGCCGTCGCCCTGGACCAGGCCGCGGAACTTGAACTCGTACTCGCCATTGCCGGACTTGATCGAGGCGCCGCCGGCGCCGGCGGCGACCACCGGGGCTTCCTTGGCCTTGGCCTGGCGCGCCTCCTCCTGCAGTTCGAGGTTGCGCTCCAGCGCGCGCAGGCGCTGGTCGAGCACGGCCAGGTCCAGCGGCTGGCCGTCCACCGTGGTGGCCGCGGCGCCGCCGTAGCGCTGCTCCAGCGCCTCCAGGCGGCGCTGCAGTTCCTCCACGCTCGGCTTGCCCTGGGCGAAGACCGGGGCAGCCAGCGAGCAGGCCAGTGCTCCGGTCAGCCAGACTGCCGACTTCCCGCCCGCACCGCGTGCTTCGTTGCGTCGCTGCTGCATGGAACCGCTCCCCATCTAGGTATGGCCTGCTGGCCGGGTACGAAGATATTCCCTATTCAGGTTGGGTACGGGAAATGAATAAGCCCGGGGTTCTTATAGCCGATGAGCATTAAGCCAGCGTCGCTTCCGCCAACCCGGTAAAATCCACTTTTCCCTTTCCCGTTAAGGATTTGCGCCATGTCCGGAGCCGCCCTCGCCCGCTACGCCGCCCAGCTGGAGGGCCTGCGCGAGCAGGGCCTGTTCAAGGCCGAGCGGATCATCACCAGCCCGCAGTCGGCGGAGATCGAACTGGCGGACGGACGCCGGGTGCTGAACTTCTGCGCCAACAACTACCTGGGCCTGGCCGACCACCCCGAGGTGATCGCCGCGGCCAAGGCCGCGCTGGACAGCCACGGCTTCGGCATGGCCTCGGTGCGCTTCATCTGCGGCACCCAGGACCTGCACAAGCGGCTCGAACAGACCATCGCCGGATTCTTCGGCACCCAGGACACGATCCTGTACGCGGCCTGCTTCGACGCCAACGGCGGCCTGTTCGAGCCGCTGCTGGACGAGAACGACGCGATCGTCTCCGACGCGCTCAACCACGCCTCGATCATCGACGGCGTGCGCCTGTGCAAGGCCAGGCGCTACCGCTACGCCAACTGCGACATGGCCGGCCTGGAGCAGCAGCTGCAGCAGGCCCGTGCCGACGGCGCGCGCACGATCCTGGTCACCACCGACGGGGTGTTCTCGATGGACGGCTTCATCGCCCCGCTGGACGAGATCACCGCGCTGGCGAAGAAGTACGACGCGCTGGTCCACATCGACGAATGCCACGCCACCGGCTTTCTCGGCGCCACCGGCCGCGGTTCGGCCGAGGTGAAGGGCGTGCTGGAGAAGATCGACATCTTCACCGGCACCCTGGGCAAGGCGATGGGCGGGGCGCTGGGCG